>JBDTIQ010000049.1:0-10655 GCA_039936335.1 Chthoniobacterales bacterium
CAGTCGAAGGATCCCGTGGAATGACCGGGAAGCCCGCGAGCGAGAGCTCCGAGGAAACCCAACGGGATTCCTCGACTCCGCTGCGCTCCGCTCGGGATGACCGCGCGACGACGCGTGTCGCCGCGATCCAGATGGCGTGCGGCACCGACCCGGGCGCGAACCTGGCGAAAGCGGTCGCGCGCGTTCGCGAAGCGGCGGAGCAGGGCGCGCAGATCATTTGCCTGCCGGAGCTTTTCCGCTCCCAATATTTCTGCCAATCGGAAGACCACGCGAACTTCGATCTCGCCGAGCCAATCCCCGGTCCGAGCACGGAGTCGTTAGGCAAAATCGCGCGAGAGACCGGTGCGATCATCCTGGCGTCGCTCTTCGAGCGGCGCGCCGCCGGGCTTTATCACAACACCGCCGCGATCATCGGAACGGATGGGGAATTGCTCGGGAAATACCGCAAAATGCACATCCCGGATGACCCGTCTTATTACGAGAAGTTTTATTTCACCCCGGGCGATCTCGGCTTTCGTAACTGGCCGACGCCGCACGGCAACATCGGCGTCTGCGTCTGCTGGGATCAATGGTATCCAGAAGCAGCCCGCCTAACGACACTGCGCGGGGCCGAGATCCTCTTCTATCCGACGGCGATCGGCTGGCATCCTTCCGAGAAAGCGAAGTACGGCTACGCGCAGCATTCCGCCTGGGAAACGATGCAGCGCAGCCACGCGATCGCGAACGGTTGCTTCGTCGTCGCTGTGAACCGCGTCGGCCACGAGACGCCAGTCGGCGGCGACGGGATCGAGTTCTGGGGTCAAAGTTTCATCGTCGCGCCGAGCGGCGAGATCCTGGCGAAGGCGAGCGTCGATCGCGAAGAAACGCTCTTCGCCGATGTGGAATGGAAACGCGTGAATGAGCACCGGACGCACTGGCCATTCCTCCGCGACCGCCGGATCGACGCCTATGCGGGGCTCGAGCAACGCTTGCTTGATTAACGCCGGCCATTCCCCTGGGAGTGCCCGTTGGGCGCTGTCGGGAGTAAGCAAAACCCCACCCCGCGCCTGACGATTTGCGATTCTGAGCCGCGCAGACGCCGCGCTCCGCCGGCTCAGAATGACCGTCGTAGTGGAGCGCGGTCTCGGCCTTCCACGCGCTTCGCCGTGACGCGGAACTTCCCAATGGATGACCGGCCCCGCGAACTGTGCGAATTTCAGCGCGCCATGGAATTGATGACCCTCCGAGAAATCCGCCAGGCCGTCCCGCAAGGCACGCTCGATGCCCGCGCGCACGTGCAGATCGAGTCGCTCGCCGCGAAAACCACCCGTGACCAAAAGCCGTATTGCGAACTCATTCTCGCCGATGCCGCCGATCGCATGACGCTGCGCGTCTGGAGCGATCATCCGAATTTCAAGGCCTGCGACTCGATGCAGACGGGCGATTTCGTCGAGATCAGCGGGGAATTCTACCAGCACCAGCAGTACGGCCTCGATGCTCGCCGTTGGAAAACCCGCAGCCTAACGATTGACGAAAAAGCCGCGCTCCTGCAGGGTCCGCCCGCGTTGCGCGTCAAGCAGGCGGCCGACTGGGAATTCATCGTCGCCACGACCGGTGCGATTCGTGATCCGCGGCTCTACGCGCTCTGCGCGGAGTTCATCGCGACGTATGGCGCGCGTTTCCGGAGCAGTGCCGGCGCGCGCACTTACCATCACGCGCGGCGCGGAGGACTCGTCGAGCACACCGCGCAGATGATGCGCGTCGCCGCGCAGATCGCGCCGCTTTATCCGACGCTCAATTTCGACCTGCTCAGCGCCGGCGTGCTCTTCCACGATTCCGGCAAGCTTTGGGAGAATTACCTGCCGGAGAGTGGCTTCAGCATGCCGTTCGACGAACGCGGAGAAATGCTCGGTCACATCGCGATCGGGATGGAAGTGGTGAACACGCTCTGGCACAAAATCGAGGCCGACGAGCGCGCCCCGGAATGGCGCAAACTTGCGCCGCCGATGGATGACTGCCGGATGCACCTGTTGCACCTGATCGCGTCGCATCACGGCGAGATGCAATTTGGCTCGCCGGTTTTCCCGAAAACGCCCGAGGCTTTCGCGCTGAACTACATCGACAACCTCGACGCGCGCCTCGAGATGATCCTCGCGGGCTATCCCACGGCGAAACCGCTGGCCGATCGGATTTTCGATCGGGTGCGCCCGCTGCCCGGCAATCTCGTGCAGCCGCTCGGCAAATTCGGCGAGCCAGCCCCCGGGTAGCGCGCGCGTCTCGCATGCTGGCGACGGACTCCGGCCGTCGCGAACTTTCAAGACGCGGCGCGCTCCTGACGTTCACTAAAGTTCGTCGCCGCGAGACGCGTCAACCAGCACGCGAGACGCGCGCGCTACCCGGAGATTGTCGTCAGCCGCCGGGTGGCTTCCGCGAGATATTCTTCGTCGATCTCGAACCCGATGAAGTTCGTTAGGCCACACTGCCTGGCGGCGAGCGCGGAATTTCCGATCCCGAGAAAAGGATCGAGCATTCGGTTGCTTCTCGTTAGGCCGTGGAGCTTGATGCAGTTAATGGCAAGTTGCACGGGGAAGGTCGCCGGGTGCGGCCGCTCCGTCGCGCGGCGCTGGATTGTTTCGTAGGGCACGAACCAGGTATTCCCGCGACAACGCCGATCGCGCCCGCCGGTGTGGCTCCAGCGCGCGATGTTGCTCTTGTCGGCGTACGGCACGCCGAGCGCGAGCCGGTCGAGTGGTGTCTTTCCGTTCGGTGTGAAATGAAAAACGTATTCGTGGCAATCGTTCAGGAAACGCGGGGAGTTGATCGGTTTGAAATGACCGCGCGAAATCTCGCCGTCGTCCGATTCGTTAGGCAAACTGATCGCCTTGATCCAGTGGATCGTGTTCTGGAGGACGAAGAACTTTCGCAGCCGCAGCGCGATCTCGTGCGGCAACATCGGGTTCGAAGGCGAGGCGCCGACGTTGAGAAAGAGGGATCCGTTAGGCTGGAGGAGCCGACGAATCGCGCGCGCCCACGTTTCGCACCACTTCAGGTAAGTTTCCCGATCCGCCGTATCGATAAACTTGCCGTAGCGAATCCCGAGATTGTAGGGCGGCGAGGTGACGACCAAATCAATCGAGTCCGCAGCGAGCTCGGACATGCCGGCAACGCAATCGCCCAGTCGGAGATCGAAATGGGCCATCAACGAACTAAGCGCATGCAACGGCCGAGTCCAAATCAGCTTGTCATCCTGAGCGGAGTGCAGCGAAGCAGAACGCAGTCGAAGGACATCGCAAGCGTTGTTCCAAACTCCGGCAGAGAAACGCTTGCGAGATCCCTCGCTTTGCTCGGGATGACAGTTTTAGTGGGCGCTGTAGATTCTCCTACGATGTCAGATAAGCCATCCAAACTCAAAATCGCCGATCGCGAGTTCACCTCCCGGCTGATCGTCGGCACTGGGAAGTTTCGTTCAAACGAATTAATGCGCGACGCGCTCGACGCGAGCGGCTCAGAGCTGGTCACAGTCGCGCTGCGCCGCGCGAACCTTTCCGGCAAAGGCGATCCCTTCGCGAACATTCTCGATTTCATCGATCCGAAACGCTTTCTGCTTTTGCCGAACACGAGCGGCGCGCGGAACGCGGAGGAAGCAGTCCGTCTGGCGCGTCTCGCGGTTAGCGCGGGATTGCCAAACTGGGTGAAGCTCGAGATTCATCCCGACCCGCGTTATCTCCTCCCCGATCCGATCGAGACGCTCGCGGCTGCGACGACGCTGGTGAGGGAAGGTTTCGTCGTGCTGCCCTACATCAATGCCGATCCGGTTTTAGCGAAGCGTCTGCAGGATGTCGGCACCGCCACGGTCATGCCGCTCGGATCGCCGATCGGAAGTAATCGCGGAATCGAGACGCGCGCGCAGATCGAGATAATTATCGAGCAGGCGACGGTGCCGGTCGTAGTCGACGCCGGGCTGGGCGCGCCGAGCCAGGCGGCAGAGGCTCTGGAAATGGGCGCCGACGCCGTCCTCGTGAACACCGCGATCGCGATCGCGTCCGATCCGGTGCGGATGGCGCGAGCGTTTCGCAAAGCGATCGAAGCCGGCCGCGATGCTCGGGAGATCGGCCTCGCGGAAGCGCGCGCTACTGCTTCCGCGACAAGTCCGCTGACCGCATTTTTCAGCGAAGCCTAACGATCGTTGCGTTCGTCTTCCGGCAGCGAATTGCCCGTGCGTGCGCGCTTCATGCGTTCATGGGCGTCGTTGTAAAACTCGATCCGGTGACCACCTAAACGCCTCACGACCCGCCAGCCGTGCGCGTGCGCGAACTGGCGGAGATCGTCCGGGCTCAACGATCGAAAGAGGCGCTTTTCGCTCGGGTGGGTGATGAAATGTTCCGGCTTGCGCGCGAGTTGTTGCGCGATCAGGCGCGCCATCGGCTCGAGACGCAGGGCGAGTTCAGCGCGCATTATCGCTCGCCCTTGATGGGACGGTCCGCCGGTTTCCGGCGCGGCACCGGGAGCTCGTTAGGCGAAGGAGGTAGTTTCGACGGCCGATTCAATTTCTGGCCGAGGGCTTTCTTGGATTTCTCTGTTGGGGTTGGGCCGCTGGTCTCGGGTTTTTTCATTGCGTTGATCACGTTGCGTCCCTTGCATTACGGCCAAGACTTGCCTTGCGGTCGTTTAGCGTCGTGGGTGCGAGCCGTTTTTGTTTATGTTGAAATCTTTTTCCACCCGTTCGCAAGGCGCTGATCTCGTCGAGGCCGGGGTGCGCTATCGCACTTGGGCGCCGGGCAAGGAAGAGGTCGAGGTCGTAATCTACGACGCCAACCAAGGCACGGCACGGACAATTCCGCTGCATCCGGAAGGGGCCGGGTATTTTAGCGGAATTGATGGGCGGGGAGCAGCCGGTGATCTCTACAAATACCGCTTCGGCGGGCAGGAGTGGCCCGATCCCGCGTCGCGTTTCAACCCGTCGGGCGTGCATGGTCCCTCGCAGGTGATCGATCCGCGAGACTACGAATGGCGCGACGAAAGCTGGTCGCCGCCGTCGGTCGCGGACCTTGTGATTTACGAACTTCACATCGGGACCTTTACACCTGAGGGAACTTTTCGCGGGGCGATCGGGAAGCTGGATCATCTCGTTAGGCTGGGAATTAACGCGATTGAGATCATGCCGGTGGCCGATTTTCCGGGGGAGCGGAATTGGGGCTACGACGGCGTTCTGCTCTATGCGCCGGCGCGCGTTTACGGCACGCCTAACGACCTGCGCGCGCTCGTCGCTGCGGCCCACGCGCATGGTCTCGCCGTCATCCTCGACGTGGTCTATAACCATCTCGGGCCGGATGGAAATTACCTCGGCACCTACAGCGGGGACTATTTTAATCCGGAACACAAAACGCCCTGGGGCGATGCCTTTAATTTCGAGCTGGGGCCGGTGCGCAACTTCTTCGCTGAGAATCCCGGCTATTGGCTTCGCGAGTTCCACATCGATGGGTTCCGGCTCGACGCGACGCATGCAATTCTCGATACCTCGGAGCCGCACTTTCTCGCGGAAGTGGCCGAACGCGTCCATTCGTTAGGCGGGTTTATCACGGTCGAGGATGAACGAAATGAGCCGCGTCTCATCCTCCCGCCCGAGCGCGGGGGCTTCGATCTCGACGCGGCTTGGGCGGATGATTTTCACCACGTCGTGCGTGTGATGTTGACCGGTGCGCGCGAAAGTTATTATCGGGCTTATCGGGGGACCGTCGATGAGCTGGTGACGACGCTGCGCGACGGCTGGCTGCTCCGAGAGGAAGTTTCCAAGCGACCGGACGATGGTGCACCTAACGAGTGCGCGGAGCTCCCGCCGGAGCGCTTCATTTTCTGCGTTACGAATCACGATCAAATCGGCAACCAGGCGTTTGGGCGCCGTTTGAGTCAGAAGGTTTCACCCGCGGCCTTCCGCGCGGCTTCGGCTCTGCTCTGTCTCGTGCCTTACACGCCGCTGATTTTTATGGGGCAGGAATGGGCGACGACTTCGCCGTTTCAGTTTTTTACGGATCACGAAACGGAGTTAGGGCACAAAGTAACGGCCGGGCGACGCGCAGAATTCAATGGCTTCGAAGCCTTCCGCGATCCGGCGATGCGTGCGCAAATTCCTGATCCGCAAGCAGCAGAGACGTTCCTGCGTTCGAAGCTGCGGTGGGACGAGTTGGAGGCCGCTGCACATGCGGGTGTCTTTCGTCTTTATTCGGAGCTGCTGCGATTGCGGCGGGAGTTACCGGCGTTGCGGGATCGACGCCGGGAAAACTGGGACGTGTCGAAGCTCCGAGGTGGAATCGTGCAGATGAATTTCGGAGGCGAGATCTTGATCTTGATTGACCTCCTCGGCGGACACGAGAATTCGCACGAAGACGTTCGCGAATGGGAGCCGATCTTGTCGAGCAACGAACCGCGTTTTGGCGGTGCAGAACCCGCAGCTCTGGCGCAGCCGGAAGTGAGACTGCTGCGGAAACGTGCGCAGGATTGACCGCGCGACAGGTCCAGCGAAGGTGACGCCGGAAGCGGGTCGCGTTTGTTTCGTTGAAGGCAAAAATTCTTTCACTTGAGCAGCTCGCGCAGCGGGCGGAGCGAATCCGCCGCGCGGGCGAGAAGCTTGTGCTCACGAACGGCTGCTTCGATCTGCTGCATGTCGGGCACGTTCGTTACCTCGAGCAGGCGCGGCAGCTGGGTGACTATCTCGCTGTCGCTGTGAACGGTGACGAGTCGGTGCACGCTCTCAAAGGCTCCGGACGCCCACTTAATTCTGCGGCTGAACGGGCGGAAGTTTTGGCCGCACTCGGCAGCGTCGATTTCGTGACGATTTTTCCAACGGTCCGGGCGACGGCTGTGATCGAGGCGGTTCGGCCGGCGATTTATGTGAAGGGCGGCGATTACACGGCTGAGGGTTTGGATTTGGAAGAGCGCGCCGCTCTCGAAAAGGAGGGCGTCGAGATCAGGATTTTGCCGCTCGTTCCTGGGAAATCGACAACTGACATCGTCGAGCAACTGCGGAAATCTCCGATCGTGAAGCGGCTTCGTCTTGGGATCCTGGGTTCGGGGAAAGGATCGAACTGCCGCGCAATCCTAGAGAGGATTCGCGACGGGAGGTTGCCGGCCGAAGCGCGCCTGGTGATTTCGGATGTGGCGGACGCTGGGATACTCGCGATCGCGGAGGAATTTGGCTTTCCCTCGTTTGTGCTGCCGCCGGGAAGGTGGCGGACGAAACTGGAGCCGGAAGTTGAACAGGAGCTGGTTCGGCGCTTGCGCGAGTCCGAGGTGGAACTTGTTGTTCTAGCAGGATTTATGCGAGTCTTGAAGACTCCTCTTCTGGAGGCATTTCCCCATCGCATCATCAATCTGCATCCCTCACTGCTCCCGAAATTTCCCGGGCGCGAGGCCTGGGCTCAAGCATTGGCGGCCGGCGAAACCGTTACGGGGTGTACCGTTCATTTTGTCGACTCCGGCGTCGACACGGGTGATGTGATTGCGCAGCGGGAAGTGCCGATTCTGCCTAACGATACCCCGGCTTCGCTGCACCACAGAATCCAGGTCGCCGAACGCGAGCTTTACCCGGAAGTGATTGGGCGGCTCGCGGAGGAGTGGACGGAGGCGAAGCCTTAGCTGCGCTCTGATTTCTGATCGCGCTCAAGAAGTTCCTGCATCGCTTGTGCGGGAGGTTTCGCCTGGTGCAGCACGGCGTAAACTTGGTCGATAATCGGCGTTTCCACGCCAAGTTTCCGTGCACATTCGAAGGCGCTTCGAGCGGTCGGAATTCCTTCGGCGACGGTTTTCATATCACTTGTGATCTCGACAAGGGATTTGCCGCGGCCCAGCTTCTCGCCGACCCGCCGATTCCGGCTATGCCGGCTAAAACACGTAGCTACGAGATCGCCGGCCCCGCTGAGACCCTGGAAGGTGCGACTTTCGCCACCCATGGCAATGCCAAGCCTGTGGAGTTCCGCCAGAGCGCGAGTGACCAGAGCGGCTTTGGAGTTATCGCCCAAGCCGAAGCCATCGCTTACACCCGCGGATATGGCGAAGATGTTCTTTAGCGCGCCCCCGAGCTCGATACCGACAACCTCGTGACTGGTGTAAACGCGGAAGCGAGAACTGCCGAGGGTTTGCTGCAAGTTCTCGGCGATTGAAGGGTCGCGACATCCCAGAACGGTGGCAGTGGGCAGGCCTTGCGCGACTTCGGCTGCGAGATTCGGCCCGGAGAGAACGGCAACGGGATTATCTGGGAATTGGTCGCGCAGAATCTCGCTCATTCTCATGCCGGTGCCGTGCTCGATACCTTTGGTACAGCTGAGTAGGATTGCGGATTTATCCTGGAGCATCGGGGCGAGTTCCGAGGCTACCCTCCGCAGAGCGACTGAGGGTGTAACAAAAACGATTAGCTTTGCGTCCAAACAATCGGCGAGTTCCGCGGTCAAGGCGACGTTCACTGGCAGGGGCACGCCTGGGAGATAATCTGGATTGGCCCGCGTTTGAGCGATCTCTTTCACTCGCGTCGGAGTGTGTCCCCACAGGACGATGTCGTGGCCATGCCGCGCCCAAAGGACAGCTAAAGCGGTGCCCCAGCCGCCCGTGCCTAAAACAGCTGTCTTCCCGAGGCTCATTTCTTTTCGAACCGTTCTTCAGTCCCGTGAAACAGCGCCCGCATATTAGAACGATGCCGCCAAATTACGACGCTGGCGATAAGAATCGAAAACGGTAAGAGCATGGGGCCAGTCAAGACATGAACGCGTAGATAAAGGAAGACAAAGATAGGAAGAGCTGCTGCCGCAAGAACGGAAGCTACAGAAACATAACGAGTTGCGTAAAATAAAAGGAGCCAAACCGTAAGGACGGAGAATACGACCAGCGGCATTAGGCCTAAAAGAACACCTGCTGATGTTGCCACGCCCTTTCCCCCTCGGAACCGTAGCCAGACCGGAAAGGTGTGACCCAAGATGCAAAAGAGCCCGCTCATGATGCCTATCTCGTCCGAGGGAATAGGCGGGAGCACCACTCTCGCGAGCAGGAATCCGATCCACACGGCAAGAAACCCCTTGAGGGCGTCGAGGAAGAATACCAAGTATCCCCATTTTTTCCCGAGCACTCTCAGAACGTTCGTGGCACCAATGTTTCCGCTGCCATGTTCCCGGATGTCGAAGCCGCGCGCACGGCTGATAAGGAGTCCGTTTGGACAGGACCCCAGCAGATACCCTGCGACGGCAGCGGCTACAAATGCGGCGGCTACCGTCATCGCCGCTTCCCTGGTGAGCGTTTCAGCCAAATAGTCAGAATTCCTAGATCGCTGGGAGTGACGCCGCTGATTCTGGATGCCTGGCCCAACGTGCAGGGGCGTAAAGAGGTGAGCTTTTGTCGCGCCTCGTTCCGCAGGCCGGGAATCTCAGAATAGTCAAGATGCCCCGGGATGATTGCCTCTTTGGAGGCTTGAGATGAGCTAATCTGATCTAATTGCCTGGTAATGTAGCCCTCATACTTCGCGTCGATCTCGATCTGCGACCAGATTTGCTGATCGAATTTGTGACGTAAGGCATCAGGTATATTCCGTGTGTCGAAATCGGGGCGTTTCATCAAGTGCAGGATTGATTGGCCAGAAATCTTTACACATTGCGCGGCGTCGCGAGCTTCTGTAAGTCGCGTTATCTTCTGAGCCGTAAGAGTGTAACGGGATTTATCGACCAGTCCTATCGTAAAGCCTCTCTCTGTGAGGCGAATATCTGCGTTATCATGACGGAGAAGAAGCCGATGTTCTGCGCGACTGGTAAACATGCGATACGGTTCATCCGGTCCTTGTGTGACCAGGTCGTCAATCAGCACGCCGATGTACGCTTCGCTTCTGCGTAAGGTGAACGGCGGGTTATTGCCAATCTTCAAGGCGGCATTTGCTCCAGCGATCAAGCCCTGTGCAGCCGCTTCTTCATATCCGGAAGTGCCGTTGATTTGCCCCGCAAAATAGAGGTTTTCGACCCGTCGGGTTTCCAATGTCGGTGAAAGCTGCGTCGGAGGAAAATAGTCGTATTCGACGGCATATCCAGGCCGCAAAAGTTCAGCGGCTTCCAGACCGGGGATGGAGCGGATGAACTTCCACTGCACTTCCGACGGCAGACTTGTCGACACTCCATTTACGTAGAATTCCTCTGTTTGACGCCCTTCGGGCTCAAGGAATACCTGATGTTTCGTTCGATCGGGGAACTTTACGACCTTATCTTCAATTGATGGGCAATAGCGGGGTCCAGTGCCTTGGATGTTTCCGCTGTAGAGCGCCGAGAGGTGGAGATTGTCCCTTATGATCTCGTGGGTAACATCGTTTGTGTAAGTGAGCCAACAAGGCATCTGTTCCACATGGAACGCACCATCGAAAACATTTAGCGTTAGCGGGCCTTGGGGGAGCGGAAACTCCTCCTCCACTGGTAAGAAGCTAAAGCGAGGCGGCGGCTGGTCGCCGTCCTGTCGACGGCATTCGTCGAAATTTATCGTCCTGCCGTTTACCCGACATGGCGTTCCGGTTTTAAACCGCTTCGTGATGAAGCCGATGGAGCGGAGTGCATCGCTCAGCGAAGAACTAGTATCGGCCATGCGGCCCCCCGGACGATGATTTTCTCCGATATGTAACATTCCGCGCAGGAAGGTACCTGCCGTGATCACCACACTTC
>JBDTIQ010000050.1:0-5051 GCA_039936335.1 Chthoniobacterales bacterium
GTGGAGTGAGCGTCAGGGTTTCACCACGGGATCCTCGACTCCGCCTCCGGCTCCCCTCGGGATGACAGGACTTTTTAGACGCCCTCTTAGCTTAGACATTGCGGAGCGCTTTCGCTTTTGTCTTCGCGCCGGGGATCGGCACCCGCTGTTTTCTGCTTTTCAGGAAAGTGCGGCGCGCATCCTTCAGGCTCGCGCCTTCGATAAAGTAAACCGTCGCCGCGCGCCCGATCGCGTAGGTGCCCGCACCGGCAACCATTCCGCAGACCACGTTCCCCCAGCCCGGGAAAAACTTCAGCGCAGCCCGCGTTCCTTCGCGCAGAACCATGCCGAGACCGACATTTGCGCCGAGCGCGCCGACAAACTCGGTTGCGGCGCGCATGCTCCGCTCGCGGCCGCTCACGTACATGACACCAGAAACCATCACGAGCTGAAGCGTGGTCAGGATCGGCAGATCGGCGAGCGGGATCGGTTGCGCGCCAATCGCAGCGCAGATCGCGCTGGTCGATTTCACGAGCATCTCCGCGATCTCCTGCTTCGCCGCGCGGTCGCCGCTCATCCGCACCATCTCGACACGCGCTTCGTTAGGCAGCTCGCCGGCCAGCGTTCTCCGCACGTTGGCGTCGAGCGGGTAGCTGCCAATCAGGCTCGCGCGGATGGCAGGTGAATCCGACCTCGCCGCTTCCTGGAGCGCAGTGGTTTCGACGGCGTCGGTTTCGCCGGCACGCAATTCCATTAGCTTCGCGTGCGCGCCGTATTCGTTGTTCCAGGCGAGGAGTTTCTCGAGTCGCTCGAGCTCACGCCGCGTCGCGACTTTCGCGGCACGCTCCGCGGCGACGAAGAAAAACAGGTCGGCCGGCTGACGCTTCAGCTCCTCGCGAATCAACGCCAGCGCGGCTTCATCGGCGCCGCGCGCGTCGAGTAACTCGACCGAGCCGTGATGACTGAGCGCGACGTGTTGCCAGCGGAAAAGACCGGTCAGCGTGTCGCGCGACGGCTCTGTGTTTTCGTCGGAAAAAATGCGCGCGGCGAACTCGAGCAGCGGCATCGGATGCGAACCGGTGAGGACAAAACGCGGCGCGCGCTGTTGCAGGAAGAGTTCCTTCAACGGGGTCAGCTCGCTCAGGATCGGCTTCTGGATCGATTCCGGGAGTTTACCGAGGAAGCCCTCGAGGCGTTCGACGATATGGAGGAAGACAGAGTTGTTCATCGCGCGGCCTAAGATGAAACGGGCGTGAGCGTTTGGCGAATGTTGCGAGTCGTTAGGCGAACTCAGCAAAAAAACGCGCCGCGAATTTCTTCGCGGCGCGTGGTTGCCGAGGGCTGGATTACTTCAAGGTGACTTCGCGCATCAGTTTGTCGCCGAGGATTTCACGTATCTCCAGGCGCTTGGTGGCCGTGGCCCGCTGTTGATCGATGCTGCCTTCGATTTTTTTGGCGATCGGATCGAATTTTTCGCGGGAATTATCAAACGAGGCCATGTCTTTCGATTCCACCATCAAGAGAACATCGAAATCCTGCGGAGTGGCGGCCTCACCGATGAGGATCTTGTAATCGAGGATAAGGTTCTGCTTCTTCGCCTCCTCGAGGGTGCCTTTGAAAGTCTTGGCCAGACCTTTGAGGTAATCATCGGACATGCCGTATTTAGTTTTCACCATCGTGATCTGCCACACGCCGCCTTCCGTATACGGAGCGTCGCTCTGAGCTGAGGCGAGGTTCACCCAGCCAGTGAACAAGACGGCGCTAGCCGCCAGGATGAGATGTTTTTTCATTTAATATTTTCCTTTCGATTTGGTTTGTAACGGCTTCAGCCGAAGCCGATTCGTGGCGATTGTGGGACCGGGCAAAGCGGAGTCAATGCAATTTTCGGCCCTAGCAGGAACTCGGGTCGACGAGCTCAACGATTGGCCGCGACCGCCGGCGCCCTGAACTGCCGCGCGGGCACGATCTTCTCCGCCAACGCTTCGAAACGCGCATCGCCATGCAGCGGGCGCAGGTTCGGGTCGATGCGGATCGTGTTCAGATCCGGTTGATGTTTCGCGTAGGAGGACTGGAGGAAACGCAGCGCCTCGTCTTTTTCGCCCAAGGCGAGATGAAGAAGCGCGAAGAAGTAGTCGGGCACATATCGCCGTTTCGCGACGCCTTCGAGCTGTTGCAAAATGGCGTCGGCGGCTGCCCGATCGCCGGCCTTCGCCTCGGCGGCGCCGAGGAACGCAAAGGACGAAGGATCATCATCGAGCTGCGTGGCCTTCTTGTATTCCGCGATTGCTCCCACGAGATCGCCCGTCGCTTCCAACGCCTGCCCCAAATCCCGATGCACATAATAAGCGCGCGGATCCATCTCGAGGGTTTTGCGCAACTGCACGATGGCCTCGGATGCGCGACCGGTGAGCCAATAGACGTAGCCGACGTCGTCGTTGATCACCACCGAGAGCGGATCGAGTTCGAGGGCGCGTTTCATCTGCGTGTTCGCGCGCTCAAACTGCCCGAGGGACGGCAACGTGGAATCGCCAAACCATTGATGCGCCGTGGCGTAATTCGGATTCAGGCGGATCGATTCTTCAAAGTCGTGCACCGAGACGGGAAAATCGAAGCCGAACGAGTTCAACAACCCAAGCGATGCGTAGGATTCGCCAAGTCTCGGATCGAGTGCGACCGCACGCTGCGCTGCTTCCCTCGCTTCGGGATACACGTCGGCCGGCGCGGTGCCTCCGTAGAGCGGGAGGAGCAAATAGCAATCGGCGAGGCCGGCATACGCGGCGGCGTAGTTTGGATCGGCGTCGGTCGCTTGCTTGAAGTAGGTGATCGCCGTTTTGAAACCCGCGACAGTTCGCTTGTTCCAGAAAAATCGCCCGCGCAAATAAAGATCATGCGCCTCGGAATTCTCCGTCGGCCGCGCCTTGATCTCGTGGCGTTCGTCGCCGGTCAGCCTGGCGTTTAACGTGTCGACGACAGCCTGCGCGATGTCGCTTTCGACTCCGAAGAGATCGGTCGTTTGTCGATCATAGCTTTCCGCCCACAGATCGGTGTCCGTGGCGGCATTAATGAGCTGCACATTCACGCGCACCTTGCCGTCCGCGCGCTGCACGCTGCCTTCGATCACGTTTCTCGCTCCGAGCTCTTTCGCGATCTGCGGCAGGTCCTGCGGCGTGCTCTTGAGTTGCTGAGTGGAGCCGCGCGCGATGACTTTGAAAGCGGCGATCCGGGCCAGTCGGGTGACGATTTCTTCCTGCACCCCTTCGGTGAAATAAGCGTTATCGGGATCGCGACTGAGATTGTCGAAAGGGAGGACCGCGATCGACTTTGCCGGCGGCGCGGTCGGCGCGGAGGCCTCGCTTTGCGAGCGCCAGATCTGGAACACGAGCAACGCCCCGGCGAGAAGCGCGACAGTTGCGATCATCGCGGAGAATTTTCGCCGACTCCACTGCGGCACGAATTCGTTAGGCGAGACATCCTCCGTGCGTTTGAGACCGGAGGGAGTCATCTCGAACGCCCACGCCACGACGATCGCAATCGGGAAACCGGCCGCAATCACGAGCACGACGACACGCACCGCCCAGTTGGGAATCTCGAAGAATGGAAAAACCTGGGTCGCGATTTGAATAAGCAGCCAGCCCACGACCGCATAAGCGACCGACCCTTGTAGACATTGCGCCGTTTCAGTTCGGCGAAAAAGACCTTTGGATTCACCGTGGCAACGAGGGCGTTTTTATTTTCCGCAGCTCGCTGACGGCCGCGCAAAACGGGAGCAGCCTGTTCATTCTTTAGACGAAGATTTAAGGCCGATGGAGCGTCCTGTCAGTGCAAAACTCCGGCCGCGTCCGAGCGCGGGAGAACTGGAATGGCCGGACACTTCATGCTAAAGAAACGGCCCGGCGATCACTTCGCCTAACGACTCATGTTCTCACAACTCGGCGATAAACTTCAGGTCATTTTCAAGGACCTGCGCGGGCACGGCGCAATCAGCGAGGCGAACGTCACCGATGCGATGCGCCAGGTGCGCCTCGCGCTGCTCGAGGCGGACGTGGATTACCAGGTCGCGAAGAAATTTGTCGCGCGGGTGAAAGAGAAAGCGCTCGGCGAAGAAGTGCTGCGCAGCGTCACCCCGGGTCAGCAGATCGTGAAGATTTTTCACGATGAACTGACCACACTGCTCGGCGGCGATGCGGAGGAACTTAATCTGCAGAAGCCGGCGCGCGTCCTGATGGTCGGCTTGAACGGCGCCGGCAAAACCACTTCGTCGGCGAAGCTCGCGCGCTGGCTGAAGAAGCAGGGGCGCACGCCGGTTCTGATCGCGTGCGATTTGCACCGGCCGGCCGCGATCGAGCAACTGGCAACGTTAGGCAGACAGGTCGACGTCCCGGTTTACACGCCCGGGCCTAACGAGAAGGACGTGAAGCGGGTCGCGAAAGCGAGCCTCGACTGGTGCGCCGAACAAGGCGGCAACGTGCAGATTTTCGATACCGCCGGACGCCAGGAGATCGACACGGCGCTGATCGAGGAAATCAAGCAACTGAAGGAATTCCTCAACCCGCAGGAAGTGCTCCTCGTGGCCGACGCGGCGACGGGCCAGCAGGCCGTGAGTGTGGCGACGCATTTCCATGAAGCACTCGGGATTACCGGAATCATCCTGACCAAACTCGACGGCGATGCGCGCGGTGGTGCGGCGCTTTCCATGCGCGAAGTGACGCAGCGTCCGATTAAGTTCGGCGGCGTGGGCGAGAAGCTCGACCAGTTCGAGCCGTTTGTGCCCGATCGGCTCGCGGGGCGGATTCTCGGGATGGGCGACATCGTCGGCCTCGTCGAGAAAGCCGCCGAAGCGATCGACGAAGAGGAAGCCAAACGGATGGAGCATAAGCTCCGGACCGCGTCGTTCGATTTCAACGATTTCCTCGCGCAATTCAAAATGATGAAGAAACTCGGGCCGCTCGAGAACATCCTCGGCATGATCCCAGGGATGAGTCAGGTGAAAGGCGGCCTGAACGTCGACGAGAAGCAGATCAAGCGGACCGAAGCGATCGTCCTCTCGATGACCGACGAAGAACGCCGGCGCC
>JBDTIQ010000051.1:0-11389 GCA_039936335.1 Chthoniobacterales bacterium
CGCGTATCTGCACGAGGGGCGTATTTACTTTTACGGGACGCCGGAGGAAATTCAGGCCTCGACGGACCCGCTCATCCAGGACTTTTTGGTCGGGCGCTCGACCCTCGCAGACTAACGAAATGCCGAACGGACATCTGTTGCACATCAACGCACGCCTGGCGGGACGAGCTCCGCGAGTCCGGGTGCGTCACGCGGCGCCGGGCGCGGCGTCGCGGAGCTCCGCCCCCCAGGTTTGTCTAGCCTAACGAATGGAACAACAGGATCGCGGACTGGAACTGAAGGTGGGGATTTTCGTGGCCGTGGGCCTCGCGATTCTCGCCGCGCTCGTCGTGCAATTCGGCCGGCTCGGCGAAGGTTTTAAGACCTACTACGATCTCACGGTGCATTTCGCCGACGCGAGCGGGCTCCTGAAAGGCTCCGACGTGCTGATGGGCGGGGCGAAAATCGGCCGGGTCTCGGGACAGCCGAGGCTCGTCACGACGGGGCGCGGCGTTGATGTGCCGCTGCGGATTTACGATTACGCGCGGATCCCGGTCGGGACTTCGATTACGGTCGGGAGCTCGGGATTGTTAGGCGATCGTTTTGTTCAAGTCTATCCGCCGGCGGGCAAGCCAACTGCTTACATTGCGAAGGGCGTGCACATCGAAGGCACGCGTGAGAAGGGCCTGGATGACCTAACGAAACAAGGCGGAGATTTGGTGAAAGATTTACGAGGAACAGTAGCGAAGATCGACACGGCGGTGAGCCGCTTGAACGAGCAGGCGCTCTCACAGGCAAACATGGATCACCTCAAGGAAACCTTCGCGAACCTGAGCAAGACGACCGCGTCGCTTTCCGAGACTTCGAAGAAAATCGACGGCGTGGTCGCGAAAGCCGACGCTACGCTGGGCTCGGCGAAAGAAGCGGCCGATAAGGTGCAACTCGCGGTCGGCGACGCGCGCAAAACGATCCAAGGCGCCGGCAAAGTGATGGATGAAGCGCGTCACGGCGATGGGCTTCTCCCGATGTTGCTCACAAACGAAGAGGTCGCGAATAATCTAAAAGCGTTAATCAGCAACCTGCGCCGGCACGGTGTGCTTTTCTATCGCGACAGCGCCGCGAAAGAAGCCGCGCCGCAGCCCAGCCCGCCGCTGCGCCGCCGCCGGGGTCGTTAGGCGATTTCGCGATGAGCACTACTCTCACGGTCAACCTGCTCCGGGTGCTTTTTGTCACCTTCTGCGCCGCGGTCGGATCGAGCGTCACGGCTGAATCGATGGATGATCCGGTGCGCGGCTTGCTCATCGGTCTGCTTTTCGGATTGGCGCTGGTCCTGGTCGACAGGCTGCTCAAAGGCTTCTCGTTGCGCGCTTTTTCCTCCGCCACGCTCGGGCTGCTTCTCGGGCTCTTTTTCGCTAACCTCCTGATCTCGTCGCAGATCCTGCGCTACCAATCGGAGTTCACGCAATGGGCGGCGCGGCTCGTGGTTTACTGCGCGTTCGGTTACCTCGGCACGATGCTCGCGATGCGGAGTAATCGCGATGAGTTCTCGCTCATCATTCCGTATGTCCGTTTTGCGCGGGAGACGACGCAGCACGAGCCGCTCGTGGTCGATACCAACGTCATCATCGATGGGCGGATCGCGGATCTTTGCGCGACCGGTTTTCTCAGCCGGTCGCTGATTGTGCCGCGTTTTGTGCTCGGCGAGTTGCAGCTCCTGGCCGATTCGCGCGACAACATCAAGCGCGAGCGCGGCCGGCGTGGGCTGGATATTTTGAACCAGCTGCAAAAGGTGCGCGAGATCGATCTCACGATTCACGACAGCGAAGACGACGGCGGCATCCCGATCGACGCGCGGCTCGTGCGGGTCGCGAAAGTGCTCGGTGCGCGCTTGCTGACAAACGATCAACCACTCTGCCAGGTTGCGCGCCTTCAGCAGGTGCCGGTGCTAAATCTCTCCGATCTCGCGCGGGCGTTGCGGCCGGTCGTGGTCGCGGGGGACGAAGTGGATTTGAATCTCGTGAAGGAAGGACGTGATCCGCATCAGGCGGTCGGTTACCTCGCCGACGGCACGATGATCGTGGTGAATCACGCGCGCCCGCACATCGGCCGGGTTGCGACAGTGGTGGTGTCGAGCGCACTGCAGACCGGTGCCGGGCGCTTGATTTTTGCAGAGCTGAAAGAGAACGCGAGGGTGCGCGGGCCGCTGGAGGCGAAAGCTTCCGCAGCGTAAGCGCGTCGGCGCTCTTGGGATGGCGTGAGTCTAACGGCGGCGCGCCTCGGTTTATCATCCCGAGCGCATGCGAAGGATCTCGCAAGCGTTGCTGGAGGTCGGTGCTTGGATCGACGTCAATTGACGCTTCCGAGGTCCCTCGCCGTCTGCGCGGTTCGGGATGACAACGCTGTTGTCCGGCCAGGCTGCCTAACGAAGACCGACGGCGCGCCGGACTCGCGTCATCACTTCATCAGCGATCGCGTTGGCGCGCGCTGCGCCCCGCGCGAGGACTTCGTCGATGTAGTCCGGCTGCGCGAGAATTCCCTCCCGCCGTTTCCGCATCGGCTCGAAATATTCCCAGATTTTCGCGAAGAGCTGTTTCTTGAAATCGCCGTAGCCGCGCCCGCCTTTCTCGAAGTCGGCGCGCATCTCCGCGATCTCGTTAGGCGAAGCGAAGAGCGAGTAAAGCTGGAAGATCGATGAAGTGTCGGGATTCTTCGACGCCTCGACCGGCGTAGAGTCAGTCGTGATGCTCATGACGCGTTTCCGCGTTTCCTTTTCGCTCCCGAAAATGTCGATCGTGTTGCCGTAGCTTTTGCTCATCTTTTGGCCGTCGAGGCCGGGGACCGTCGCGGTCGCGACGTTGATCCGCGGCTCGGGCAGTTTCAGGAGTGGCCCGTAGGTTTCGTTCATTTTAGTCGCGAGATCGCGCGTGATCTCGACATGTTGCTTCTGATCGCGACCGACCGGCACGGCGTCGCTGTCGTAGATCAAAATGTCGGCGGCCATCAGGACCGGATAGGTGAATAAGCCGGCCGACGACGCGAGCCCGCGCGCGACCTTGTCCTTGTAAGAGTGCGCGCGTTCCAGCAGTCCCATCGGCGTGACCGTGCTCAGGATCCACGCGAGCTCGGTCACCTGCGGCACATCCGACTGGCGAAAGAGCGCAGCCTTCTCGGGGTCGAGCCCGCAGGCGAGGAAATCGAGCGCGACGCCCCGACTATTTTCGCGGAGCGCCTCGGGATTACGCAGACTTGTGAGCGCATGATAATCGGCGATGAAATAAAGCGCCTCGCCCTGCGCCTGGAGGGCGATCGCCGGCTGCATCATGCCGAAATAGTTGCCGATGTGCAGGACGCCGCTGGGCTGGATGCCGGATAGGATGCGCATGTGCGAAGGTTCGACGTGTCCCGGTGTCGGTTCAACCGGCTGGTCGGGCCGGATCATTTGGAGAGTGATATTCTCCGCCAATTTTCTAAAGATCGCCCACTGTCATCGAGGCGTCTGGAATAAGCGCGCGTGATCCTGCTGCAGGTCAGTCCCGTAGCAAACCTCTAGCGGAGCATCATCATGTTTTCATTTAAAGCCGTCTCACTCATCGCTCTGGTCGCAGCCGGCCAGATTTTCACGGCCGGGGCCACCCAAGCCTCGACTCTCACCCATGGCCCCGTCTTCGGCGGCGTCACTCCGGCGACGGGTAATGTCTTCCTGCGCACCGGCCAAGGCGCCACCGTCCAGCTCCGCTACGGGACCGATCCGAACCTCACCAACTCCAGCCTGTCGAGATCCTTCACGACCGATGCGTCTTCCGATTTCACCAAGATCATCCCGCTGAGCGGTCTCGCGCCGGAGACCACCTATTATGTGAATATCCTAGTAGATGGAATCGCGCAAAAGACAGCTCCCTATCCTTCTTTCGCCATCTTCCGCCGGTGGGCAGCGCGCGACTTCAAGTTTGTCGTCCTGACCGACTTTGTCACCACGAACACACTGACAAAGTCTTACCCGACGTTTACCAACCCTTCGGCCGAAAAACCGGCCTTTGTTTTCATCGGAGGTGATTTCGACCATCGCAATCCCAAAGACTGCACCGTAGGGAGTCAAGAGCGGCGTGCGAGTTCAGGCTTATTTTAGTTCATCGTTTAAGAGATTGGTTTGGCGGTTTGGTCTGATCTTTGGGAACGCTTCCTCTTCCGGTGGCGCGTGGTTTGGTTTGCCACGGCACTTTCTCCTATCCGTGCATGTGACATGTGTGGTCACAGCAGCCATTTGGTCGATACGATCCAAGTGGAAGAGGAACGGGCGGCGGCCCAATCTAAGGCGTCGAACGAGGAGCTTAGAGCGTGTCATGAACTTTGAGGACCCCACAACAATGTCAGGCAGCCCGCGTGTTCCCGGAGGGACGCTCGAAATTAGGCCCGCCTGAGGTGGGTGCAGCGAGCGGGAATAACTCGTTAGGCAGTCAGCGCGTAGCGTTGTCATCCTGAGTGAAGCGCAGCGGAGTCGAAGGATCTCGCGAACTCTTATTGAGCGTGGTTTATCTGAGGTGGCTTGCGAGGTCCTTCGCTGCGCTCAGGATGACAAGCGTGTGCGAACCCTTTTCCGAAATCATGCCCGACACGAGCGCGCTCCAGAGGGGCGCCGGACGCCCGGATACTCCCTATCCTCCGCCCCATCCGGAGCGCAATCGCTTTTGGATGGAGGTTCCGATGGTTCTCGTTTCGCTCCCACCCGCCTCAGGCGGGCTAATTTACAGGACGGCTCCGGCGTCAAAAGTGCATGACACGCTCTAACCTTCGGTCAGGTTAGGTTTCGGGCGCGCCGCACTTTTCAAAGCGTTTGGTCTTTTACTTAAGTCTTAGTTCGGTGTTTGGTTGGTTACTTTCTGTTTTCCCTCGAATAAACTCTTTTCTTCCTCTCTTTTTAAATCAGGCCAAGGGTCTTGGGGCGGACCGGCCCGTGCGCAGGCGCCAGAGGTCCACCGCGAGCTGGCGAGCGACAGTTGCCGTGCTTGGTCACGCAGCTTTGGACCCCGGTATTACCGCTGCTGTATCCGCTCGGACATAGGCCGGTGTAACTGCCACATTAAACTGGCCGCGGGTTTCCTCGAGTGAGGACGACTCTTTGTTATCATACTTATCCATATGTCGGGTGCAGGTCCCAAACCCGCACCCGGCAACTCCCATCATGTCATCTATGCGATGCAGCCAGCCGCCGGCCGGCGCGAAGACAAGTTCCCATGACCCCAACCTCTTCACCCGCTGCCACGCGCGCCCTCGCCACAGGTGGCTGATCTTGTTCTCGTTAGGCGGCTTCGCGCACCCTCATAGGTTGGCGAGTATCTCCATTCCCCGCACCGGGGTAAGCTGCGACGCGCCTACAACCGAATCACTCGCACGCACGAGCAATGGCTGGACTACCGATTCGATTGCGGCCCATGGCTTTTCCCCCTTGAGGGCGTATTAGGCGACGGCGATAGCGGTGGAAACTCGCGGGTCTGGCGGACTGGAAGCACTGGCCGAAAGATCGCTCCAAGTTTATAGCAGAGGTTTGTGGGCAAGAATTCTCGAGTTCGCGTGCCTCATACTCTAGTAAGTGGAGAGATGATGTCACCGCGTCACAATCGAGCCCTAAGGCAGAATCATTCTATGACACGCGGAGACGGCAAGATAGCCACTCTCCCAGCCCTCGTCGCGAGAGGAGGCTAACCAGCCGTTTAAGCGGACGCGCAAAAAGCCGCACCACCTGATTCAAGTAAACGCTAGAAATGACAATAAACCGCGGAGGCGCTACGGCTCGCGGTCGTCGCGGGCGCGGTCTTCGAAGCGGGTGAATTCCTTGCGGAAGGTGAGGGGAACATCACCAGTCGGGCCGTTGCGCTGCTTCGCGATGATGAGGTCGGCTTTGCCTTCGGTCTCTTCTTTCTCCTCTTCGGAGTCGGCGTAGTATTCCTGCCTAACGAGGAGCCCGACGAGGTCGGCATCCTGTTCGATGCTGCCGGATTCGCGCAGGTCGCTCAGGCGCGGCCGTCCTTTGCTGTCGCCGGTGCGATTTTCCGGGTTTCGATTGAGCTGTGCGGCGACGATGATCGGGATCTTTAGTTCTTTCGCGAGGCCTTTGATGCCGGCGGAGATCTCCGAGATTTCGATCTGGCGGTTATCCTGCCCGCGCCGGGAAGTGGAACGGAGGAGCTGCAAATAATCGATCACGATCAGCTCGATGTGATGCTGCGCGGAAAGGCGGCGGGCCTTCGCGCGTAGCTCGAGGATGTTTAACCCGGGCGTGTCGTCGATGAAGATCTGGGCCTCGGCGAGTTTCGAAGCCGCGGCGGTCAGTCGGGGGAAATCACGATCGGCGAGGAAGGTGCCGTCGCGGACTTTTTGCGAGTTCACGCCCGCGCGCGAGCAAAGGAGTCGCTGCACGAGCTGTTGCGCGCTCATTTCCAGGCTGAAGACGGCAACCGGCCGGTTTTCATTGACCGCTACGTGTTCGACGATGTTCATCGCGAAGGCGGTCTTGCCCATGCTCGGGCGGGCCGCGATCACGATCATCTCCGCGGGGTGGAGGCCGCTCGTGAGCCGATCGAAGTCCTTGAATCCGGTTGAGAGCCCGGTGATGCCGCCGTGTTGCTGGTAGAGTTTCTCGATCGCCTCGAAAGCCTCCATGACCTGCTCTTTCATCGAGAGGTTCTGGTCTTTGAAGCGGTCCTCGCCGACGGCGTAGATTTTTTGCTCTACCTCGTCGAGGAGGTTGTCGACCTGGTCCTGCTCTTCGTAGGAACGCCGCGCGCCTTCCGTGCAGGCGCTGATGATCTCGCGCAGGATGTATTTGTCGCGGACGATCTCGAGGTAGTAGCCGACGTTCGCCGCCGTCGGCACGAAGGTGAAGAGGCTCGTGACGAACGACGCGCCGCCGACGGTCTCGAGCAAGTTCCGATCGCGCAACACCTGCGTGAAAGTGATCAGATCAATGCCGGCGCCGGCATTCCAGAGATCGACGAGGACGCTGTAGATCGTCTGGTGCGCCGGGATGTGGAAGTAGTTCTCGTTAACTTTCTCGACCGCTTCGGCGATGATCTCGCGCGGCGAGATGAGCATGGAACCAAGCACGCCCTGCTCGGCCTCGACGCTGTGGGGCAGCGCGCGGTGAATATCTACGGGAGAACCTTGGGATAACTCCCCATTTGTCCTGCCGCCGTTGCGCTCTGCCGAGCCTCGGCCAGCGCCATTTGCCGCTGCCTTGCGAGGCCCCCCGGGTTCATTCCCTTGGGGAGTTCTCGGCATTCGTTACTTTGCGCGTTTGTGAGGTCCGCGAGATTTCTCGCTGTGCGGCTCTTCGGCCGCCGTAGCGGCTTCGGGTTTCGGTTCGTCCGGCGACTTGACGTTGAACTTGAATTTCGCGGTCACGTCGTGGTGCAATTTGATCGGCACTTCCTGTTCGCCGGTCGTCTTGATCGGATGCTCGAGGACGAGCAGATGACGATCGATCTCGCGACCGAGCTCCTGCTTCAGGCGCTCGGCGATGTCATTGGCGGTGATGGAACCGAAAGCTTTCCCGGTTTCGCCGGTCTGGAGCATGAAGGTGACCTTGAGCTTCCCGATCCGGCGCGACAATTCTTCCGCTTCGTTCAGCTCGCGCGCTTCGCGTTCGGCGCGTTTTGCCTTCAAGGCGTCGAGCGTGCGAAGGGTGCGCTTGGTGACCTCGTGCGCTTTGCCGGTCGGCAGGAGAAAATTGCGAGCGTAACCGCGTCGGACTTTTACGACATCGGCCTCGGCGCCAAGGCCGGGGACGTTTTCGGTGAGGATGATTTGGGTCGAAGGCATGAGCTTTGAGAAGTGAAGTGGTCCCGGTCGAGGGGGGAGCGGGGACGTGATTATAGGGCGCGAAGCCGAGGTGTCAACGCGCGTTGCCAGCCCGGTGAATGCACTGGGTGATCATCTGCTCTTAGTGGCCGTGCCGCCAGCTCGCGTCACCTTCTCGCCGGCCGGAGCCGCCGGAGTGGGCGAGGGATTCACCCGAATGATCGCCATCATGCCTCCATCTTCGTGATCGGAATTGTGACAGTGATAAACGAAATTCCCGACGGTGGGTCCGCGGAAATCCATCGGAGCGTGATGCTCGGGTAGGGCGGCCTTCGCCTTCGGGAGGACGATTCGGCTTACCTTCGGCTTCTCTGGGCTTTAAAGCGGCCGCCTCATAAGTTACAACGCCTCATGTTACTCTCCCAAACCCGATTTATCTATGAACAACCTGTTGAGCCTCCACAACTAGACCATCCCGAGCTTCATGCGCCCGGCTTCGCTGATCATGTTTTGGTTCCAGGGCGGATCCCAGACCAGTTGCACATCCGCCTCTTCCACGCCGTCGATGCTGAGGATTTTACTCTGCGCATCATGGGCGATTGCCGGACCCATACCGCACCCTGGCGCAGTGAGAGTCATCTTCACTTCCACCTTCGAGCCGCCTTCGGGTTTTTGGATGAGCTGACAGTCGTAAACCAAACCGAGGTCCACGATATTGACTGGGATCTCCGGGTCATAACACTGACGAAGCTGATCCCAGACTGCCTTGTCATCGACTGGCCCCGCTTCAGCTGCAGATACCGCGGGCGCGCCAGAGGCAGCGGCAGGCTTTTCCAAGCCAAGGGCGTCGAGATCGCTTTCGGAAACGCGCGCTAAGCCTTGATAAGTTGCCACGGTATAGCTACCGCCAAGAGTTTGCGTGATTACGCCTGGCGTGCCGGCAGGGAGGGTCGTTTTGTTGCCGCTTGGGATCTGGGTCGCTTCCAGGTCGCGGCTTAAGACAAATTCAGTATTTTCGTGCATAGGAGTCGTTCGTTAGGTATCGATTACAATTTTTAGTTTCTTCGGGCCCGGCTCCGCGAAAGACTGGATCAGGGTCGGGCTGGAAAGGGATGAGTCAGCCGGAGACGTTGCTTCCGGGCGGCCGCCGCTCAGGGCGGAACGAAGCGCGTCTTCTACGAGTTGCGCGCAATGGATCTTCACGGGGGGTAGCGCTCCTAAGGGCGCGGCCAGTTCTTCGCCCGACATTGTCATGGCTTCCGCGACGGTTTTTCCGGCCAACATTTCGGTGGCGACGCTGGCGACGGCGATCGCAGTCTGGCAACCAAAGGTCTGAAAAGTTGCGCGATCGATCACCTTGCGCCCGTCTTCTTCCTTGAACTTCACCCACATCCGCAACATGTCGCCGCAATCGGCGCTGCCGACTGTGCCGACGGCATCGGCGTTTTCCATTTCGCCGAGGTTCTGCGGATTCTTGAC
This sequence comes from Chthoniobacterales bacterium, assembly GCA_039936335.1. Lineage (GTDB taxonomy): Bacteria > Verrucomicrobiota > Verrucomicrobiia > Chthoniobacterales > UBA10450 > Palsa-1392. The sequence continues at coordinate 9,253 of JBDTIQ010000051.1, forward strand.
CGCGGCTTCGATGCGTTTCTCTAGTTCGTCACTCATTGTTAGTTACTCCAAATGATACCGCGGGAGCGTCGGGTCGACTTCCACACTCCACGCATCGATCCCGCCGCGCAGAGTCTTGACGTTACCAAAGCCGTGACCTTGGAAATACGCCGCCGCGTCCATGCTTCGCGCGCCTTGGTGATCGTAAACTACGAGAAGTTTTTCGCGTGACCAGTGTCCGAGGATATCCTGCATGAACTCCTGCGTGAAAAGATGCGCGCCCGGTAGCTTAACCGCGTCGAACTCTTCGCGCGTCCGGACATCGAGAAGTTGAATCGGCTCCTTCGCCACCAGTCGGTCCGCCAGCGCTTGCGGTTCGATCTGCATCGCGCGATCCGCCGCGTCGCTCGTTAGGATGTGGTCGATCGCTTCGTCGACGTTCAGGTTTTCATTCCGCGCGCAGACACCTGCGAGCGTCTCATCCGGTCGGAAGCCACAACTGCTGCAACCACCGATGTGATAACGCCGAAAGAGCGCGCGCTGGGCGCCCGGATAACGATTCAGGAGCGCTTCCATCGTGATGTCGGATCCGATTTCGGCAGTGGCTTGCATCGCAGGGATACTTTACGAGACGACACCTGAATCGCAAGCGACGCGGCCGTGACGGCGTTTACAAATTATACGCTTCCACAAGGCCGACTCCGCCTCCGTGGTCGACCCCACTCACCGCGGTGGTGTAGGAACCGGCCGGCAGATCGAGCAGAGTCGCGGACTCGGCTGCGTTGGCAGGCGCAAGGCCGTTCGCAGCGACTCCATCCGCGTTTAGGTCGTCCTGCCAGTTACCGTTGCTCCCGATCACGACGCCGTTGCTGTCGTAAACCGTCAGCGCCGGATCACGCAAAGGCTGGCTGACGTTCCCCGGAGGAAGCGACGGACCGATTGTGCGCACGACCACGGTGGCACTGGCGACATCGCCAATGAAGCAGCTGATGAGTTGATCCTCACCCACACCGACAACTCCGCGCGAGCTAATATTAGCGAGGCGCGAATCATCGAGCGGCGATAAGTCGTAGACTTCCACCAAGCCGACGCCGTCCGGAGTTGTGGCCGAGGGCAACGACGGTGTAAGCCCGCGGCGCGAGGTGCAGAAAGGTCGCCGCTTCCAACGCCTCGCCCGGAGGCAATCGATCCGCTGCGAGCTCGGCGTCAGCGAGTTATAAGCCGTGCTCCACCGCCGGTGACATACATATAATCGAAGGCCTCCGCGCCCGAAGCGTCGTAGCCCAGAATCTCCGCGCGCTGTCCGCTATCGGTTGGGGTATAAGCGTAATCGACGAGATAATTCGACTTAGCATCCTCATAGGTGCTGCCGCAGAACTGGGAAAAAACTCCTTCCGTGCCCGGATACTCAGCGAGCTCGGTCGACGTCTGCGCATCCTGATCGATCGCATACGCACGTGGTGCCCAGACTTTCCGTTCGATTCCCGGCGGCATCTGAACCAGGCTGTTCTGCCCGTTATCTATCATGAAGATATCGTTATCCAGGTAACGGAAACGGCGTGCGGACCGTCGACTACGAGATCCTTGCCATTAAGTAGATCCTTGGTGACGAGTCGAAGAAGTGGTTTGAGTTTCCATCACCTGCCAAGTACGCGCTCGCCAACCTGCAGAGACGCTGCCGCCGATAGTGGAACTGACTCACATTGATAGAGCCATAATCCGCCAGCGCTGTGACGGCGCCGTCTAGGTCGACGCGGTAGAGAGAGCTATGCGCGTCACAGATCGCATTATCGAAGAAGGTGGAGGAAGAGCCAATGATCAGGTCGGTGTTAAAAGGACTAACCCAGCGCACCGCGGCATCGGTGTCGATGATAATCGGAGAGACGCCGCACGCGCCCCGGACGAGAAAGAAATCATAATTCAACAAGGTGCTTTTCGTGACGCCTTCACAACCGTAGGAGTGGTGTGACCGCCCTCGTCGCTAAAAGCGTCGGTGGCAATCGTGGTCGTATCCTGGCTCGAAGTGCCGTCGGTCAAGTTATAAGTAAGAGTCACCGTGTTACTGAAACCGGCGTAAATCCATAGAGGAAGGAAGATACTTCCCGTCGCTGCATCGAGGTCGCCACGTTCGACCAGGTGATCATGGCTAAAGGTGCCG
>JBDTIQ010000052.1:0-15943 GCA_039936335.1 Chthoniobacterales bacterium
TCCTCGGATACTCCCCTCACGATGATCCCGCCGATGAGCACGTTCTCGTCTTTCCCCACAAAACCGCGCGAGGAAATGTTCGCGAGCCGCGACGGCGCCGGCGCGTTGGAGAGATCATAAGCTTCCACCAAACCGATCCCGGTGCTCCCGTCGGCGCCAGCGACGACCGCCGTGTATTCGCCCGGCGCCAGAGTCGCGAAAATCGCGGCTTCCGCGGGATCGTTAGGCGCGAGCCCGGCGTCGATGATCTGCTGTTTCTGCGGGCTGTCCATCCAGTTGCCGTTTGTCAGCAAGAGGTCGTCAGGCCCGTGCAATTCGATCGTCGGATCAGCCAGCGCGCCCGCGAGCGGCGTCCCATTCACCGCCAGCGAAGGGCCGATCGCGCGCACCACCACATCCTTCGGCTGCGGGCCGCTCACAATGAAGCCGCCGATCAGAACCTGCTCACCTCTCCCGATGCTTGCGCGCGTCGAGAGATTCGCGAGATGCGGCGGATCAAAGAGCCCGAAGACTCCCACGCCCGTCGTCGTGCCGACGTAAACTTTCCCATTCGCGATCGTCGGCACGATAAACTTATTTCCCACGCCGAAATGATCGCGATCGTTAGGCGCCCGATTGCTGTTGTAAAGTTCCGTCGCGAGATCGGTCGCGTCATAGGCGTGCAGGATCGCAGGATTGCTGTTCTCCGCGGCCCAGACGATTCCGTTCGTGTTCCCATTCGCGGAGATCGAGGGCGTTGTGCCGGGATAACCAAAAGCGTTGCCGCTCGTCGAGGACGCGGTCTTCGCGAGCTTCGCGTTCGTGAATGGAAGTGCTTTCAACTTATCGCCAACCGCGCCGATGTAGAGCGTGCCGTTGAAGTAGGCCGGTGTGGCAAATTCCCCCGCCGAAATCGCGCCCACTACATCCTGGTAAACGTAAGAATTGCTCGTCGCGCCCGGGACGAATTTTCCCATGTTGTCGCGGTTCACGAGGTAAATGTGCGCGTCCTTTCCGGCTCCGACCGCGAGATGTTTGGTGGCGCCGTCCGCGCCCTTCAAATCCGGAAGCGCAACCGCGCCGCCCGAGCCGAGATCCTGATCGGCATCCGACTCGGCCTCGGTGTTGTACATCGTAAAATAATCGGCCACCTTCAGGGTATTTTTGGCGGTCGAGAGCTTCAGGAAACAGTTGCCGAAGTCCGCTTTGTCAGGGAAGCCTTCGGCATTCAACGTGGTCTCGAAAGTCCCGTCGGCATCGAGAAAATAAATGTTCCCTGCGGCATCGAGGGCCGGCGCGGCGCCGCTCGCCCAGACGGCGCCGTGCGTGCCGTTGGGCGTGAGGTCGAGGACGGTCTTTTGCGCGAGCGTTTTTGCGTCATAACCCATCACCCAGCCGGTGTAGGGCCGGTGATCGCAGTGCGAGCTGAAGAATAAGTAAACCAGCCCATTCTGCAGCACGAGCCCCGGGCGTTCCTCGTATTGCTTCGGATCGAACGTCAGGACGCCGCCGCTGCTGTTGTCGCCCGTGCCCGGATAAGTGGCGTTGATATCCACGGGGCCGCCGAACATTTCCGCGCCGGTCGTGAGATCGAGCGCATGCAGGCGCTGGAAATAATTCGGCGTCGAATCCTTGCTCATCGCGACGACGTAGATCACGCCATGCGCGCCCGCCGAGCGGTCGATGACCGGAGTCGCCGTCACCCCAATCTCCGGCGTGACTTGGCTGCAAGCGCGATCGTCGGAAGGCACCTCGCCCGGTTTCAACATCGAGACTTTCCAGAGAACCGAACCGTCATCGGCGTCGCAGGCATAGACGCTGTCGTGTTCCGTGGCGATGAAAACCAAATCATGTGTGCCCTTGTCGGGGATTGTTAGGCCAGTCGCCACGAGCGGCTGCGCATCGACTTTCCCGTCGGTCGGAATGACGAAACGCTTCCCGAAATTTGTCGAGTTCACGCTCGCCGGCGTGAGCACGCGCTCCTCCAGATTCTGGCCGGTGCGCCCGGCGTCGTTATGCCAGGTGAGCAGATCCGCCGCGCGGGCGGCGGAGGAGCTGAGAAGTGCGAGAGAAAGTGAAAGAACAATGCGCCGTAAACCCATTCGACACCTTCCGCTCGCGCGCGCGCAGAGTCACGCAGTGTCATCCTGAGCGCAGTCCCGCGGAGGCGGGACGGAGTCGAAGGACCTCACAAGCGTTTCTCGATCCGCGTTTCCCTCATCGCCCTCGAGCAACGCCTGCGAGATCCGTTGCGCTCGAGATGACAACAGAGTTGCGAACTCCCTCTTTTGATGACCCTCTAGATTCATGCCCGAATTCGGAAAAATGCTCGTCGTTCTCGGCATCGTCATCGTGCTCCTCGGCCTCGCGCTGTGGAGCGGTTTTGGCGCGAGCTGGCTCGGGAAGTTGCCGGGCGACATTCGGATCGAGCGCGGCCACTCCTCGTTCTATTTCCCGATTGTCACCTGCATCATCGTCAGCATTTTACTGAGCCTCGTGCTCTCGTTTTTCCGTCGTTAGGGCCGCCGTGAAGGAAAACCAGGCGCAACTCGAGCGGCACGTCGCGCGTTTGCGGAACTGCCGGCGCTGCCCGCTGATGCATCCGCCGCCGGTCTCCGGCGCCGCGGTCCTGAGCAAGATTCTCCTCGTCGGCCAGGCGCCGGGAGTGCGCGAGCCGGTTGCCGGAAAACCGTTCGCCTGGACCGCGGGCAAGACCCTTTTCCGCTGGCTCGAGGAAGCCACCGGCCTAACGGAAAGTGAAGCGCGCGAGAAGATTTATTTTGCGGCGGTCTGCCGTTGTTTTCCCGGGAAAGCGCCGGGCGGAAGCGATCGCGTGCCGAATCCGCAGGAGATCGCGAACTGCTCGTCGTGGCTCAAGCGCGAACTCGATATTTTGCGGCCACGGCTCGTCCTGCCCGTCGGTAAACTTGCGATCGGGCAATTCATGCCGGTCGGGAAGCTGGATGAAACGATCGGGCGCAGTTTTCGCATCGCGCGCGACGGTCAGAAATTTGATCTGATCCCGTTGCCGCATCCCTCGGGGGCTTCGCCCTGGCCGCGGATTTCTCCAGGGCGCGAACTCCTGCAGCAGGCGTTGCAGCTCATCGCGCGGCACCCTGCTTTCCAAAAGAAACGCGTCCCTTGGAGTCCGTCATCTTGAGGAACCTGAACACGCTGGCGTGATTTTTGGTGCGGGATGAACACAGCGAAGCGGCTGGGGAGCACAGGCCGCTGGCCTTTTGTTTGCGATGGCTCGCCGCAAACTCTGGCGGACGAGGCGGGTGGAGTCGTTCATCGACCGTCGTTCGTACGATTGGCCCCCCCCAGAACGCTGCCGCGCGCTCTCTGCGCTCGGGCGCCCGGCGAGCCGCCGGCCGCGACAGGCCAGCGGCCTGTGCTCCCCAGAGCCAGCATCGCGGTCAATCCTGCGCGAATTTCCGCGATTCAGCGCAATGGGTTTACGGCGCGCAAACGTTTCTGACTTTCAAGCACTGATCAAAGTGTACATTGGCAGAGAAGTGCAGTTCGCGGAGCGAACGAAACGCGGTCGAAGGATCCCGTAGAGCAGCCTTGAAGCGAGCACACGCGCAGCGCTTTCGACAGTTCGGCGGGATCCCTCGACTCCGCCCCGCAGGCGCGGTACTCCGCTCGGGATGACGGAGTGCCATTTCCTGCTTTCTTCTCTCATGCCAGATCGCCTCCGCGTCACCGTCTGGGGAGAAAATGTGCACGAGCGCAAGAACGCGGTCGTTGGGCAAATTTATCCCAACGGGATGCACAACTGCATCGCCGACGGCCTGCGCAAGGATCGGGAGCTCGAGGTGCGGACCGCGACCTTGCAGGAACCGCAGCATGGCCTAACGAAAAGTACGCTTGCCGGGACCGACGTGCTCATCTGGTGGGGTCACGCCGAGCACGGCAAAGTGGCCGACCAAGTGGTCGCACGCGTCCTCCGCCGCATCTGGGAAGGGATGGGTTTCATTGCCCTGCACTCGTCGCATTACTCCAAGGTTTTCCAGCGACTCATGGGCACAAGTTGCTCGCTTACCTGGCGCGAAGCCGGCGAGCGCGAGCGGCTCTGGGTTTGCAATCCCGCTCATCCGATCGCGCGCGGGATCGACCGGTTCGTCGAACTCGAAAACACGGAAATGTACGGCGAACCATTCGCGATTCCGGCACCGGATGAAGTTGTTTTCCTCTCCTGGTTCGAAGGTGGCGAAGTCTTCCGGAGCGGCTGCACCTGGAAGCGCGGGAACGGCAAGATCTTTTACTTCCGCCCGGGCCACGAAAGCTATCCGATTTATTTCAATCCAGTCGTGAGACAGGTTTTGCGCAACGCGGTCCATTGGGCCGCGCCGGATGGCAGGTGGATCGATACCTGCCCAAACATCCCCATCAAAAAAGCGCGCGAAAAGCTCACGCAAAAAGGCCCGCGTCTGCACCGGGAAGGCAAAGCCGGGTTCCGCTAGGAAGTGCCGATGCCATCCACTCTCGAGCCGCCCCGGCCGCGGCTGCATCGCGGCCGGTTGCGCGCTTCCTTCGGGCGGCGCGCCTTCCGCTGGGTTTTGCGCCTAACGATTGTTCTCATGGTCGGCGGCCTCGCGCTCGGCGCCTGGTATCTGGCCCGGAAAGGCTTTTCCCGAAACTGGCGCAACCTGGTGGTCGCCGAGCTGCACAAGCGCGGCGTGGAAGCTTCCGTGCGCCGGCTCACGCTCGATCCGTTTCGCGGGCTGATCGCGCGCGACGTCCGGATTTTCGACTACAAAAAGCATGAGCAAACGCTCGCCGTCGTGAGCGAGATCTCGCTCGATATCAACTACGCGGCGCTCTTCCATCACCAGCCGTTTCTGAACGCGCTCGATATCCGCAACGGCAATCTCATGATCCCGCTGCCCGCCGTCGCCGGACAGGTGCGGCAGGCCGAGCTGCAACGTTTCCGCGCCCACGTTTATTTCCCGCCGGAGCGGATCGAAGTCTCGCAGGCGGAAGGTTTCTTTTGCGGGGTGCGAATTTCGGCGACGGGGCAGTTAATCAAGCGCGAAAACTACCGACCGTCGGGGCATGAATCCGCTGCGGAGGCCGAGGCGCGGCTCCGGCTTTTGCAAACGCTCGTCACGATGATGCAGCGTTTTCGTTACCCCAGCGCGGCGCCGGAATTGCAGGTGAAATTCGCGGGCGATCTCTCGCAACTGGAGGACGCGCGGGTCGAGGCGACGCTGCGGGCGACCGAAGTGGTGCGGGACACCTACCATGCGCGTCATCTCAGCCTGACGGCGGAGTGGCAGGATCACACGCTCACGATTCCGCAGCTCGAATGGAGCGACCAGGCCGGGACCTTTTCCGCGACCGGCGCCTGGAGCCGGGGGAACGGCGCGGCCACTTTTCAGGCGCGTTCGACGATCGATCTCGCGCCATTGTTAGGCAGTTTCGGACTCGGCGGCATGCTCGGCGATCTGACCTATGCGACGCCGCCGCTGATCGAGGCGTCCGGCTCCGCCACGATCGGCGGGACCTCAAAAAAACTCGAGGTGATCGGCAAGGTCGCGCTCGAGCATTTCACCTACAAAGGGATCGACTTCGACGGGCTCACGACGGACTTCGCGTGGGAGCGCAACCGGATGATGCTGCGCGATCTGCGCCTGCGGCACCGGAGCGGATTGCTCAGTGCCGATCTTCTCAATGCGCCTAACGACTTCCGCTTGAACGTCGAGAGCGGGATCGCGCCGAATGCGCTCCTGCCGCTCGCGCAGCCGCCTCTCGCGCGCTTCCTGAAGCAATGGGAGTGGCAGCGCGCGCCCAATATCCGCTTAACGATCACGGGAACTTCGCGCGATCCCGCGACCTGGCACGGCGACGGCCGGCTCGATCTCGGGCCAGCGCGCTTTCGGGGCGTGCGCCTGAAGAGCGCGAGCGGCGACCTGCATTTCGGCGGCGGCGTTTACGCGCTCAATAATTTCAAGGTGACGCGCGACGAGGGCAAAGCGACGGGCGCGTTTTCTTTCGACACGAAAAAGCAGGAAATCAAAATCGATCACGTCGAGACGACGCTGAAACCGAGCGACGCAATCGTCTGGATCGAGCCGCGGTTTCTCGAGCACGTCACGCCGTATCGGTTCCATCACGCGCCGCATGTTTTGGCGAATGGCATCGTGCAGCTCGGCAAGGGAAAACAGACGCATCTGCAGCTGGACGTCACGGCGCCGGGCGGGATGGACTACACGTTTATCGACAAAGTTCTGCCGTTCGACCAGATCAGCGGCACCCTGCTTTTCACCGACGACCGGCTCCAGATTCTGGGTCTGAAGGGGACGCTCTTTCAGGGCAATCTCACAGGCGGCGCGGACATTTCGCTCGCACATGGCGATCACCGCTACACGGCGTCGCTCGCGGTCGACAAAGTCGATTTCTCGAGCCTGACCGATCTTTATTTCAAATACAAATCCGCGCGCGGCGAGCTCAGCGGGAAGTTCGATTTCGGCGGCATCGGAGATCAGAAACCGGCGTTGCACGGCGCGGGCAAAGTCGACGTGCGCAACGGCAACGTCTTCGCGATCCCGGTCTTCGGGCCGCTCTCGGAATTGCTCAGCAAGTTTGTCACCGGCGCCGGCTACAGCGTCGCGCATGAAGCGACCGCGCCGTTCACGATCCGCAACGGCGTCATCCACACCGACAAGTTGAAAGTCTCCGGCAAACTCTTCGCAATGATCGGCCACGGCGACATCGACTTCGTCAGGAACAAACTCGACTTCGATATCCGGATCGATGCGACCGGGCCGGGCGCGGTCCTCACGCCGCTCTACCAGCTCTTTGAATATCACGGTTCCGGCAGCCTAACGAAACCAACCTGGAAACCAAAACGCTTCTGATGGCGGCTCGGAAAGAGGCTCTGCTCCTCGGCTCGCACGTTTCGATCGCCGGCGGCGTGCATCGCGCGATCGAACGCGCCCGCTCGATCGAGAGCACCGCGATGCAGATTTTCGTGAAGAACAACATGCAGTGGTTCGCCCGGGCTTTTTCGAAGGAGGAAATCCGCGCGTTTCTCGAGCACGCGCAACGCCCGGAGCTCGCGGTGGTTTTCGCGCACGCGAATTACCTGATCAATCTCGCGGCGACGAATCCGCAGTTCTACGCGAACTCGCTCCGCGCGCTGGCCGAGGAATTAACCCGCGCGGATCAACTGCAGTTGCCGTTCCTCGTCCTCCATCCCGGCGCGCACCTGGGCGCGGGGGAAGAGGCGGGACTCGATAAAGTTGTGCACTCGATCGACAAGGTTTTCGCCAAAATTCCGAAGGTGAAGACACGCATCGCGCTCGAGACGACGGCCGGACAGGGTACATGTCTCGGCCACACGTTCGAACACCTCGCTTACATCATCGCGAACGCGCGCGAACCGGAACGTCTCTGTGTTTGTCTCGATACCGCGCATGTCTTCGCGGCGGGTTATGACCTAACGAGTGAAGCCGGCACAAAGAAGACTTTCCGTGAATTCGATCGCATCATCGGCCTCGAACAGCTCGCCGCACTGCACCTGAACGACTCGAAGACCGGCCGCGGCTCGCGGGTTGATCGGCACGATCACATCGGGAAAGGCCAGATCGGGCCGGATGCATTTCGCGTCATCATGCGCGACCGTCGTTTCCGCAAAATCCCGAAAGTGCTCGAGACGCCGAAGGGCAAAGACCTGCGCGAAGACGTCGAGAATTTCGCGACGCTGCGAGGGTTACTTAAGGAACCGAATCGTTAGGGGATAACGATAAAGCTCGCCTTCACTCGCTTTAATCGAAGCGATGATCACGAGGACAATATTCGCCAGCCAGAGCAAAATCAGGATCGGAATCCCGATGAGCAGGAAGCAGAGAACGAAGGCCACGGCGTCATAAATCAGCCACGTGAGCTGGAAATTAAGCGCTTCCTTGCCGTGCGCGTCGATGTCGGCGCCATCGTGGCGTTTGCTCAACCAAACGATGAGCGGGCCGAAGATGTGCCCGAGGAAATGAAAGAAGACTCCGAGCAATGCGCTGGCGTGGCAAAGGACACTCCAGGTGCGCGTGTTCGAAGTCGTGAGCGTCGCGGTCGGTGGAATCGTTTCCATGCCCTTATTCTTTCACACGTTCGATGTGCGCGCCAAGCTCGCTCAGCTTTTCGTCGAGGTGCTCGTAGCCACGATCGATGTGGTAAACGCGGTGCACTTCCGTTGTGCCTTCGGCTTTCAATCCAGCAAGCACGAGAGCCGCGGACGCGCGCAGGTCGCTTGCCATGACTGGCGCACCAAAGAGCCGGTCGACGCCTTGGATGATCGCGGTTGCGCCTTCGATCTGCACCTGCGCGCCCATCCGTTTCAACTCGGCGATGTGCATGTAGCGCTGCGGGAAAACATTCTCCGTGATCGTGCTGATCCCGTCGGTTGTAGAAAGCAGCGCGCACATTTGCGCCTGCATGTCGGTCGGAAAACCGGGATACGGTTCGGTCACCAGCTCGAGCGACTTCGGGGTCGAACCGTTAGGCGAGACCGAGATCGAAGTCTCCGTCGTCTCGAGGTGGAACCCGGAGTCCATCAACGCCGTCATGACCGAAGCGACATGCTCGGGAATGACACGATTGAGCGTGATGCCTTTTCCGCAAATCGCGCCCGCGACCAGGAACGTGCCGGTCTCGATCCGATCCGGAATGACGGTATGCTCGGCGCCGTGCAATTCGCTGACACCTTCCACGATGATGCGGCGAGTGCCGGCGCCTTCGATTTTCGCGCCCATTTTGTTCAGGAAATCGGCGAGATCGCAGACTTCGGGTTCGGTCGCGGCGCCTTCGATCACCGTTGTGCCTTCGGCGAGAACCGCGGCCATCATCACGTTGTCGGTGCCGAGAACCGTCGGGCCAAACTTGCCGCGTAAATTCACGATCGCGCCCGTTAATTTCGGCGCAAAGACCTTCACGTTGCCGCTTTCCACGCGGACCGCGGCGCCGAGCGCCTCGAAACCTTTCAGGTGTAAATCGATCGGCCGATCGCCGATCACGCAGCCGCCCGGCAATGAGACGGTCGCTTCCTTGCACCGGCCTAACAATGGCCCGAGCACGCAAACCGACGCGCGCATCTTCCTGACAATTTCATACGGCGCGACCGATTCCACCCGCTCGGCCTTCACCGTCACCGTGCCGCTCGCGCGCTCCACTTCGGCACCGAGATGCATCAGGATTTGGAGCATGTAGTTCGTGTCGCTCAGATCCGGCACACGATGCAAAACACACGGATCGCGCGTCAGCAAAGTCGCGGCGATGATCGGCAACGCGGAGTTTTTCGAGCCGCTGATTTTAATCGAACCGGAGAGCGGATGACCGCCGTGAACGAGTATTTTATCCATGCTTCGCGAAGAGGAACCGGGAGGTCCCTGCATAGTCTTTTTTGGCGGAAATGTCGTGAAATTTCTGGTCCGTGAGAAAGCAGCTGAGACTCTCGGACTGGTCGTGACCGATCTCGAGCGCGAGCCTGCCGCCAGGTTTGAGATGAGCCGGCGCGGCGGCGATCAGCGCGCGGATGAGCTCGTCGCCGTTCTCACCGCCGAAGAGCGCGAGCGCGGGATCGCACTGCACTTCGGGAGAAAGTTGCGCGGCCTCGCGCGCGGGGATGTAGGGAAGATTCGCGACGATTAGATCGAAACTGCCGTCGATTTGTTCCAGCAGGTTGCCTTGCGAAAAGCGCACGCGATCGGGAATGCCAAGTTGCTCGGCATTCTCCCGCGCGAGCGTGAGCGCATCCGGGGAGAGATCGACGGCGTGCAATTCCGCGTCGGGGAAACGCGCGGCGAGCGAGAGAATGATGACGCCGCTTCCGGTGCCGACGTCGAGAAACCTGCCAGCACGCGGCAGCGCGAGATCGCAGAGATACTCAACCAGTTGCTCCGTCTCGGGACGCGGGACGAGCGCGCGCTTGTCGCTCACGAACGTATGGTCGCCAAACTCCACCGTGCCGAGGAGATGCTGGAGCGGTTCACCCTGGCCGCGCCGCCTAACGAGTTCTCGGAGCGGCGCCAGTTCCGGCTCGCCGAGCTGGCGTTCGAAATCGAGATAGATCTCGATCCGCTTTTTGCCTAACGAATGCGCGATCAGGTGCTCGGCGTTCAACCGCGGGCTCTCGATTGCACGCTTCTTGAAATAAGCGGTCGTCGATTGAAGAACTTCCAGAACGGTCATCGGCTTACCAGTTGTCATCCCGAGCCGCGCAGACGGCGAGGGATCTCACAAGCGTCGCTCGGCTTTCCATTTCCGAAACGTCCTCGAGCGATGCTTGCGAGGTCCTTCGCTACGCTCAGGATGACAATCGAATGGCCCACTCGTTAGGCGAGCGCAGATTCCTTGAGCCGCTCCTCGAGGTCGGCGCGTTGCAACGCGCCGATCATTTCGCTGAGGTCGCCTTCCATCATGCGATCGAGATCGTAAAGCGTGAGTCCGATGCGGTGATCGGTGATCCGATTTTGTGGAAAGTTATACGTGCGAATCTTTTCTTCGCGGCCGCCGGAACCGATTTGGCTTTTGCGCGCTGCGGAGTATTTCGCTTCTTCTTCCTGTTTCTTGTCTTCCAGAAGTCGCGCGCGCAGGATACTGAGCGCTTTCTCTTTGTTCTTCTGCTGGCTGCGCCCGTCCTGACAACGCACGATCCGACCAGTCGGGATATACATCACTTGGACCGCGGAATCGGTCGTGTTCACGCCTTGGCCGCCGGGGCCGCCCGCACGACAAACTTCGATCCGCAGGTCCTCAGGTTTCATCTCGAAATCGATTTCCTCCGCTTCCGGCAAAACCGCCACCGTCGCAGTCGACGTGTGAATCCGGCCTTGTGCTTCGGTCGCGGGCACGCGTTGCACACGATGCACGCCGCTCTCGTAGCGCAGCTTCCGGAAAACCGATTCGCCGGACACTTTGAAGATCACATCTTTTAATCCACCGAGCTCTGAGGGACTCGACTCGAGGTCTTCGGTCTTTAAGCCTGCAGCCTCCGCGTAGCGCAGATACATGCGGTAAAGATCGGCCGCGAAAATCGCTGCTTCGCTTCCGCCGGTGCCAGCGCGGATTTCCACAATCGCGTCGCGGTCGTCACTCTCATCGGGCGGCAGGAGCGCAATCTGCACCGCAAATTCCAGCTCGCCGACGCGCTTCTCGAGGCCAGGAATTTCTTCCTGCGCCATCTGCGCCAGCTCCGGGTCTTGGCCCGCTGCGAGTTCGCAATTGTCTCCCAATTGCCGGCGCGTTGTCTCGAGCGCTTCCCATTTCGCGATCAGGTCCTTGATCCCAGCGTGCTCGCGCATCACGTCGCTGGCGCGTTTTCGGTTCTCGAAAAGCTGTGGGTCGGCAATGTCGTTTTCGAGTTCCCGAAAACGCTCGCGCTTGCGATCAATGAGGGCGTGGAAGTCCATAAACAAAAACGGCGACTGCGCGCGGCGGCGCAATCACCGTTCGTTAGGCGAAATCAGCTAAACTTTCTTGGCGCCGACGCCAGCCCGCGAGGCTTTCGTGCTGCCGTAGCGGCGCGCGAATTTCTCCACGCGGCCAGCCGTATCGACAAACTTTTGCTCGCCGGTGAAAAACGGGTGGCAGGCGGCGCAGATGCCGATTTTAATGTCCTTCCGGGTCGAACGGGTATGGTAGACGGTGCCGCAGGCGCAGGTGATTTCCGTCTCGTTGTAGTCAGGATGAATGTCCGTTTTCATAGGTCAAAATGAGCTGGCAAAGTAACCGCGATCAGGATGCGTCGCAAGTGACGATGCCAGATGATGCGCTCCTCGCAGCGTGGAGCAAGACGCTCGCGCGGCACAGCGAGAAGCCTGCCATCTACGATCCGCAGCGGCGCGTGTTATTTCGTTTTCGCGAGCTCGAGGAGCTGAGCCGCGAATGCGCGCTTGATTTTTCCGCCGGCGAAATCCTTGCGATCCAAATTGGGAATCATGCGCACTGGCCGGCGTTGCTCCTTGCCTGCTTGCGTCGCGGCATCGTGGTGTTGCCGCTCGAGCGAACGGTGAGCACGCAGGAAAGCGCGACCGCGCTCCAAACTTGTCGGGCGGCCGGCCTTATGACCTGCCCGGACGCGCCGATCGAGCGGCTCGCAGATCCCGGGAAGATCGACTGGGAAGATCGGGCGCCGGTTTTGCTAAAGCTCACTTCCGGCACGACCGCAGCGCCGCGCGCGATCTGTTTTCGCAGCGCGCAACTGCGGGCCGACGCGGAGCAAATTTGCGACACGATGGGCCTGAGCGATCGGGATCTGAACTTCGGCGTGATCCCGCTCTCGCATTCGTATGGCTTCAGCAACCTGATCACGCCGCTGCTCGTGCGCGGGGTGCCGATCGCGTTGAGCGGCGATCGAATGCCGCGCGCGGTGCTCGATGATTTGGCGCGAACGGAGACGACGGTTTTTCCCGGCATGCCGCTGTTCTACCAGGCTTTCAGTGAAATCTCGGACGCACCTGCGCTGCCGCACTTGCGCCTCTGCATTTCCGCCGGCGCTCCGCTCACGCGCCAGGTTGCGCGCAGTTTTCGCGCGAAATTCGGGCTCGCGATCCATTCGTTTTACGGCGCCTCGGAATGCGGCGGGATTTGCTATGATCGCGCAGCGACGGATGACCGCGAGGGCTTCGTCGGCCCGGCGATGGACGGGGTGGAGATTTCGCCTAACGAATTAACAAGCGGCGCGAGCCAGATCGAAGTGCGCAGCGCAGCCGTCGGCGATGGCTACTTTCCCGAGCCCGAACCGGCGAAACTTGGCCACGGCGTTTTCCGTCCGGATGATCTCCTTGAGATCGGCGAAGCTGGTCTTCGACTGGCCGGCCGGCTCTCCGACGTCATTAATGTCGCCGGTAAAAAAGTGAACCCGGCGGAAGTCGAAGCGCATCTGCTCGCTTATGAAGGCGTGCGCCAGGCGATCGTCTTCGGGCGCGCCTCGAACTTGCGCAACGAAGAAGTGACCGCCTGCGTCGTCGCAGCCAGTGGCACCGAGGAAGCGGCGCTCCTGCAATTCTGCCGTCAGCGGTTGAGCGGCTGGCAGGTTCCGAAGCGAATTTTCTTCGTGCCGAAAATGCCGACGAACGAACGCGGCAAGATCAGCCGGCGCGAGCTCGCCGCGCATTTTGCCGCATGAACTCATCTGGGAAGGACTCGGAGACGCTCATTTGGCGCTTTGCTTCCGATTCTAGACATGAGACCAATTTAATTATGCGAACCATTCTTCTTTCCACTCTCGGCGCCATCATCCTGCTCGCGACTTTCTCCAGTTGCTCGACCACCGTGAAGACAGATAACGGCCATGCGGTGACGACCGGCGTGCATACGCGTTAATTTCGTTAGGCAGAGCGCCGACGAACGGCGCGGCGCACTTTATAATGGATCCGGGCGAGAAAGTCGCTTTTTCTCGCGCCGGTTTCGTCTTTCTGACGTGATGGCATGACTTGCGAAACAGCGCGTTTCGTTAGTTACTGCTCACCATGGTGAATGAAGCCGGCTCTCCCAGCCCGTCCGCGTCTCGTTCGTTTCAGGTTTTAATCCTGGAGCCGGATGACAAACTGAGCGCGGAGATCGTCTCGTCGATCGAAGAAGCGACGCCCGGGGCGAGCACCGCGCTCGCGCGTTCGGTCGGCGAAGCGCAACACCTTGTCATCGCGCAGAAGCCCGAGCTTTTCGTGCTCGATGTCGATGCCAGTTACGATGCGGCGCAGGAGTTTATCTACGACCTGCGCACGAGTCATCCGTCGGCGCGCGCGATCATTCTGACGGCGACGCATTTTACCGCGCATCGCGACCCGGTCGCTGGCTTGGGCGCGATGCATTTTCTCGAGAAGCCTTTTCCGCGCGCCGATTTCATCACGCTCGTAGAAGCGCTGCTTGCTTCATCCGGGAAGAGCGAGGGCGAGCGTTTCCAAGGCACGCTCAGCGATCTGCACATCGCGGACATTATCCAACTGAAATGCATCAGCGGCGCGACCTCGATGCTGGAATTTACCGGGCCGCGGGGTGAGAAGGCGCGCGTTTATTTCGATAACGGTCAGGTCCGGCACGCGACCTCGCCGGGGAAGGAAGGTCGCGACGCGTTTAATCAGATTGTGGATTGGAAAGGCGGCGTGATTTCCGAAGTCCCGGTGCCCGAAGGAACGCCGCGCACGATCACGAGCGACTGGCAGGTCTTGCTGATGGAGGCCGTCCGCAACATCGACGAAACGCGCAGCGACGAGCCCGAAAAACCCGCCGGCGAAACCTCGGAAGGCAACGCGACGGAAACAATTCTCGTGATCGACGACAGCCTGATGCTGCTCAGTTTCGTGAAGGAAATTCTAACGGAGAATCACTACCACGTCGTCACCGCGCCGACGGCCGAAGAAGGCTTGCGCGCGAGCCACGCGAGCGCGCCGGATCTGATTTTGCTCGATTATATTTTGCCCGATATGAAGGGCGACGAAGTCTGCCGCAAGCTCGTCGCCGACGCGGCGACTTCGAAGATTCCCGTCGTTTACATGTCGGGCTTCGGGAGTGATCTGCGGCCCGACCGCAGCGAAATCCCGAACGTGATCGGCTCGTTGAGCAAACCATTCACTTCCGAGTCGCTCGTCAGTTCGGTCGAGAGCTATCTCAAGAACGGCGCGAAAGCGGTCGCGGAAGCGAAACCGGCGAGCGCGACGGGGAAAGCTGAGGAACCCAAGCCTGCTTCGGATTTGTTAGGCAAAAAGGAGGAGCCGAAAGCAGTGCGCCCGGCCGAGGCGCGGGTGTCAAAAACCCCGGAGCCTCCTTCCGCGCCGGTGATCTCGGGCGGACGAATCGTCGCGCAGGAAGCGAAGCCCGTGACTTTCGATAAACCTGCCGTTCCGGCGGCCCCATCGCGCATCACTGCGCAAGAAACCACAGCGGCGAGGGTTGATAAACCTGTGAGCGCTTCGGCGAAAATTGTCCCGGAGTCCTCTGCCCCGACTCCGATAGGGAGACCAGTTCCGGCCCCAATCCCTTCCAATTCGCCGGGCGCGCCGACCGCTTCCCCAGCGCCGGCCGCGCCGGTCGATTCGACGAAAGCCTACTTCTGCGGCGACTCGAGTTTCTTCTCGCTCCATTGGGCGCTGCAGACGATCGCGCGCGAAAAACTGACGGGTGTGCTCCGCACTTTTTGGTCGCGTCCTTCGGTGGAACTCCTGGCGCGCGAGGGGAAGGTCATCGTCGTCACCACTCGCGATCCGCAACTTTACTGCGAGGAAGCGCCGGTCACGTTGGTGAATGTCGAGCCCGCGCGGGTCGAAGCGGCGCGCAAAACCCAGAGCGAAAGCGGCTGCCCGCTTTTCATCTCGCTCGCGAAGGAAGACCTCATCCTGCACGATCCGGGCCTCCAGCTCGTGCAGCATTATGGGCAGAAACTTTTTGCCCAACTCTGGAATGCCGAGCGGGTTCGCTTCGTTTTCGAGCAACAGTCGCTCCCCGATTATGCGCGCGATCTGCCGATGAGCGAGGCGAGCATCGATCAGTGGGCGCTGAGCACTCTGCGCTTCGTGCAATACCAGGAGCTCGGGGAAAGCGCGATGATCGAGCCGACCTGCGTGCCGGCCTACACCCGCGACGGCTACGACCGGGTGCAGCAGCTCCGGCTGACGGTCGCAGAAGCGCAATTCGCGTCGCAGTTCAACGGCACCCGCTCGGTCGTGCAAATCTCGAAAAACCTGCGGCTCGACATCAAGTTCGCGCGATTGACGCTCTTCCGTTTTCTCGCGCTTGAGATCGTGGAATGCTGGCCGGCGCAACTGGTGGCGCAAAAACCGGAAACCCGCGGCGGTCTGCGCGGGATTTTTAGTCGTTAGGCAGGGGCTCGTTGCGCGCGCGCAGGAAGGTGCTCACGAGAGGAGTCGAACCTCCACGGGTTTCCCCATACGGTCCTGAGCCGTACGCGTCTGCCATTCCGCCACGTGAGCGTCCCGCCAAGCGGCCTCTAAATTGCGCGCGGCGCTCC
>JBDTIQ010000053.1:0-6899 GCA_039936335.1 Chthoniobacterales bacterium
GCCGCGGCCCGCGTCTTCTAACAATGGGAGAGCTCCAGCCGCTTAAGATCGGCATCACTTGTTATCCCTTGATCGGCGGGAGCGGCATCCTCGCGACAGCGCTCGGCGCGGAACTGGCGCGGCGCGGGCACGAAGTGCATTTCTTCAGCTCGGCCCAACCCGTGCGGCTCGATCTCGCACAGCCGCGGATTTTCTTTCACGAAGTAGTGGTGAACGAATACAGCCTTTTCACTTACCCGGATTACACGCTGCCACTGGCGGTGAAGATGGCGCAGATCGGACGCGAAGCCGACCTCGATGTTTTCCACGTGCACTATGCAGTGCCGCACGCGACGGCCGCTTATCTGGCGGTGGAGATGATGGGTGGCACGGGCGCGCGGGTGCCGAAGATCATCACGACGTTGCACGGCACGGATACGACTTTGCTCGGTCGCGATCCGAGTTATCGACCCGCAATCGAGCATGCCCTGGCGCATTCGGATGCGCTGACCACGGTCTCGGAAAGCCTGCGGCAGGAAACGCTCACCACGTTTCTACTGCGACAGCCGGTCGAAATGATTCACAACTTCTTCGTGCCCGCAGCGAAGCTGCGCTCGCGCGCCGAGGTGCGAGGAGAACTTAACCTAACGAATGAGGAATTCCTCGTCGTGCACAGCTCGAATCTGCGGCCACTTAAGCGGATCGATCTTTTGCTGCGGGCTTTTGCGGCAGCGCGGTCGGCGCGCTCGATGCGCTTGCTGGTCCTCGCGGGCAGTTCGTTCGTTAGGTATGAGCCGCTGCTCGACGAGTTGGGCATCCGCGATCGCGTCTTCGTTCGCGGAGAAGTCAACGACGTGGAAGCCTACCTCGGAGCGGGGGACGCCGGGCTTTACACCTCGGAGAGCGAGAGTTTCGGCCTGAGCATTCTGGAGACGCTCTTCCATGGAAAACCGGTCGTGGCGTTTCGGGTTGGGGGAATTCCCGAGGTGGTGATCGATGGCGAGGGCGGGTTTCTACATCCCTTCGGCGATATCGAGGCGATGGCGCACTCTTTAGCTTTGCTCGCCGACTCGCCCGAATTAGCCGAGCAGATGGGTGCGCGCGGACGGCAACGGGCGGAGGATAACTTCACGGCTGATCGGATTGTGCCGCAGTATGAGTCGCTCTATCGGGCTGTTCTCGCGCCGTTGCCTTCGTCGAAATAGGTGGTTTGTTCTATAATCGTTAGGCGAAGCGTTTGGCGCCAGGTGCCATCGTTGAGGCCGCGTTACGCCTCCCGCGTTTTTGTTGAGCTGGCGGGAGGTTTCCCGCCGTCACTGAGCGCTTCGGTTAGATCCCGGCCGCCCATCTTCTCCGGCGGCGTGTGCGAGAAGATGCAGCACGGTCGCCACGACGTCGATGTTGCCAGTGGCGGTTTCATCTTTCCAGCCGTGGCGGAAATCAGGGCCACTCGCGATGAGGGTGTTGTGCAGGTCGTGTCGGCTGAAGATGCTGTGGGTTCCCTGGCCGAGCCCTTTACCGATATCGGAGGCGACTTCGCCGCGTGCGCCGAATTCGTTAGGCTGGTCGTTCGATCCGGCGACAGCCGTGCGGTAGCCGGCTTTTTGCACGATCTCCGCGACGGTCGGAACGCAGATGAGCTTCGCGTTCACCTGCGGATCGATCGCGTTGAGCCCGGGAGAATCCGCGATGTCGAAATGCTGCAGCGGGTCGATCTCCGGGCGGAATTCCTGGTTCGAAACGATGCCGTTGTGCCCGGGGTAATCGCCGGTCGCAAAGACCGCGCCGTTGACGTTGGTGGAAGTGGGAAACAAGGAGTGGTTGTTGCGAAAAAAGACGCCGTCGTGCGCGAGCGCGGTGAGCGTCGGCGCGTTCTCGGCCGTGACGAAATCGGGCCGCATGCCGTCCCACACGATGACGACGACATGCTCGGCGTGAGGTGCGGCGTGCAAGTTACCAGCGGTGAGAAAGAGCGACGCGAAGAGTGAGAGCCTGGTAATTTTCATCGGCGATAGTCTCACCGGCGGATCGCGCTTTTCGAAGTGACTTTTGTGTGTCGTGTTAAGCTCGCGGCTCGATGGACACGCCTCGTTTTCGCTTCCCCGCCGCGCGGCGCCTAAAGCTCAGTCGCGAGTTCGCCCGAGTACGGACAAAAGGGCGGACCGTGCGTGGTGGGTTGTTGTTAGTCGGCTTGCTAGCGGTTGAAGAGGAGGCAGCATTCCGCGTCGGGCTGGTGACTTCCCGGCGAGTCGGAGGCGCCGTGGTGCGGAATCGGATCAGGCGCCGGCTGCGTGAGATCGTTCGGCGGCATCAACACGATCTGACCCCCGGTTTCTGGATGGTGCTGGTGGCGCGCCCGGCCGCCGGGCGCGCGACTTCCGAGGCGCTCGAAGCGGAGTGGATGAAGCTCGCCCGCCGCGGTGGTTTGATTGCGTGATTCTCTCTCGTGCTCCTAATCGTGCTTGTAATCGGATCGACAGAAGATGCATCCCGGGCCGCCGATTCGAGCACGAGCGCGATTACGAGCAGGAGCACGAGGGGCAAGTAGGGCGCGATTTGCTTCCCCCCGGCCGTGCCCCTATTCTACGCCCCTTGACGATGGTTCTGCTCGTTCGTTTCCTCATTCGCGCCTATCAATTGACGCTCTCACCGCTCCTTTCCTTCCTCGGTGGTCCCTCGACCGGTTGCCGATTTACGCCGACTTGCTCGGCTTATTTCCTCGAGGCGGTGGAAAGGCACGGCGCTATGCGCGGCATTTGGCTTGGGTTGAAACGCCTCGCGCGTTGTCAGCCTTGGGGCGGTCAGGGGGAGGATCCGGTGCCGGCGCGGCGGGATCATCTGCATCGTCACGATCTTGTTTGTGAATAAGCCGGCCGGCTCAGTTTATGGATCGCCAAGCCTGGATTGCCATTGTCCTCTCTGTCCTCGGACTGATTGGCTGGCAGGTTTACACCTTGCAACATCCGACGCCCCGGTTGCCGGCACATGCCCTTGCTTCTCCGAGCCCGGGAGCCACTGCGACCGCCTCGTCGACCGCAGGTAGCACGACGCCCTTGGCGGAAGCCACCGCCACGCCGCCGCCTAACGAACCCGCGGCGACGCCCGCTCCCACGCCCTTCGCGTTTGCGGAAAAGACCGCGACCCTGCGCAGCGCCGATCTCCAGCTCCTCCTGACCAATCGCGGCGGCGGCATCGCGGAAGCCGTCTTGCCGCATCATAAAAACGAAGACAATCAGCCGTTGAAACTGAACGCCCTCGGCGGTGTGCCGATCGGCGCGATTATGGAAAAGGCGGCCGACCCGCAGCTCGCGGAGTTTACGATCGTGCCGGCCGCGGCGGGCAGCGTGCAGTTCGAGCGCGCGCTTCCGAAAGAGGTCACGCTGCGCAAGAAGTTCACCCTGCCGGCGCCGCCTAACGAGAAGGATAACTACGTCGCGCAGATGGAAGTGGCGTTCCAAAACAGCGGCCCGACGACTTACTCGAATCCCGGTTACTTCGTCGCGCTCGGTGCGGCCGCGCCGATCCATCGCAACGACATGCCGAACTACACGCGCCTCACTTGGTGCATCGACGGCAAGGCGAAATACACCGACGTGGGCTGGTTCGACGCGCTGAATTACCCGCTCATCGGCAAACAGAAACGCGCCGCGGAACAGTATTACGACGAAGCGGTGAACGGCGCGGAATGGCTCGGGGTAAGCAACCAGTTCTTCGTCACTCTCGTCACGCCGTTGAACGCAAAGGCAACGCGCGCCTGGGCGACGCGGTTTGACGCCGGCAAGAACTCGAAAGGCAAAACCGATTACGGGATTGAAGGCGCGATGGGGATGCCCGCTTTTCAGCTGAAGCCGGGGGAAACCAAAACGCTGAAATACCAGCTCTACATCGGGCCAAAGCTCTATCACCGCCTCGCGGATCTCACGCACGACGAAGCGGAGATCATGGATTTCGGCCTCTGGAAACTCGTCAGCCAGGCGCTGCTCAACGCGATGAATTTTCTGCATAGTTTCCTGCATAACTATGCGCTCGCGATCCTTGTCCTGACCGCGATCATCAAGCTCGTCCTCTGGCCGCTCCAGACGAAGGCGAACAAGTCGATGCGCCGGATGTCTGCGCTCAGCCCGAAAATGGCGGAGCTGAAGGAGAAGTATAAGGACGACCCGACGAAGATGAACGCCGAGGTCATGAAGATGTACAAAGACTACGGAGTCAATCCGGTGAGCGGCTGCCTCCCGATGATGATCCAGATCCCGATATTCTTTGGCCTTTTCACGATGCTGCGGCAGGCGGTCGAGCTGCGCAACGCGAGCTTCCTCTGGGTCCATGATTTATCGCAACCGGATACGGTCGGGCACATCCCCGGGCTCGGCTGGCCGATCAACATCCTGCCCTTGATCATGGCGGCGACGAACCTCTGGCTCATCCGGATCACGCCGAAGAGCGGCGATGCCACGCAGCAGAAAGTAATGATGTTCATGCCGCTGATCTTCGTGGTTTTCTGCTACAATTTTGCAGCCGCGCTCGCATTGTATTATACAACCCAGAACCTGTTCACGATTCTGCAGTTGTACCAGAACCGGAACCAACCGCTGCCGAAGCTGGAGAAAGTAAACCGGCCGGTGAAGCGCAAAGGAAACAGACGTTGATGAGCACAGAAACCGCCGCCCCGAAAGCCAACGCGAAAGAACTCCTCGACACGATGCTCGGTTACCTCGGGTTCGTGGTGCAGATCGACGAATCCGGCGGCGACGGCAGCAGCCCGACGCTGCAGATTTACACCGAGGAGGCCGATCGCCTGATCGGTCGCGACGGCGAAACGCTCGATGCGATTCAATTCCTGCTGAACCGCGTCCTGCAATCCAAAGACGCGGACGCGCCGAAGTGGGTGGTCGATTGCGAAATGTATCGCTCCGAGCACGAGGACAAGCTCGTGCATCACGTGCGGCAACTGGCCGAACGCGTGCGCGCCTCCGGCCGACCGCTCCAGCTCGAGCCGATGAATTCCTACGAACGCCGGATCGTGCACGAAGCGTTCAAGGAGGACCCGGATATCGGCACGTGGAGCCCGTCGGATTCCGCGCGGATCAAGCAGATCACGCTCATTCGCCGGCCGGCGAAAAAAGAGCCGGCGTCGGAATAGCGCACGCGCGTTGACGCGCCTCTCCTTCCGGGGAGCACAGGCGGCTCGCCTGTTGCGTTCGGCGGCTCGCCGAACGCTCGCGCGTGTTAAGTGCCTTGGAGGCATGTTGCGCCAGGCGTACGAATTGCGTTTGTGAATCGTTCCACCCGTAGTCAGCGCACGTGTTGGAGGCGAGCCGCCTCCAACACAGGCGAGCCGCCTGTGCTCCCCAGAATCCCTGAATCCGGTACAACTCGTTACGGAGATTCGGCTCGCGAATAAAAAAGGCGCGCAGCCGAAGCTGCGCGCCCGCACCCCAACAAAGTTGGAGCTACCGCAATTCGTTTAGCCGAGATCCGGCGGCATCAACACGGTGTCGATCACATGGATGACGCCGTTAGTTGCCGGGATATCGGTCTTGATCACGTGCGCGTCGTTCACCATCACCTTGCCGTCTTCTACCTTGACGTTGAGCTTCGAACCTTCGGCGGTGTCGGCTTCCATCGTCTTCACATCGGCGGCCATGATTTTGCCGGGCACAACGTGGTAGGCGAGAATCTTGGCGAGTTTGTCTTTGTTCTCCGGTTTCAGGAGGTTAGCGAGCGTCCCCTTCGGGAGCTTCGCGAAAGCGGCGTCGTCCGGCGCGAAAACCGTGAACGGGCCCTTATCTTCCTGGAGCATTTCCTTCTTCCCGCCGGCTTTGATCGCGGCGGTCAGAGTCGAGAACATTTTCGTGCTCGCTGCCGTGTCATAGATGCTCTTTTCGTGGCCCATCTTCTTCATTTCACCTGCGTAGGTGCTGAACGTGAATGCACTCATGAGTGCGAGTGCGACTGCTAGTTTTTTCATTTGGTCTTTCTTGTTTTGTTACTGACAACCGTGAGCCGCGGAGCGCGATTCATCGTTAGGTTGTCGTTGGATGATCCGCGGCTCGTCGCCGTTCGGATGCTTTCGCCACCAAAATGGGTTTTCTCCCGTGCGGGAAACGAACGAACTGGAAACAACAACTGCTGTCATCCTGAACCGCGCAGACGGTGAAGGACCTCGCAAGCGTCCTTACGGCGTTGTCAGGCAAATGAATATCGAGCAACGCCTGCGAGGTCCTTCGTCGCGCTCCGCCGGCTCAGGATGAGAGGTGCAACGTCATTCATCAAAAACCTTCCGCGACCGCACAAACGATTCCCTCTACGTGCAGCTCGATCACTGGGAGCGCGTTCTGCGCGATCGCGAGAGTTACTGGCTCACTCGCTTCGTTATTCTGCGACTGCTCGGGCTCGTCTACGCGATCGCGTTTTTGGTCGCGGCGAATCAAATCCTCCCGCTGGTCGGCTCGGATGGACTGCTGCCGGTTGGCAACTTTCTCGCGCGTGTCAGCGCCGTGCTCGGCGGTTCGTTAGGCGGGTTTCTCCGGCTGCCGTCGCTCTTTTGGCTGAACCATTCCGACACCGCGCTCGTCGCGGTCGCCTGGATCGGCTTTGCGCTTTCCTGCGTCGTCCTCTGCGGCTACGCCAACGCGATTCTGCTGACCGTTCTTTGGGCGCTTTACATGTCGTTCGTGCATGTCGGCCAGGTCTGGTACGGCTACGGCTGGGAAACGCAGCTTCTCGAGACCGGCTTCCTCGCCATCTTTCTCTGTCCGTTGCTCGACGCCCGGCCCTTCCCGCGACGGCCGCCACCCCTCGCGATCATCTGGCTCTTTCGTCTTCTCATCTTCCGCATCATGCTCGGCTCGGGCCTGATCAAAATCCGCGGCGACGCGAGTTGGCGGAACCTCAGCGCGCTCTTCTATCACTTCGAGACG
>JBDTIQ010000054.1:0-7842 GCA_039936335.1 Chthoniobacterales bacterium
CGCTCCCCAGAGTTCTCCTTTGGCCGGATACCTTTAATAACTACTTCCATCCCGCGACCGCCAAAGCCGCGGTGGAGGTTTTGGAGGACGCCGGTTTTGAGGTCGTGATCCCGCAGCAGGATCTCTGCTGTGGCCGGCCGCTCTACGATTACGGCATGCTCGAGATCGCGCGACGCTGGTTGCGACAGATCCTTGACTCGTTAGGCAAAGAGATCGAGGCCGGCACGCCGATGGTAGGCCTGGAACCGAGCTGCACCGCAGTCTTCCGCGACGAACTCTGCGCGATGTTTCCGGAGGACGAAAACGCGCGCCGCCTGCAGAAGCAGACTTTTACGCTCGCGGAATTTCTCGAGCAGCACGCGCCCGATTACGAGGTGCCGAAGTTACAACGCAAAGCGCTCGTGCACGGGCATTGTCATCACAAAGCTGTCATGAAACTCGATTGCGAGAAGAAGCTGCTCACCGAGATGGGACTCGATTGCGAGCTGCCCGACACCGGCTGTTGCGGGATGGCGGGCGCGTTCGGGTTTGAGAAGGAACACTACGACGTTTCGATCGCCTGCGGCGAACGAGTCCTGCTCCCGGAAGTGCGGAAAGCGGCGAAAGACACGCTTATCGTGGCGGACGGGTTCAGTTGCCGTGAGCAGATTTCGCAGACGACCGATCGTCAGGCGCTGCACGTGGCGCAAGTCTTGCAGATGGCGATGAAAGAGGGCGCGAGCGGAGCGATCGGCAATTATCCGGAGAAGAGTTATGTAACGCCGGCGCCACGTGCAATCTCGCGCCTGGCAAGTCTCGCTGTGCTCGCGGGCGGAGCGATTCTTGCAGTGACGGTCGCGCGAGCGTTCGCCGTCCGATTCATCCAAAATGGCGATAAGTGAGCGGAGATCGCGCCTCAAGGAACGGCGGTTTGAAATCACCCTTCCCGGGTATCACCTAACGAGCGTCGCTCCCTGCTCCCGCTGACATTTCCAAGAAATCCAGTGACTCTCTCGCGCGCGGAGTTGCCGCTTTCGCCGAATTCTTTAGGGTAGCAACCCATTTATGTCAGGAGTCAAAACTTCGGAATCCTTACTCGGTGATTTTCGCACCGATCGACGCATGCTCTTATTGGTCGCGCTCGCGATCCCGGTAGGCGTGATCAGTGCGCTGGTCGCGAAAGCGTTGCTCTGGCTCATCGCCGAGATTACCAACCTCATCTTCTTCCAGCGCTTTTCGCCGGTGCTCGGTTCGCTGCAGGGCAATCATCTCGGCGCCTGGGTGATTCTCGCGCCGGTTGCGGGCGCGCTCATCATTGGTTTGATGGCGCGTTACGGCTCGGAAAAAATTCGCGGTCACGGCATCCCTGAAGCGCTCGAAGCGATCCTGCTCGGCGGCAGTTTGATTCAACCAAAGGTGGCGTTGCTCAAGCCGATCTCGTCGGCGATCTCGATCGGCACGGGCGGTCCGTTTGGCGCGGAAGGCCCGATCATCATGACGGGCGGCGCGTTCGGTTCGATTCTCGCGCAGTTGTTTCATCTGAGTTCTGCCGAACGAAAGACACTGCTCGTGGCGGGTGCGGCCGGTGGCATGTCGGCGGTTTTTGCTTCGCCGATCGCGGCTACTTTGCTCGGAGTTGAGCTGCTGCTTTTTGAATGGCGCCCGCGCAGTTTCATCCCAGTGACGGTCGCGTCCGTGGTCGCGTGGCTCTTGCGCATCGCGCTGATCGGCCACGGACCGATATTTCCCATCACGGCTCACGGAGCGCTAAGTTTCAGCGAGATCATGGTCGCGTGCGGGATTGGAATTGTCGTCGGCTTTGGTTCGGGAGCGCTCACCTGGCTGGTCTACTTATTCGAGGACGCCTTTCTAAAAATCCCGATTCACTGGATGTGGTGGCCAGCGATCGGCGCGGTCTTTGTCGGCATCGGCGGCTGGATCGATCCGCGCGTGCTCGGCGTCGGTTATGGATTAATCCACGGCATGTTGCGCGGGGAAATCCTGGGCGCCGCGTTGCTCGGTTTGATGGTCGGGAAAGCGCTCGTCTGGTCGATCGCGCTCGCCTCGGGAACTTCCGGTGGCGTGCTCGCGCCGTTGCTCATCATCGGTGGTGCGCTGGGCGCCGGGATCGGGCAGTTTACTCCCATTGGTGATGTAGGTCTGTGGGCGATGGTCGGGATGGCGGCGATCATGGGCGGGACGATGCGCTCGCCGCTCACCGGGATGTTTTTTCTCCTCGAACTAACGCATGACATTAACGCCCTGCCCGCTTTGCTCTGCGGATCGGTCGCCGGGCTTGCCGTCACCGTGCTGCTGATGAAGCGATCCATTCTTACCGAAAAACTGGCGCGGCGTGGCCAGCACATCGCGCGCGAGTACAGCGTCGATGTGCTAGAGATGATGCGGGTGCGTGATGTCATGGAACCGGATGTGCCACTCATCCCGGGTAGTACACCGCTGCCTCGCTATGCCGCGCGGATCGCAAGCGGTGATCCACTGGTGTGTAATCATCAAGGCACCTTGCTGGCGAACGAGAAGGGCGAGCTAGCCGGGATTATCACGCGCGGTGATGTAGTCCGCGCGTTCGATCGTTCTCATGATGAAACGATGACCGTCCTGGAAGCAGGCTCGAAGAATCTGCGGCTCGCCTATCCGGACGAGAGTTTGCACGACGCGGTCGCGCGCATGCTAAGGCACAACATCGGTCGCCTGCCGGTCGTCGAGCGGTCTAACGAGAAAAAGGTCGTGGGCTATCTCGGTCGCTCGGGGATTCTCGCTGCGCGCGAACATTATCATCGCGAGGAAGAACTGCGCGAGCGCGGCTTCCGTTACATCGAAGAACCGGTTGTCGAGAAAATCTAACCCGACAAGTTGTCTCCGCGGCCGCTGGTTTTCGGATGGGCGGAGGGACGACCTTCGGTTGACATGAAGCGGGGTTCGTCTATCGGTCTGGCCGCCGATGAAACCACGCCGCACACCATTTCTGCGCATTCTTGCAGCGCTCGCTCTGGTGTTGTTTGCCGGGGACATCTCCGCGGACTCGATCGCGGATCTGATAGACGCGCATTGCGTTGAGCAGACGTCGCAATCGGCGCCCGATCACGAGAAGTCTCCCTGTTCCCACTGCTCGTGTGCCACGCACACTGGCGCGGTGGTCGTGGCGGATTTCGCGCTGCGGGTCGGAGTAGAGGTCACGCCGACAGCGCGTCTGCTTGGTGACGAGAACCCCGACCCAACGCGGTTGGCGGGTTCGATCGATCACCCGCCTCAGCTCGCCTGATTTCCTAAGCACAGACGCGGTGTGTCCGCGTCATGTCGTCGCTTAGGTTTTTCGTTAGTCCAAGTCCGGCGCAGTCGCGCTCTGCCTTGGTCTCGTCACCCGCACTCTCTGCAATTCACTCATGGCTTTTCATCTACAAATCTCACAATTCATCTGCACCGCGCTGTTCCTCAGTGCTGTGGTCGTTAGGGCGGAAACGCTCGAGCAGATCACGGCGGAGGCGCTCCGCAACAATCCGGAACTTCGCGTCCTCGAGCAGAGCGTGGCCGGCGCGAAAGGTGCGGTCACGACAGCGCGGACCTATTCGAATCCTGAACTCACAGTCGCGCCGGGTGTGAAGCGTGTGCGCGAATCCGGCAACTCCAAATCAGAATTCCACGGCGTTTTCGAACTCAGTCAGCTTTTCAAATTCCCAGGCAAGCGCGCGCTCGAAATCGCGGTCGCACGTCGTGGCGTCCGATCACGGGAGATCGCCCTGCAGGCGCTTCGTTTCCAGCTTGCCGGGCAGGTGCGCCGCAATTTTTACGAATCACTCGCCGCAAAAAAATCGCTCGAAGTTCGCCGCGAACAGGTCGACTCGGCGAAAGCTTTCGCCGCCTCCGCGCAGAAGCGGGTCGAGAGCGGATTCGCAGGCGATTTCGAGACGATCAAGAGTCAGGCGGACCTGATTGAAGCGCGCAAAGCGCAAGGCGAAGCGGAAGGTCGTCTCGCCACCGCGCGCGTGGCGTTGAACACTTTGCTCGGGCGTTCGCCAGCGGCGCCGCTCGAGATTTCCGGCAGCCTGGAAAACGTCGCGCCACGCGGGAGCTTGCCCGATTTCACCGCGCTTGCCTTGGCCCGAAATCCGGCCTTGCTCGCGCAAACTGCGGAAGCGGAAAAGGCAGGCCTAAACCTGCGTCTCAGCCGCTTTGGAAATCGGCCAGACTTTGCCGTCGGCCCGTCGGTTGAATATACCGAGAGCGAACAAATCTACGGCTTGAGTGCCACGATCGCGCTGCCGTTTTGGGACCGGAAGAGAGGTGAGCTCGAGACGGCGACGGCGGAGCAGCGAAGAGTTTTGGCCGAGTTAGAAAAGCTGCGGTTCGAGATTCGCGGTGAAGTCGTCAACGCCGCGCAAAAGCTGCAACTCGCGAAGGACCAGCTCGCGCTTTATTCGCCGGAGTTTCTCGACCGGCTCAAAGGTTTCGTGCGCCAGGCTGAGCAAAGTTACGCGCAGAGCGCGACCACGCTCATCATCTACCTCGACGCGAAGCGCACCTACTTCGACACCCTGACTGACTACTACGAAGCGCTGGGCAACGTCGCCCAAAGCCGGGCCGAACTCGAATCGGCGATCGGCGTTCCACTTGAACTCACACCCTGAAACCCGTATCCATGCTACACCACAAACTCATTCTTAACTGTGCGGCCGTTCTCGCTATTCTGGCGGTCGCAGCATGCGGGAAAAAAGACTCGGCGGAAGCCAAATCCGAAGCGACCGCGCCAGGGGAAAAGCACGTCGACAACGTCGT
Source organism: Chthoniobacterales bacterium (assembly GCA_039936335.1). Lineage (GTDB taxonomy): Bacteria > Verrucomicrobiota > Verrucomicrobiia > Chthoniobacterales > UBA10450 > Palsa-1392. The sequence continues at coordinate 4,771 of JBDTIQ010000054.1, forward strand.
TACCCTGACCGCAAAAAACCTCGAACACATCGACCTGACGATTGAACCGGCGACGCTCGGCAGCATCGGCAAAACGCTGAAAGCCGCCGGCAGGGTGAGCGCCAATCTGAATAAGACTGCGAAGGTGGTGACCACGCTGGAGGGACGCCTCATCCAGATGAACGTCGATCTGAACGACAAGGTAAAAGCCGGCGATGTCCTTGGGTTAGTGCAGACGCCGGAATTGTTAGGCAAACCTCTCGAACTCAAAGCCCCGATCGACGGCGTGATCATCGAGCGCAGAGCCACCGTGGGTGAATTAGTCGGCAAAGACACGGTCATTTACACGATTACCGACCCGGCGGATTTGTGGGTGATCGCGGAGATCAAGGAACGCGACATTGGCTCAGTAAAGGTGGGACAGGATGCAACGTTTAGCGTGCTCGCCTACCCGGAAGAGACGTTCCAAGGCAAGCTCGTGCGCTTGGGCAATGTGGTCGAGTCGGACTCGCGCACGCTGGAGGCGCGGATCGAGACCAGCAACCCCGACAGTCGCCTGAAGCCGGGTATGTTCGCTGACGTTTCCATCACGACTACGGTCCTCGAAAACGCGCTCGTCATTCCCGCCAAGTCACTCGAAACGGACGGAGCGGATCAGATTGTCTTTGTCTCGTTAGGCGAGAACAAATTTGAAAAACGCGTGGTCGAGTCAGGACTGGCTACGCAAGACCGCGTGCAGATCCTCAGCGGAATCAAAGCCGGCGACAAGGTTGTCACGCACGGCGGATTCATTCTAAAAAGCGAGCAGCTCAAGGGCGAACTCGGGGAGGAGTAACACGATGATTAACGCCATCCTCAACTTCTCCGTTCGCCAGCGCATGCTTGTCCTGATCGGCGTCGCGATTCTGACTGGCTTTGGTTTGTTTGCGGTCAAACGAATCCCGATCGACGCCTTCCCGGACGTCACCAACGTGCAGGTGCAAGTGCTAGCCACCGCTGGGGGAATGTCGCCACCCGAAGTAGAAAAGCTGCTTACCTGGCCGATCGAAATCCAGATGGGCGGACTGCCGCGGCTGGAAGAGATCCGTTCGGTTTCAAAGATCGGTCTTAGCGCCATCACCATCGTTTTTGAAGATGGCGTGGATGATTACTTCGCGCGCCAACTTGTTTCCGAAAGGCTCCGGGATGTGCGTGGCAATTTGCCCGCGGGTGTCGAAGTTTCGCTCGGTCCGATCACAACCGGTCTTGGCGAGGTGTTTCAATACACCCTGGAGAGCAAGGATAAGACGAAGTATGACGCGACTGAACTGCGGACGATTCAGGATTACATTGTGCGTCCGCTCCTGCGCACCGTTCCCGGCGTGGCCGACGTTAACTCTTTCGGTGGCCTAACGAAACAATATCTGGTCATCATCCAACCTGAGCGCCTGCTTTCTCACGGCGTCAGTCTCGCCCAAGTCTTCGAGGCGTTGGAGAAAAACAACAGCAACGCCAGCGGCAATTTCATCGAGCATCAATCGGAGCAATACGTCGTGCGCGGGCTCGGTCTCGTGCAGAACTTCGACGACATTCGCAACATCATCGTCGGTGCGAAGAATCACGCGCCGATCTACGTGAGCGATGTCGCCGAAGTGAAGGTCGGCGCAGAGCTGCGCCAAGGCGCGGTGACAATGAATGGCCAGGGCGAAGTGGTCGCGGGGATCGTTATGATGCTGAAAGGCGGGAGTGGCCGCGACGTAGTCAACGCCGTCAAAGCCAAACTCCCCGACATCCAGAAAGCGCTGCCAAGCGGTGTCACGCTGAATCCATTCTACGATCGCACCGACCTGGTGAAAAAAGCGATCCAGACTGTGACCAAGGCGCTAGGCGAAGGCGCGGTCTTCATTCTCATCATTCTCATCATTCTGCTGGCCGATCTGCGGAGCGCGATCATCGTCACCCTCGTCCTGCCTCTGGCGGTCCTCTTCGCCTTTATCATGATGAAATGGTTTGGCCTCAGCGCCAACCTGATGTCGTTAGGCGGGCTCGCGATTGGGATCGGCATGATGGTCGATGGCGCGGTCGTGATGGTGGAAAATATTCACCGCCATCTCACGGAGAAGGGCGATGACGTCCGTCATGCGCGCGGCGATAAAATCGAGACCGTTCTTTACGCGGCGAAGGAAGTTGGCCGGCCGATCGTTTTCGGAATCTTCATCATCATCCTGGTCTTTCTCCCGCTCTTCACCCTGCAGGGTTTCGAAGGGAAAATGTTCTCTCCGTTGGCCTTTACGATTTCATTCGCGCTTCTCGGCTCACTCATTCTCTCACTTACTTTCGTGCCGATGCTTTGCACCTTTCTGCTGAAGCAGGTGCCGCATGAGAAAGACCCATTTTACATTCGCTGGCTCAAGCAATCCTACGCGGCCACGCTGCAACCGTGCGTCCGGCATCCCTGGCTGGTCGGCCTCGCGGCGCTCGTCGCACTCGGCGGTTCCTTCGCACTCGTGCCTCGGATCGGGACGGAGTTTTTGCCGCCGCTCGACGAAGGCTCCATCGCGGTGCAGACCTTCCGTATCCCGAGTATCTCGCTCACTGAGTCTCTCAATCTGCAAACCAAGGCCGAAAAGATCCTCAAACGCTTTCCGGAAGTGGTCGATGTCATTTCCAAAACTGGGCGCGCCGACATCGTCTCCGATCCGATGGGAGTCGAGATCAGCGATGTCATCGTCACACTTAAGTCCCACGAGGATTGGACCACGACAAAATCCAAGGATGAACTGGTGGAGAAGATGCGGGAAGCGCTCGCGGAGTTGCCGGGCGTCGCTTCTAGCTTCTCGCAACCAATCGCGCTCCGCGTGGACGAGCTGGTGAGCGGTGTAAAATCCGCCATCGGGATCAAAATTTTCGGCGAAGACCTCGATGTCTTGAAAGAGAAAGGCGACGAAGTCGCGCGCGTGCTCTCGACCGTGCCGGGAGCGACCGATATCAACGCCGAAAAGGTGAGCGGTCTCGCCTATTTGCAGATCGAGATCGATCGCGCGCGGATCGCCCGGTTCGGCATCAACGTGGCCGACATCCAGGACGTGATCGAGACCGCCATCGGCGGAAAGG
>JBDTIQ010000055.1:0-3450 GCA_039936335.1 Chthoniobacterales bacterium
GGGATCGAATGCCCGATGGAAGAGCTGCCGATCATCCAGCGCCGGATCGTGAAACAATGCCTGCGGATCGGCAAACCGGTCATCGTGGCGACGCATCTGCTCGAATCAATGGTGGAAAATCCAGTGCCGACGCGCGCGGAAATAAGTGATGTGGCGAACGCAGTTTTCGAGCAGGCGGACGCGATGATGCTGACGGGCGAAACCACTTCCGGCCGTTATCCGGTCGAGTGCGTGAAGGTGCTCGATAAAGTAGCGCGCCGGATCGAGCGCAGTGGCGGCGCCGGTTACGCGAAGGACGCGATTCTCGAGGATGCGCGCCAGAAAACCGTGGCGGCCGCAGTCGCGCTGGCGGATTCGCTCGCGCGCTCAAAGATCATCGTCTTCACCCGGCACGGCACGATGGCGCGGAATGTCTCCAACCTGCGCCCGCAACACGCGACGATCTTTGCCTTTACGCCTAATGAGAGCGTCTATCGGCAGCTCGCGCTTTGTTGGGGCACCTATCCGGTCCTGATCGATTTCACGGAAGATCCAAACGCGACGATCGACGCCGCGGAGAAATATTTGCGCAAGACGAAGCTGATCGCTCCGGGCGACCAACTGGTGATCATCAGCGACGTGCGCGCGGCCGCGGCGATGGTCGATTGCATTCAGTTGCGTGAGGTCAAGCGGAGCTAAAGGCGGCTTCCCACCTAACGAATGGGTCCGAACGGGACCGTGCCCGACAAGGGGGACGCGCGCTTTTGTTTCAGATAGACGGCCCAGCCCGAAAGCTCTCCGCGCTCTCCCAAAAAATGGGTGAGATCGATCGTCCTCCATTCGCCCGGCAGGAAGACCGCCACCGGAGAATACTTTCCCGCGGCGCTGGCAAAACCAATCACGACGCAGTTGGGTTTTTTCGAGCCGGCTGACGCTCGGAGTTTCATCTGTCCGGCGCTGGCTGAGGGATGTCCGGTCAATTCTCCGATAGTGCGGCTGGAAGCTCGTGCAGGATTTTCGCGCACCGCTTCGGCCAGCGGTCCGCTGACCGCGCGCGGCCGCAGGATGTCGTATCGGATCAACTCCTGAATCCGTCTGGGCGTTTCAGGATACGGGGAAAGCTTCTGGAGCTCCGGATTATCCGGAATGACCGCGGCCCATTCCAACGCGAGCAATAGATGTTTCCGCATGCGCTCGTCGGCTGCGAGTCGCGGCGTGATTCTAACCAGCGTTTCGCCCCAGAGCAGCGCACCGCTCGCGAAGACAGCTACTGCCAGGAGGCGGAGCGCGGTGCTCCGGAAGGCGGAGAGCACATGTGCCGCAAGGCCGACGATCGCGATGTAAAGAAAGACGGTGTAGGAGGTGTAACGCTGATCCAGCGCCTGCTCCAATCCGAAGCCGAGCCGGCCCGCGGCACCCGTGAAACCGGAAACGAGAGTGAAAATTCCCAGGACCAGCCACGGATAGCCTGGTCGCCAGTTGCGATCTCGGACCGCGAGAAAAATTGCTGCCGCCGCCAACGCGGAAAAGAGCGCGAGCACCAGGATCCCGAGGAGCAGCGGATCAGCCACACTCAGGAAAAAGAGATCACCGGACCAAAGCGTCAGATAGTGCAGCAACAGCCCAAAATGGGTGAATGGCGAGACGAATGGCGGCGTGACCGTGGGGTGCCGATATCCCCAAAAATAGCCGGCGATCGAAACGAGCGCGGCGACGCAATAGATGACGCGCCAGCGCGTGCGGCGCGGCGATTCGTTAGGCTGCCAGGCGATCGGCCAGGCGAAGAGCCAGAGGAAAAGGCCGTGCGGCATGGAGTAGGTAGCGATGAATGCGAGGCTTGCATTGGCGCAGGCTTTTATCGCGAAGCGGCTGCCGCCGGCGTTGATCACGAGCGCGAAAAGGAGCGCGACGCTCGGGACGAAATTTCCAAAGTGTTGCGGGTTGAGAAAGTTTTCGTAGCCGCACGGCGCGAAGAGCAGGAACGAAGTGATGGCCCAGACCAGAATCCGGCGATTACGGGACAGATCGGAGCAACGCCGGAACAGCAGGTAGATCGCTCCCGCGCCCGCGCAAACCGTCGCAAAAGTCAGCACCATTTCCTGCCGCGCGTCCCACCCCGCCGGCGCCGCGAGCAAGATCATGAGGAGTCGCGGAAAGAACGGGCGGCTCTCGTTATGCTGACTGAAAAGCTCGGACAGGCTCAGCGTCCCCTGATGCAGCGAAATCAACTGCTGCGCCGGAGTGAACCATGCATCCCAAAAGGGGGAGCGGCACCCAGTAGGCATGCATGAAATGCAGCGCCAGAATGATTGGCACGCAACCGGTGAGAAAGAGCAGCGCCCCCGCCAGGCGTGGCGGCAAAAAGAAGCGCGCGGGGCTTCTCCGCCCGCGCGCTCACATTTTTAGATTCGTTAGGCCGAAACTGCTCCGGCATTCGGCGCTTACACTTCCGCAGTCAGCTCGACGTCAACCGGGCGCTCCTTTTTGCTGAGCGCGCGGCGGAGCTTCGAGAGCGCGATGTTCTGCAGCTGGCGGATGCGCTCGCGGGTGACGCCAAATTTCTTGCCGACTTCCTCGAGCGTCTTCGGCTTGCCGCCATCGAGCCCGAAGCGCGAGAAGATGATCTTGCGTTCGCGATCGTCGAGCACGTCGAGCAAGCCGCCGACTTCGTTGCGCAGGTTTTTGTCGCGCAGCAATTCGAACGGCGTCTGCGCTTCTTCGTCGCCGACGATTTCGCCAAACTCGGTTGAATCATCGTCGCTGATCGGCGCATCGAGCGAAGCCGGGCGGATCGAGACGGTCTTCAGCTGCGAGACTTTGCCCGCAGCGATGCCGATCTCTTCGCCGAGCTCGTCGTCGGTCGGTTCGCGGCCGAGTTCTTCGCTCATCTGGAGCGAGACGCGGCGCATCTTCGAGATTTTATCAACAAGATGAACCGGCAGACGGATCGTCTTCGATTGGTTCGCGAGAGCGCGCTTGATCGATTGTTTGATCCACCAAGCGGCGTAGGTGCTGAGCTTGCCGCCCTTCGCCGGGTCAAAACGCTCGACGGCTTTCATCAAGCCGATGTTGCCTTCCGACACGAGATCGAGGAGCGGGAGCCCGAGGTTCGCGTAGTCATGCGCAATCTTGACGACGAGGCGCAGGTTCGAACGAATCATCAGGGCACGCGCTTCCTTGTCGCCCTTCTTGATCTTTGCGGCGAGTTCGATCTCCTGCAGCGGCGTGAGGAGTGGGATTTGCCCGATCTCGCGCAGGTAAATTTTTATTCCAGTATCGCTATCTTCGGCGGCCATATAAGTTCTCATGAGGCGGGTAGAAAAGTTGGTATTTGCCCCAAGCGTCCCGGACTGAATCGAATGCCGGTGACAAATGGGATGCGGTTTCTACCATTTAGGAAACTACTTAACAAGGTTAAATATCGTAAATCAGACAGGTCGTGGATGGTTGTTGTTCATTCTTTGCCCGGTG
>JBDTIQ010000056.1:0-7285 GCA_039936335.1 Chthoniobacterales bacterium
ATCATGAAGACGGCGGAAGCCGCGTTCTTCGTGCGCGTGCCGAAGCGCACGGTCAGGTACTCGTAAATCGAGAAGACTTTGTAGTCGTAGTAAGGCTTGATGAAGATGTAGCTGACGAGAATGCGCGCGATGATCGTGCCGAGCGCGAGCTGCAGGTAGGTGTAATTCCGGAGCGCGAAGCCTTCGCCGGGCGTGCCGAAGAAGGTCCCGGCGCTCGTCTCCGCGGCGATGATGGAAGCGAGCACGGCCCACCAGGGAATCTTCCGCCCGCCGAGCGCGAAGTCTTCGAGATTATCCTCCTTCCGGCCCATGTAGAGGCCGATGAAGATGATGACAGAGAAGTAGGCGAGGAGAACGAAAGAATCGATGGCAAGGCGGGCGTCCACGGCATGTTAGCTGCCAGAATTCGCGGGAGGCGCAAAGAGTTTTCGCGCGCGTCGCCTAACGAGCGTTGGGGAACCCAGCGATCGTTGTCATCCTGAGCGGAGCGCAGCGAAGTCGAAGGACCTCGCAAGCGTTCCTGAGAGCCCAATTTGGAAAGAGCGCCGGCGGACGCTTGCGCGGTTCTTCGCTCCGCTCAGAATGACGGTGGGTTTGATGACCACGAACGCTCACAAATTGCTCACGCTTCCGGCGCCCGATTTCAATCTCGCGCTCACGCTCGACTCCGGGCAGACGTTTCATTGGATCTCGTTAGGCAACGGCTTCGCCGGCGTGATCGATCAGCGGGCGGTTTACGTGGAGCAGCACGGGAGCGTGCTCAAAGTTCGCGAAGGCGAGACGCCTGCGCTCCGGCAGCGGCCGGACGGGACGCGCGTGCTACCCGGAAGGAAGAGCCGCGTCGCGCCGCTGCGCGCGCTCGTGGCGCACTACTTCGCGCTCGATCATCCGCTCGCGGAAATCTGCGCGTCGCTGCCGGATGATCCGGCGATGCAGATGGCCTGCGAGTTTTGTCGGGGACTCCGGATCATGCGGCAGCCGCGCTGGGAATGTCTCGCCACTTTCATCACTTCTTCGATGAAACAGGTGGCGCACATCCGGCAGATTTCGCACACGCTGCGCGAACGCTTCGGACTGCGGCGCTCGTTAGGCAAGGTCCACCTTTACAGCTATCCGACGTCGGAGGTGATTGCCGATCTGCACGAGAACGATCTGCGCAATTGCGCGCTCGGTTATCGCGCGAAAAACCTCCTCGCGACCGCGCAACTTATCGCGCGCGGCGAGGTGAACCTCGAGCAACTTGCCATTCTTCCCGACGACGAGCTGCGCGCGGCGCTCTGCGCACTGCCCGGCGTCGGCGCAAAGGTCGCGAATTGTGTGATGCTTTTCGCTTACGAACGGCTCCGGGCCTTTCCGATCGACGTGTGGGTCGAGCGCGTCCTGCGCCAGAAGTATTTCCCGCGCCGGCGCAAATTCCGCCCGGGCGAACTGCAAAAATTCAGCGCCAAACATTTCGGTGCGCACGGCGGCTACGCGCAGCAATACCTTTTCCACCACGCCCGCAAGACGACGCCACGCCGGTTGTCAGCGCCCGGCAGCTGAGATAATTTTCCGCCGGAAATCGCTTGCACCGGCACGCCCCGCGCTCTCTTTGGACCGGTTCATTCTCGCGCAGCGACGGACGCACTCATGGAACAAAATCAGAATCGGCGAAAAGTCTGGTGGGCGGTGCTCGCCTCCGTCACGCTGCACCTGATCATCGGGCTCGCGCTGGCGGCGTTTGCCGGGAAATCGGCGGCGCTCGCGCCGGAGGAAAAGGAAGCGCCCGTGCAACTGACGATGATGGATTTGGCGGAGGCGACTCCTCCGCCCACGCCGCCGGCGAAAAACACGATGCAAACCACAGTCGACCCTTCGCGCGCGTCGAAGGTCGCGCCGGACGAGAAGACGTTCGAGGCGAACGAGAACTCGATCGCGGCCGCGGAGAAGACGATGGTGGAAAAAGGCTTTCTGCCCGGCCAGGACGGTAAGGAGCGGCCGTTCATGAGCCTTGATAATCACGCGCAATCTTTCGCGCGCGACGGCGCCGCCGCGAAACCGACGCCCGCGCCGACGGCGCCGCCAAAAGCTTCGCCCACACCGGAAGCCACCGTGGCGCCGACCCCGACACCTGAGCCCGCTCTCGATCAACTTGCGCTTCTCACCCAAAAGCCCTCGCCGATCCCCTCGCCGCCTTCCGAAGAGGAAAAGACCGAAGTTCCGACTCCGACGATGACGCCGTTTCCCACGCCCGAGCCGAGTGAGACGCCACCGACGCCCGCTTCCACTTATCACAATCTCGCGGAGCAAACGATCATCCGCGGCGGGATCAACAACCGCGGGCGCTCCGCCGTGAACGCGGTCGGCACACCGCTCGGGCGTTACCGGAAGCAGATCGAGGACGCGATCGGTTCGCGCTGGTATTTTTACATCAACTCGCGGATCGACCTCGCGAGTGTCGGCATGACCACGATTTCATTTGAGATCGAGCCTGACGGCACGATCACGAGAATGCGCATGTCCGAGAACACCGCGAACGAAGCCTCTGCGAGCATCGCGCTCCGCTCGATCCAGGAGACGAAGTTTCCGCCGATTCCCGAGGACCTCATCCCGACGCTTCCGGACGGTCACTTGAAAATGGAGGAATCCTTCACGATTTTCGCCAACTAATGATTCCTCTTCTGCTGGCCGATTCGTCCAACGCGTTCGGCGGCGCGCTCAACTTCATCATCCGCGGCGGCATCTTCATGTGGCCGCTGCTCCTCTGCTCGATCGTCGCGCTGACGGTCATCATTCTTCGCACGATGGCATTGCGGCGGAAAAACGTGCTGCCGCTCGTGATCGAGAGCGAGATCGAACGGCTCGCGCCCGGCGCCAGTCCGGACCGACTGAACCGGATCGTGCAGGAAGATCCATCGCCGCTCGCGCGTCTCGCCAGCGTCGCCCTGCAACACTTGCGCGCCCCGCGGTCGGAAAATGTCGAAGCGATCGAAACGCGCGCTCGCCATGAAATGGTCACGCTCGAGCGCGGCCTGATCGTGCTGGAAATCATCACCGGCATCGCGCCGCTCCTGGGCTTGATCGGCGCCGTCTCGGGCCTGATTCACGTCTTTTCTCACCTCGGGATCGGCGCCGGCACGGCGGATACGAAAGCGATCGCGCTCGGAATTTCGGAGGCGTTGAACGCCACCGTCTTCGGACTCTCCATCGCCGTGCCGACCTTGATCGCGTTCAGTTACTTCTCGAAAAAAGTCGAGGTGATGTCGATCGAGATGGAAACCCTCGTGGTCGAGTTGATCGGCAAATGTTATTACGGGCGCGTGCCGGAAGCGCTCGGCACCCGTCCCAGCCACGCTCTCGCCACTCCGGGAATCGCGCACGCACCGCGACCGCTGGCCTAACGATTTGGCGTATCTTTTCTCATGAAGTTCGCCGTCCGCCGCCGACGCGCGCCGTCGATCATCATCGTCTCGCTCGTCGATATTCTTGTTATTCTTCTGATCTTTTTCGTCGTCTCGACAACCTTCAAAAAAGATCAGCCGGAGGTGAATATTAATCTTCCGGAATCGAAGACTTCGAGCGCCAAACCGGCCGAGCTCGATCACGCGATCGTGACGGTCGATGCGCAGGATGGCCTGATGCTCGACGGTAAAACGATCGCGGTCGATCAGCTCCAGGACGCGGTCAACAACCTGACGCCCGCACGCAAAGCTTCTATTGTGTTGAAAGCCGATCAGAAGGCGTCGTTCGGCATCATTATTAAAGTCATGGATGCACTTAAACTCGCCGGGGTGAAGAACCTTCCGGCTTTCACTCAGGGCGCCGGGAAATGAAGTTGCCGATCGTGCGCTACGGCGATCCCGTTTTACGGGCGAAAGGAACACGCGTCGCGACGATCGACGCGCGCATCCGCGAGCTCGCCGAAAACATGCTCGAGACGATGCACGAAGCGAACGGCATCGGTCTCGCCGCGCAGCAGATCGGCGAAGCGCTTCAGCTCACGGTGATCGACGTCGGGCTGGCCGAGGACCAGGCGAGCACGTTGAAGTTGAACGGCGAAGAAGTGGACGCGAAAACTTCTATGCCGCTGGTGTTGTTAAACCCGCAACTCACGCTCGCTTCGGAGACAGTAGTCGGCGTGGAAGGGTGTTTAAGTTTCCCGGAAATTACCGCAGATATCACGCGTGCCAGTGCGGTGGTCGCGCACGCCGAGACGATCGATGGCCAGACGATTGAGCTCGAGGCGACGGGTTTGCTGGCGCGTGCGCTTCAGCATGAGGTTGATCACCTGCACGGCATTCTGTTCATCGATCGGATGAGCGCCGTGACAAAGGTCGCGCTCCGCAGTCGCTTGAAGCGGATGCAGAAAGAAAACACGCCACGTCTTTAGGCGCGGGGTCGCTGGAAAGCAGGAGGCAGGCGAGCGGGTCGCACCGAAACGTGCACGTTGCACTCGGTCATTTGTCATCCTGAGCGAAGCGCAGCGAAGTCGAAGGACCTCGCAAGCGTTTCTCGATACAAGATTGCCTAACGACGTCGAACAACGCCTGTGAGGTCCTTCGACTGCGCCCTTCGGCTCCGCTCAGGATGACAACTTCTTGCCCACGGCGCGCCTGCTGATCTTAGAGCGCCTTGTAAGTCACCGTGATGTTCCGATAAACATTCGGCTCCTTCTGCGCAGAAAAATAGAAGAGCTCGAGCGCGGATTTCCCCACCACCCACTGGTAGCCGACGAGCGTCTGGATCACTTCCGTATCGTTATCGCGCTTCCGCGAAATCAACCGGCCGACGCCATATTTCTCGTCGAAGTAACGCCGGATTTCCCCCATTCGACTGTTGTAATGCTCGAGCGTCCAATCCGGATACTCGTATTGCAATTCCACCTGGCGCAGCACGCTGCCCTTGAAGCTAAAAAGCGTCCGCTTCAGTCCCGGATGAATCAGCCCCGTCACCGTCCAGACTTCCATTGCGCCGGTCTTATCGCGCGACACGATTTTAGCTTTCGCGCCTTTCAGGACGCGCTCAACGCGCGCCGAGGCATCGTTCCAGCGAAAGCCGAAGGGAGGCGGAATCTCCTGCGCGCTGCAGGAGAAAATCGGCCAGAAAATCAATGCGACGAGCGCCGCCGGTAAAATACGCATCGTTGCCTAACGAGTGCCGAGATCGTAAACCACGTAACGCTGCACGAGCGGGCTCAGGTAGCGCTCCATCGCCGAGGCGCGCCGCGGATCGTGTTCGAAACGTTGCAGCGCAGCGCGATCCCGAAACGTAATCGCCACGCCAAGGTCGAAACTGCGATCGGTCTGGTCGTTTTCCATCGGCACCGTGCGGCCGGTATCGACTCGCACCACGCCCGGCATCATCTGGAGCGAGCGCGCCGCGTGGATGAGTTGCGTGCGATCATAGATCGAATCGGGACGCTTCATCCACATGAGGACGACGCGCGTAGCCGGCGTAGGCGTCACGGGAGTCGTGCTGCACGCGGCGGCGGCGAACGCGATGCAAAGTCCCAACGCAACTTGTCCCCAGCCGCTCTTTTCCCAAACGCATATCATCAATTTCCCTACCAAACTTGGGGCAAAATGTGCGGCGCGCGAACCATTTTGCTTCGCGTCGCGGTTCAGCCGGTCGTCAAAACCGGTGCGCGATTCGGGCCTGAAGGACCTTTGCCTAACGAGGACATCGGAACTGCTAACCGCCGGCACGAGGGAAAAATCACGACATGCCCAACTACTTTTTGCGTCAAGGAATTTTTGACCAGAAATGAAAAATAAAGTTCGGATTTTTCCTTGTTCGACCCCCCTCCGATTCCTAGTCTGAACCCGCTCGGCGGGAATGAAAATCGCGGGTGTGAACAACATGTGAACAAGGCAAGTGCCTGAACCGGAGAATGATCGTATGACGAGAATGAGCAGAATAAATCGAAGCCGCCGCTTCCCAGTTCACCGCGCGCCCACCCGCGTCCGCTCCGCTGTTCTCCACCCGCTTTTTCCCTCGTGGAACGCGTTTTTTGAACGCGTCGCCCGTCCGGTCGACCGGCAGGCCGTCGCAAAATTTCCTCTCGACGCACGCTCGGCGGTCGCTTTCCCCTCACCGGAACGGAGCTTTTTCGGCGTTATTTAACGCTGTTAACAAGTCGCATGGACGAGAAGAGTTCCCAGCTCTGGGCGAAGCTTTCGGCTGCCCTGAAACCGCAGGTCAGCGTCGATACCTACAAGCGTTGGTTTTCCGCCGTCAAACTGACCTCCGCGACCGCGGACACGGTCACGCTTTTGGTTCCGAACAACATCTACCAATTCTGGATCGAGAGTAATCACATGCCGGCGTTGCAGGGCGCGATCGAGGCCGTCATGGGCGGACCGCGCGACGTGAAGTTTTGCTGCGCCGTCGGCGATCTGGAGGAATCGGAAGAGCTCGGTGCGAGCGTGAAAGAATGCGAACCCGTCGTCACCGCGAAAAGCGCGAAGGCGAACGGCAGAATGCCCGCCGGCCTGAATCCGCGCAACACTTTCGAATCCTTCGTGGTCGGGCCTAACAATGAGATCGCGCACGCCGCAAGCCTCGCCGTCGCCCAATCGCCGGCGAAAACTTACAACCCGCTTTTCATCTACGGCGGCGTCGGCCTCGGCAAAACGCACCTGATGCAGGCGATCGGCCATTACCTGAGCCTGAACGGGAAGAACACGAGGGTGATGTATCTCTCGAGCGAGTTGTTCATCAACGAATTCATCGACGCGATCCAGCACAACAACCTCGTCAAGTTCCGGAAGCGATATCGCCAGGCCGATCTTTTGCTGATCGACGACATCCATTTCCTCGGCGGAAAAGAACGGTCGCAGGAGGAATTTTTTCACACCTTCAACACACTTTTCGACGGCCATAAACAGATCGTGCTCTCGAGCGATCGGCCGGCTTCCGAGATCGCGAATCTCGAGCATCGGCTCGTCTCGCGTTTCGAGTGGGGGCTGACCGCGGAGCTGCAACCGCCCGACGTCGAGACACGTATGGCAATTCTGCGCAAAAAAGCGCACACGTTGCACATCAAGCTGCGCGACGAGATTTTCGATTTCCTCGCGACCCGGATCAAAACCAATGTCCGCCGGCTGGAAGGCGCGCTCATGCGCGTCGCCTCTTTCGCTTCGCTCAGCGGCAAGGAACTGACGCACGAAGTCGTTGAGCATTTGCTCAAGGATATTCTCCAGGAAGAAGCGCGCCGCTCCGTCACGATCGATCAAATCCAGAAACGCGTAGCCGAACATTTCGACGTGCGCCTCGCGGACATGACCAGTAAACGCCGGCCGGCGAA
>JBDTIQ010000057.1:0-9305 GCA_039936335.1 Chthoniobacterales bacterium
CTTCATAGGTTATGGATGACGCCCATGTTGGGTTAACAATAGATTCGGGGCAAGCGAACATTTCGGTCCTGCGGAATTAATATTTCCTGCGTTCGGCTTACCAAAGGCCGCAGAAATTCGCTCATCAGGAGGGTGAGGCCGCCTCGAAGGGCGGCTCGTAAGCCATTCCATGCGCCTCGGCCACCGCCCGCTGCGTGAGACGGCCATCCATTGTGTTGATGCCGCCAATCAGGGCCGGCTGGCGTTCGCAGGCTTCTTTCAAACCGAGATCCGCGAGCAGTTCGACGTAACGATAAGTGATGTTGGTGAGCGCCTGCGTCGCAGTGCGCGCGTAGGCCGCGGGCATGTTTGCCACGCAGTAGTGGATGACACCTTCCTCAACGAAGACGGGATCGAGATGCGTGGTCGGCCGCGAAGTTTCCACGCAACCGCCTTGGTCGATCGCAATGTCGACGACGACGCTGCCGGGCCGCATCGCGCGCAACATCTCGCGCGTGATCAGCTTCGGCGCTTTCGCGCCCGGCACGAGCACCGCGCCAATCAGAAGGTCGACCGACGGCATCAGCTCGGCGAGATGCGCCTCGCTGGAGTAAAGCGTATGCGCCGAGTGCATCGTGATATCGAGGAACCGCATCCGCTCGAGATCGACCTCGAGAATCGTGACATCCGCGCCGAGGCCCGTAGCCATCCGCGCGGCGTTCACACCGGACGTGCCACCGCCCAGCACGACGACGCGACCAGGCAAAACCCCCGGCACACCGCCGAGCAGTACACCGTTACCGCCGTTGTGTTTCGCGAGATAATACGCGCCCATAACGACCGACATGCGTCCCGCGATCTCGCTCATCGGCTCGAGTAGAGGCAGCCGGTTGCCCACCTGAATCGTCTCGTAAGCCACGCCGGTAACTCCGGATTTCAAGAGCGCATCCGTCAGCGTTTTGCTCGCGGCGAGATGGAGATAGGTGAAAAGAATCTGCCCCCTGCGCAGGAGCTCCCATTCGCTGGGAAGTGGCTCCTTCACCTTCACGATCATGTCGGCCCGCTTAAAAATCTCCGGAGCGCTCTCGATGATCTCCGCGCCAGCGGCGGCGTAATCCGAGTCGGGATACCCGGTGCCGACGCCCGCGTTTTTCTGCACGAGGACGGTGTGGCCGCGTTTCGTCAGTTGGTAAGCTGCGGAGGGTAGCAGGCTGACGCGATTCTCCTGCTGCTTTATCTCTTTCGGGATGCCGATAATCATATTTCCACAGCTTTTCGCACCGAAATTCGCGCGAAGCTAGTTCAAAGAAGGATCGTCCGGCGCGGCCGCGAGCATCTTGAACCATGGACCGAGACTGCGCATGATCTCGAACCAAAGTTTCGGCAACCGCTCCGGGGCGAGTGCGGCTGGATCGGGCTTTTGCAGGAGCCAGGCGTGCTGCTCCAGCTCCTTCTCCAGCTGCCCCGCCGTCCAGCCGGCATAGCCGACGAAGGCCCGCACCGCATGTCGCTTCTCGTTAGGCACAAAGGCCTCACCGAGCGCGAGATTTTGATCGAGGGTCAGCGCGTCGCCGTTCGTCCAGTCGAGCGCCGCGAACATCAACTCATTCGTCGCGACCGGGCCGCCGAGATAAACCGGCACGTCCGCGAGCGCTTCCAGCGCGTCATCGGGCGCAATCTCGGAGACTTGTTTATGCAGAGGGCGATTCAGGATCACGCCGCTGGCACCCTCTTCCGCATCGTGGCTAGAGATAAAAAGCACGCTGCGGCGGAAGTTCGGATCGAGCATGCTCGGATGCGCGATGAGCAATTGGCCCGTGAAATTAAGTGGCTTCCCCGATCGCGAAGTCATGAAGAAATAGAAGACGCGCCGCGACGGTCCGCAAGTTGGCCGCCGTCCGAGCAACACTGCGAGCACAGGAACAAAGAGCGCGCGCTGTCATCCTGAGCGAAGCGAAGGACCTCGCAAGCGTTGCTCGGTCCGCCTTTGCCCAACGACGCGACGTCGCCGGACGCTTGCGAGGTCCTTCGACCGCGCTTCGCCGGCTCAGGATGACAACGTTGAATAGCGGGTAAGAGTGAAGCTCGAGGGATTCTACAGGTTCTCCACCTGCAGAATCGGCCCATCCCAAGCTCGGTCGCGCCAGTCGAGGCTCGTCGCGGTCACAAGTTTCTGCGAATCGTTAGGCAAGGCCGCGAGAAGCGCATTGCGGCGTGCAGAGTCGAGTTCGCCGAAGATATCGTCGATCAGGAGCAACGGCGGTGCGCCCGCTTCCCCTGCGAAGACCTTCGCTTGCGCGAGCTTCAGCGCGAGCGCGGCGGTTCGCTGCTGACCCTCCGAGGCAAATTGCGCAGCCGACATTCCACCCACTTCCAGTCTGAGATCATCACGCTGCGGGCCGACCGTCGTTAGGCGAAGGCGCGCGTCTTCCGCTCGGACTGCTTCGAGCTGCGCGGCGAAATCCTCTTCATTCCCGGGCACGTAGCTGAGCGCGAGCACTTCGCCATCGCTGATTGAGCGATGCGCAGCTTCCGCCGCCGGGCCGAGCCGTCGCACGAGTGCGCCGCGCATCTTGCCTAACGACACTCCGGCTTCCACGAGCTGCTCGGTGTAAGCGGCCAGCTCGCGGGGCCGCGGGTGGGGGGATTTGAGGAGCGCATTGCGCGCGCGCAGCGCCCGCTCATAGGCGCGCAGCACCGACCGATAACCTGCTGTCACCTGGCTGCCGATGAAGTCGAGATAACGCCGCCGGAGTTCGCCCGAGCCGCGGATCAAATCGAGATCGTTGTTCGCAAAGGAAACGACCCGAAGCAGTCGCAGGTAATCCGAGCGACCGCGCTGCTCGACTCCGTCAAACGCCACTTTTCGCCGCAGCGTGCTGTAATAAAACTGCAGCAAATGCCCATCGACATGACCGCTGACGACGAAAGATCGCTCCCCTTGCCGAACCACCGGACCGAGCGTCGCAGCCCGTTGCGATTGCAGCCGCGCCAAGACGCAGGCCGCTTCCAGGAGAGTGGTTTTCCCGCGGCCATTCGCACCGACGATAAAGTTAAACCCAGCGTCGAACTCCGCCGCCACGGAAGCGAAGCAACGAAAATTGCGCAGTTGCAGATCGTGAAGCATCACGTTGCGGCGTCACAGATCCACCAGCTCAATCCGGCTCGTCATGCGTGCTGCCGTCTCGCCGCGTTGATAAAAGGAGCCATCAATCGGAGTGACATCCGCCGGCTCGATCCCGACCGCGGCGGCGATAAAGTTGTGGTTACAAAAAATTCCGTTCGTCGGATCCATCCCGACCCAGCCGGCGCCCGGTAAATAAGCTTCCGTCCAGGCGTGGAGCGAACCTTCCGCGCGCTTCGTTTTCGCATCCGCCTCGCGCAGATAGCCACTCGTTAGGCGTGCGGCCAATCCATTCTGGCGCAGGATCGCCGCGAGCAGCAAAGCCACATCGCGACACGCGCCTCTTCCCAGTTGCAACGTCTCGTTAGGCGAACGCGCCGGCCCTTCTTCGCGCCGTTCGTAGCCGACGCATTCATAGAGGCGTTCGTTTAGTTGCACGAGCGTCGCCACCGTCGGCTCCGGCGCATTCGCCGCCGGCGCTGTCCAACCCGGAATTTCCAGCGGCTCGTCGTCCCTACTTTTCTGAAAAGGCGCGAGCACGCGCTGCAATTCCGGCGCGTAGGAAAACGGCAGCGTCGTCGCTTCGGGCGAAAGGATGAAGTCGAACGGATTCCGCTTCTCCAGCGCGAGATCGAGATCGAGCTCGAAACGTAATTCCGTGGCGGGCTCGGGATAACTGCAGACCGCGACGCAGTTGTCGAAGACGTCGCGCCCAAAACGCACATTCGCCTCTTCGTTAGTCTGAAGTCGGGATCGAAGCAGCCGCGTGAAGACGTCGGCCCGGGGAAAAAGTTTCAGTTCGTGCGGGGAAAAACGGACCGGTGCGTCATAGCGATAAGAGGTTTTGTAGCGAACTCCGAGCTTCACCTCGGCACGCTAAATCGGGCTGGAACTATTTCCTCATTTGATCACGCAAAAATTTTCTTGCGCGTTTCGATTTGGTCGCTTATTCCTTCCGCAGATTTGAATGATTGTTCTGGGGGGAACAGCCGCCCTTCATGCCCTTCGGGTGTGGGGGGCGGTACGTTTTTGGGGTAATGCCGCCGCTTGAA
This sequence comes from Chthoniobacterales bacterium, assembly GCA_039936335.1. GTDB lineage: Bacteria > Verrucomicrobiota > Verrucomicrobiia > Chthoniobacterales > UBA10450 > Palsa-1392. The sequence goes on from JBDTIQ010000057.1 coordinate 4,156, forward strand.
AATCGACCCGCTCCCTCTGAGAAACGACTCCGCTGGCCCGCTGCTTTCGCGCTCGTTGTCCTGATTCTAGCGGTCCTCGCCGCTTTCCTTTTCTATCGATGCGAGACGTTCCCTGGGCGCTCGCTCGCTCGGCTTCAGCAGGTAGGCCGCGACGCCAGCGAGACGTTCGTTAGGCTGGCTCATCTCCAGCCGCGCGTGCTTGTGAATGATCACGTCTATCTCGAGCAGACGACGACCGTCGCCCAGCTCGCCGTGCTCCAGCGCCGCGTCGAGGTCGAGCACGAGATGATGCATTCCTGGGCCGGGAGCACCAAGCGGATCAAGCTGCACGGAACTTTCGTCGTGAAAGCCGGCTTCGATCTGCGCAAGAAATTCTCGGTCAATGTCACGCCGAAGGAAGTTTTGGTTCACCTGCCGCACGCCGAGATTCTCTCGGTCGAGGAGCAGAAGGTCGACGTCCTGACCTTCGAGAACGGCTACTGGAATAAAATCTCGCCTAACGACATCGAGCACGAATTGGCGGCGCTCCCGGAGCTGGCGCGAGCGAAATCGAGCGGACTCCCGATGGAAGCGGAGCGGGCGTTCACCCGACAGTTCCGCGAAAAATTTCACCCGGCGCAGCCCGTGCGTGCCATCTTTCCGGCGCCGTCGCCGACTGGTTAGTGGTTCGTTAGGCAGGCGCGGCGCCGTAAAGTGATGTCGTTGCGCAAGCGTCTTCTGGTGCTGGTTTTAATTCTCGCGGTGGCCTCGCTGGTCACGGCGCTCCTTGCGCCCTTTGCCGTCGCGCGCGGCATCGGCGTGTGGCTTTGGTGGGCCGCGCGGCATGAAAATGTGCGCGTCGACTTCGCAAAGATCGACGCGCCGTTTCTGCGCCCGGTCACGATCGAACGGCTGCGCATCGCGCCCGCTCACGAGAATGGCCGCCCCGTCTCGCTGCAGGCGGAGCGCGTGACCCTCGATCTGAATTTTCGGGGATGGCTTTTCACGAAGCGCGCGCGCTTCCTCCATTCGATCGCCGTCGAGCGGCTCAAGGGCAGCGTGCGGCAGGGCGCGGCGCACGGCGGAGAGAAACTGGACTGGCGCAATCTCGCGCGCCTCTTGCCTAACGAGTTCCGCATCACGGAGGGCGATTTCGATGTCGTCACGGCCGCGACGTCATTCGTCTTTCGCGGTGTGAACCTGACTGCCAGCGATATCGCATCCGGCGGGTTTTTTGCGCGCCAGGTTTCCGTCACTTCACCGATTTTGCGTCAGAGCTTTACGGGTCTGCGCGGCGCCACCTCCTGGGAAGATAATCGCCTAACAATCGCTGGTGTTTCGCTCGTGCGGGGGCTCGATCTCGAGGCGCTCGCGGTCGATTTATCGAATCTGAGGGGTCGCCGCATCGGGCTCGAGTTTACGGTCGACGCATTCGGCGGCGTGCTCCGCGCCAGCTTTCATGGACAGGGCGGCGGCCCAAAATTCGTCGTCGATCTTGCCGGATCGGCCGCGAATGTTTCGCTCGCGCAGGTCTCCGCCGCGGCCGGGTTTCTCGAGCCGTTGACCGGTGCCGTGCGGGCTTCGCAATTTACCTTTCGCGGAAGTCCCGGCGAGTTTCTCGATGCGACCGCTTCGGTCTGGATCGAAGTTTCCGACTTCGCCTGGCGCGCGCGACGCGGCGATCACCTCGTCTTCGGTGCGACCTATTACGATCGCCGGCTGCAAGTGGAACAGCTCTACGTACAGCAACGGCCTAACGAACTCACGGTAAACGGGGAGCTGCTCTGGCCGAAGCGGCGCCCGAGCTGGACCGGACTGCGATTCCGCGGACAACTGAACGCGACGATTCCTGACGCCGATGCGTTCGCGCAACTATTCGGCGCAGCGTCCGGCGATTTTTCCGGCGCACTTTCGGCGAGCGGCGAGATCGATTCGATCGATCCCTCCGCACACGGCAAGCTCGACTTTCGCGGGAACGGGATGCGTTTCCGCGGTGTCTCGCTGGACTCGTTAGGCGGCGAGATTCAACTCGATGGTTCCGAGGCGAACCTGGAGAAGCTCGAGATCCGCCATGGCGATGATTTTCTCCGCGCGCGCGGCACCGCCAATCTCGCGCGGCCGCATGCCTATTCCGGACGGCTCACCGGCGCGATCAACGATCTCGCGACTTATGCCCCGTTACTTCCATCCGCCTGGCGCAAAAAGCAGATCGGCGGCGGGATCACCTTCGACTGGACGGGCGATGGCACCCCCGCGGCAAGCTCCGGGACCGCGCAGATTTTCGCGCACGGTTTGCGGCTCCCGATCGCCGCCTTGCGCTCCGCGTCCGATCTCACCCTCGAGGGGACTTATTCGCCGCAGGACGTGTTCTTTCGCAACTTCCGGCTGGCCAACGATCGCTTGTCGTTAGGTGGATTTCTCATGCTCGGCAACAACTTCGTCGAATTGCAGGCGATGATGCTCACGCTCGACGGCGTGCCGCGCGCGAACGGGACTTTGTTCCTCCCTTTCGGGGTCGATCGCTGGCGGAAATCTGGGAGCCTTTTCGAGGCGTTCGATGAACACCAGAAGTTCGACGTCGATCTCGCGGTCGACCATCTCGATCTCGCGGATTTCGCGGGCGCGGTCGGTGAGCCGATCGGGATCACCGGCATGCTGGATGGTAAGTTGGCCGTCTACGGGCCGCTCGCCTCGCTCCAAGTGACGACGAAATTGCATCTGGAAAATCCCGGCCCCGCGGTCACGGCGAACGCGACAGATTTCGATTTGCGCTACCAGGGTGGCCAGGTCGCAGCGAATTTGCGCGCGGTTTTTGGCTTCTCCGCGCCGGTGATCGCGCACGCTTCGTTGCCCGTGCATTTGGAAAAGAACCGGGTGCGCGATCTGAAGTTTCTCGAACGCGCTCTGCCGTTTTCAGTGAGTGTCAGCTGCCCTGCACTCTTTCTCACGACGCTGCCGGATAGGTTGCGTCCGTTAGGCGCGACCAGTGGAATCGTGTCGGGTGAGATCGCTTATTCCAACACGCTGCGCGACCCGACGATCGAGGGCTCTGCACAACTGCTGGATCTCGACCCGAAACTTCCGCCGCTCTGGCCGCACCTAACGAATTTGTCAGCCGAGGTCGAATTCCAAAATCACGCCGCCGAAATTCCGCAGCTTCGCTTCGACGCGAACGATCAGACGTTTCACTGGAGCGGCCGCCTAACGACGCGGCCACCATTCTTTACCCTCACGCTCTCGCCGACCGCTGGTGCAACGGTGGACTCTTCGTCGCCTTCCGAAACGAGGAGCACGCCGCTGAAGAATGCGGTCGTGCGCGGCACAATCGATTCGCCCGATTTTAGCCTAACGATCAACGAACGGACCAACCATCAAAAGACATGGCACATTAACCCCGCGACGCAGCTGATTCCCGCACCGCTCTGCCTCCACCTCGTGCGGCCGGCAAGCGCGGAGCCGACGCTCGAACTGCGCGTCAGCGATACACAAAGCCGGTGGCCGTGACGACTTTGCCGTCGCGGATCAGTGCCGTGTGTTTTTGCGGGCCGGTGTAGGCGCCGAAAACGTTGCGCGCATTGACCGTGAAATCGACGAGATAGCCGGCCACCTGCCGATCCTTTGCGACCTTGAGCTGGCCTTGTTTCGGCGGGCCGAGCCATTTCACCACCACGCTTCTCGGATCGACCAGCGCCCGGTCGAGCCAGGCGGTCAAGAGTTCCTGATAATTTTCCGGATACACGCCGTAGGTTGGCGAATCCGGCGTGGCACTTTGCGCGCGGCCAGTGATGGGCAGGAACAGGAAGGCGGCGAGCAACAACGGGAGAATTTTGGCAAAGCGGCTCATCGTTTCAGGTTAGACGTGAGGCTCCCGATGTCGAGGCATGGAGAAAGTAGTTTCGTCCCGACGCGATTTTCTTTATTGCTTCCCCGATGCGAAAACTTCTCAGTCTTTTCCTGATCGGCGCGTTCCTTTGCGGCGGTCTGCTGGCCGCGTCCGCGCAACCCGCGCCCGCTAGCCTAACGACTCCGACGCCGGCCCAACAATCGCTCGATCCGGCCGCGGCCACGCAAGCCTGGTTGGCGACGATACCAGCGGATAAGCGCGCGGAATCCGACGCCTATTTCGAGGGCGGCTACTGGTTGATCCTCTGGAATTTCCTCCTCGCGGCGGCGGTCTCGCTGCTTCTCCTATGGAGCGGAATTTCGGCGCGCCTGCGTGATTCTGCGGAACGCACCACTCGCTTCCGTTCGCTCCGAGTCGCGATTTACGCACTCGCTTACATTCTCCTCGTTTCGATTCTCACCTTCCCGCTCGACCTGTATTCCGGATATTTCCGCGAGCACGCCTACGGACTGGCGACGCAAAATTTCCCGGCGTGGATGGGCGATCAGGTGAAAGGATTGATCGTCGCGCTGATTCTCGCGCCGATCCTTTTGATGGTGCTCTACGGCGTCTTCCGACGCGCTCCGCGCACTTGGTGGATTTGGGGCACAGTCGTCGGCGTGGCTTTCCTGATTCTCGGAATGTTGATCGGGCCGATCTTTATCGAGCCGATTTTTAACACCTATAAACCGCTGACGGATCCGAAGATCAGCGCGCCGATCCTGGCGATGGCAGCGGCGAATGAAATCCCGGTGAAACAGGTCTTCGAAGTCGATGCTTCGCGGCAAAGCAATCGCGTGAGCGCGAACGTCGCCGGGATTTTCGGGACGGCGCGGATCGCGTTGAACGACAACCTGCTCAAACAATGCACGCTCCCGGAGATCCGGGCGGTGATGGCGCACGAGATGGGGCATTACGTGCTGAACCACGCGATGAAGCTGGTCCTTTATTTCAGCCTTATCATTCTGATCGGTTTCGCGCTCGTCAGCGTGTTCTTCGATCGCTGCGTGCGGCGCTGGGGCGCGCGCTGGGGTGTGCGCGGGATCGCTGATCCGGCTGGGTTACCGCTGCTTGCGCTGATTTTTTCCACTTATTTTTTCCTGCTCACGCCGCTGCAAAACACAATCGTACGGACGACGGAACGGGAAGCCGACGCCTTCGGAATCAACACCGCCCGCGAGGCCGACGGTTTCGCGAAGGTCGCGCTGAAGCTCGGCACGTATCGCAAGTTGAATCCCGGGAAATGGGAGGAGATTTTCTTCTTCGATCACCCGAGCGGCCGCGCCCG
>JBDTIQ010000058.1:0-22643 GCA_039936335.1 Chthoniobacterales bacterium
CATGCAACGGTTCGAGTTTAGATCAATGGATGAGCACGCCGCCCGCTCCAGAACGCATCCAGGCAAAAAACCTGATGCTCGGGATGAACGCGGCCGTGCCCATCACCGCCGCCGCGGTTGCAGCCACGGCGGCGGTCTCATTTTCATCTCATACCTCGCGGCCCGGATGAAAACGAACAATCGGAAGATACAAGGGATGAGTTCCGGGAATTCAGAGCATCCTGTCCGGTTCTCGGAATCGGGGCAGGCGAAGCGCGGCTCGCTCGCCCTACAATTTGCCGCGCCTCCGCGCCGTCTTAGAACTTGTAGAGCTCCGCCTTCGCCGGCTCGACGAACTCGGCTTGAGCGACAAGCAGGTGTTCCTGCAACGCCTTGGATAGTCCGTCGGCCAAAATCGTCGCGATCTCCTTCGGTTCCCGCGTGTAAATCGGCATCGGAAACGAACCGGCATTCCGATCGTAACCGTAGATCGTGCCATCGGTTTCCCAGACGCAGTAGGCGTGGCCGGATGGATGATTCTTATAGCGAACGAGCAGCACCTTCGCCCAGAAATTCTTGTCCAGACTGTGCTGGGTTTTTACGACCGCGAGATAGTTGCAGGCGGAGATCACACACCCGTTCAGAACCACGAGATCGTTCTCCGAAGGCACAAGGACAACCGGGCGCCGGCAGGCGCCAAATGAGCAGCACGCGACGAGCGCGAGGAGCGCCGCTGCGAGGCGAAGAAAGCGAGAAGTAGCACGCATTGGTTTTTACACTTACTATGGATGGTTATAGCATCAGACGGTCTCCGCTGGGAAGGACTTCCTGCGCCTCTGCGCGCGCCGCGTCCCCGGGATCTCCTCCGCGGGCGGTAGTCATGACAGAACCAGCCCGTGGCGAGCTTTATTTCCCGCTCACCAGCGGATGCAACTTGTTCCGGCCTGCGATCTCGCCGGTCGTGGCGCCGACGTGGTAGCTATGACAGAGCAGGCAGGAATCGCCCGCCACTTTTGGCTGGTGACATTGGACACAGGCGGCTTTCGAGAGCGGGATGAAGTTGCTCTCGAAATGGCTCGGATCGCGCTCCGCGAGTGTCCCGGCTTCACCCGAAAAAAACTTCGCGTATTGCGCTTTGGGATTGAGCGCATGGCAGGTTTCACAGGCGGTATTCCCGAAAAGGCTCAGATGCGCGGCGTGACTGAACATGGTGAAGCCCTTTTTTTTCGGCAGCGCTTCGGTCGGCAGCCAGTTCACCTGCGTGACCCTGGCGCGGGTATCAACGGTGTGGCATTTCATGCAGATCCCGGCCGATTGCGGATTGGCAATTTGCCGGAAAACAGCATCGGCCGCTGGCGACGCCGGAGGACTGGCGAGTTTCGCCGCCGCATCGAGCCAGGCGACAAGGAAGGGATCGGCATGTCCGGCCGGCCGGTAGTAAAGGGTGAAGCTGTCCTGCGGACGAAACCAACCGCCGATTGCCGCCCAATCTTCCGCCGATTTTGCGACCACCGCCGGAGCCGCCGCAGGCGTGGCGGTCGGTGCCGACTCCGCGGCGCCGCCGGCGAGCAGATCGCCGCCACTCGTTAGGTCGTCGTTTCCGCCAGCCGGACCGGGCGTGGGAGTCGCGGCCGTCAGATCATCGTTGCCGCCGCCTAACAAGTCGCCGCCACCACTCGCAGCCGGTTTTGGCGTTGGCATTGCGGCTGTCGTTAGGTCATCACCACCAAGGAGCGATTGGTCGCCGGTGGGGGGGTTCTCGTTAGGCGCGGGGGTGGGAGTCGGAGGTGGCGTCGAGCTTTTTGGAAGTGCCGGCTTCACGCCATTTTCGTAGTTCGTCACCTCCTCAAGAAGATGCGGCATCCAATCGCGCTGAGCCGCGAGCAGCGCGGAGCGCGGGATCTCGATTCCGGCCGGCGCGATTTCGCCTTTCAAATCCGTGCGCAGATACGACTGGCCATCGACGACCAAGTGGAAGAGCAAATTCTTCACGCCCCAGGCAAATTTCTCCGCGGCCGCGAGCTGTCCCGGCGTCGACTTGCTGAGGTCGAGCAGATCGACGCCGTGCAACTGGTCGAGCGCGTCGCGCATCGCAGGTTGCCGGCGCAGCAGCAACTCGGTGAACGGCGTGATCTTTCCATCGGCAAATTTCGGCCACTCGCCGATCGAGATGCCTTTCGCTGCGAGCGACTCGGCATCGATCCCAGGCACGGTAAAAAACGCGACGCCTTTCGTCGTCGCGCCTTCGCCTTCGATCTGCGGTTCGTGACAGGCGGCGCAGGACTGCGCGAAGCTTTTCACCTTCATAAAGCGCCCAGCGCCGTCCTTCACGTGGCAATCCTGGCACGAAGTCGGCGCTTTCGCTTTCATCGCAGCGAAGTGCTCCCGCAGATGACTCGCGTGATCGAAAAAGATCGGAGTCCGCCTGCGCGACGGGTAGTTCACGAACTCCGGATGCCCTTTCTCGAAGCTGGCAAATTGCCGCGCGTGGCAGCTTTGACATTGCGCGTCAGAGAGTTTTTTCAGGTCAAATTTGCGACCGTGATGTTCCTGGTGGCAGGTCATGCAGGCCAGTTCGCCGCTGTCGGAACGGACCGGGTTCACGTCGTGACTTGCACGGAGCAGCATGCTCCGGTTCCGCGACTCGTTAGGCAACGTGGAAAGCTGCTGCTCGAACGCGATCAACTGCGTCGGCGAAACGCTGTGCGGCGTGAGCGGATGGTCGCCGAGCGCGTGACATTTCAAGCAAAGCTGGCTATCGGCGAGCCGGCTTTTCTCGGGCGCGGTGAAGCTCGCGAGCGTCGAGACCGCGGCGCGATCGACCGAGTGGCAATCGCTGCATTTCGCTGCAGAGGTCGCGTGCGCACTGGTGAGCGGACCGGGATCGGTCCAGCGCTGGCGCAGATAGCTCGAGCCCAGTAAAATCAGGAGCGCGCCACTCGTTAGGGCGACAAACAGCCAGACGAGACGACCGCGCGACCGCCGGATCGACGGCATCGGCTGGCAGGGCGGAATCGGATGCGCGCAGGCGCCCTCAGGCAGCGGACCTTCCGTGCACTTGCCACCTTCGGCTTCGCTCCGCATGCACGACCAACGATCGCCTTTTTTCGCCGGCATACATTCGCCCGTATGTCGGCAGGCGCCGCGCGCATCGGGACCGAGCGGACAGGCGTGCCCGTCGGCCGCGTGACCGCAAACCCAATCCTGGTTGGGTCGCTCGTAGCGATTTTGCTTGAAGCCGAGTGGATCGAGCGGTCGCTGCATTTCACCACCTCCCCGCGTAAAGCATCGCCAGAATCCCGTGGGCGAGGCCGAGCAAAATCAAACTGTATGTGAACGGGATGTGAACGAAGAGCCAGAACTTGAGGAGCCGCTGCGAGGCGTATTGGAAATCGAGATTATGCTTCGTCTCGATCCAATCGCGAATCTCGGTCGCGATCGCCTTCTCGCGTTCGTTCAGGTAGCGATCGAGCGCGTTCGTCTCCGCGAGGAGCGCATGCCAATTCCGTTCGCCGCGGCGGAGGGCGGAGAACGCACTCGGGCGATGAATAAAAAAGTCGCGCAGATATTGCACGTAAAAGTTGCCTAACGTTGACGATTCCGTCTCGCGTTCCGCTTGCCTGACGAGCTCTTCGACCGCGCGTTGAATGCGCAACCGAAATGCAGGGATGCGCTCGTAAAGCAGCGGCTCGCCGGAGCGCGCCATCCGGGCCGGCAGATCGCGGCTGATGAAAAGCCCGAAGAATCCGCTCAGGATGACGACGCAAAAAACGAGCGCGAGCACGGTTTCAAATACACCCATTGGCACGCGAAAACGGATGTGAAGCAGAAAGACGAAGAGGCAAAACCAGCCCGCGTAAATGTGAATTTGCAACCAGGTCGACGCCTTCACGAGCGGGAGAAAGGGCAGCTTCTTCCGCGCGTTGAAAAGTGTCAGCCCGAGGATGACCGCGAAGAGTAAGATCCCCGTGTAAATCGCATCGGGCCGGAGCGCGGCGCGCCAGACGCGCCAAAGGAAAAACATCGCGACCGAAACGAGCGCGAGACCAGCGGAAAGACAAATTCGCCTAACGAGAAGTGGACTCACCGATTGAGCCACCTCGCGAGTTGATCGACCTCCTGCATGTCCGCGCGCAGGAGCGCGTCGTGGGGGCAGGCGCGGACACAAGCCGGGCCGGCGAGCTGGTCGACGCAGAGATCGCATTTTGTCGCTTTCAGGATCGGAGTTTGCGTGACCTGATCGACGATGAACCCGCCGTGCTCATCGCGGATTTCGACCATCTGGATGTTGTCGTAGGGACAACTGTTCGCGCAGGTCGCGCAGCCAACGCAGGTGAGATCGTTGATTACGACCTGGCCCTCGGCCGACTCGCGATGAATCGCGCCGGTCGGACAACCGATCATGCAGACCGGATCGACGCAATGCATGCAGGCATTCGCGACCATGATGCCGTTTTGGACACGGCCGTGCCTGATGAACTTCGGATTATTGTCGTGGCTCGCGGCGCAGGCGCGCACGCAATCGTCGCAGCGCGTGCAGCGATCGAGATCGATCAACATCGTGGCCGTGCCGTTCACGTAACGTTGCTCGACGAGGAACTCGAGCATCTCCGGACCAGAAGTCGCCTCGGCGTCCTGGCCGAGATTGATCTGGCTCTCGCGTTGCGTCCGTTCGCGCAGGGCGACGATTTCCTCTTCGCCGAAACGCGGGGAAATAAATTTCTCAAAGATCGGCGTCGGGATCACGAGGATGTCGAGGTAACCGATGGCGCGGAGCGAGAAGAGCAGGCTCGGGCATTCGCTTTCCTGCGCACCGGTGAGCAAAGCGGAAAGACCGTAGATGTCGCCTTTGCCGAGGTAACTTATGGTGCGTTCGCCGTGATTAAACTTCCGGCTGAGGCGCGCGAAGCCGCTTCGGATCAGGATTAACCCGTTCGGATAATCCCCTTCCCGTGCGATCAGAGGTTCCTTCGCGAGTCGCTCCTGGGCGGAAGCTTCCCGCACGGTTTTGTAGCTCGTGTTCCAATCGAAATCTCCGTAGCTCTCGAACTGGGTCTGCTCCGCGACCTGGCGCAGATCGTCGTCCGACAAATTCTTCAGGAGCGGCGTCTCGCGCAGATGTCTGGTGAGGCTGCGTTCGCGATAAAGCCGGTCGATGTGCTGCTTCCATTCCGGCGCGTATTTGCGGATGTCGCGCAGACCCTGCCAACGCAGCTCGAGCAATTCGGCCGGTCCTTCCGCGATCACCGTGGCGGTGCGCGGGCTGCGCGCGAGCGCGGCGATCTCGCCGAAGAGCTCGCCGGCGCTAAGCTGGGCGGTGCGATTTTTTTCCAGAACACCGGGCACATCCTGCAGGAAAATCCTCACCTCATCGCCACTCGCCTGCCGTGAGCGCACCGTCGTCGGATCATCGCTGCTCATCAATTTGCCGCCGGCGTAATCGCGAACTTCCGGATACTTCGGTTGCGACCAAAGCTGCGCGAGTGAAGCGAGAAAACTCTTTTTCTGGGGCGGTCGCCGACCGAGTTGCGCGGAAGGCAGCGAATCGAGCATCACCCGCACGCTGCCGCTTAAAATCAGAAACGCGGAACTGCCGTAATCGCCTTCCCTAACGATGATGTCGCCGTTCTCGAAACGCCGGATGCGGGCGTCGTTATGGAGGATGCCGCGGAGCGAAATCGACGCCGGGAAACGCTCCGGATCGAACGTGGAAAGCGGATCGAGGCGAAGAATCCGATCGACCTCCGCATCCGTCATCGCGGCGTCGAAAGGCACATCCCAGCGTTGCGGCCGGGAGATGCGGGTCAGGACTTCGGCCATGGCGAAAACAGGAGCATCGGCGCCCGATAATGCGAAGCGACGGTTATGTGCTCGTTAGGCGTTAGGGCTGGTAGGGCGTTCCCTTGTATTGAGCCGGCTTCGGAATCATCGGATCTAGACCGGCGAGCTTGTCGCCGGTTTCCGTCGAGGAAAATTTCCGGCCGAGTTCGGCTACTTTGTCGGCCGCTTCATCGAGCGGCGCCTTGTTGTTCAACTTGAGGGCGGCGGCATTCGCGATCGTCACGATTTGCGCCATCTCATCGGTCGGCGCGGCTTTCTGGATGTCGGCCAGTTTCTTGCGCAGGGCGTTGGCCCGCTGCGCCATCGTGATGCCGTAGGTCGCCTTGTCAGTCGCACTGGCGACGCCGCGCAGGCTGTACTCGAGGTCGAGGATTGCACCGGTCGCGAACATCATGCGCTGTTTGTTTTGGTCGTCCGCCTTGTTCACTTTGCCCTCTTTGCCCTCGGGCGTGAGGAAGTTGTGACGCACCATGCCCTGCGACCAGGAGACGAGCTCGAAGCCCGCGCTCCCGGCGGTGTGCCCGCCGGTGTTCACCAACTTCTCGTTAGGCACGAGGTGACATTGATAGCAGTTGGCCGCGACCGAATACATGTCTTCGGGGCGAATCATCCCCGCGGCGGCGGATTTGGTGCGGCGTTCTTCGCGCGAGAGCTTCTTGTCGTTGTGGATGTTCAACCAATCGGCCGCGGCTCCATGGCAGGATTCGCAGGAAACGCCGGAGATCGGTTCCGGGGCGCCCCCGGCTTTCGCCTGCACGGTGTAGTGGCACGTGAGGCAAAGGCTCTCGCCCTTGATCCGCTTGATCCCAAGCGCTGTCGCGATTTTTTGCCCGGCGGGGCTGCGATGCATCGAATCGAAGGTGGCGAAATGTGGCGTCTTCTTCCACGCCTCGACTTCATACTTGTGGCACTCGCCGCATTTCTGTGAGCCCACCACTTTTGTGGGATCGATCTCGTGCACTTGCGCAGCGAGGCCGAGCGAAGTGCCGAGTCCAAATAGAAGGGTCAAAGTCGCGAGTGAACGATGCGAAGTTTTCATGTTTAAGAATCCTTTTCTTTTCGGGCACTGATTGTGCTCGATTTTTTTTAGCGATCTCAATTATCTACAGCAAGCATTTTCCCGACCCACTCTCTAAAAACTTTTCCGCCGGCGACTTTCCGATTTTTTGGATTGACGCCTGCCAACGAAAAAAAGAAAAACTTCAACGGTCATGTGGACAAAAATTAATCTCGTCAGTCTGACTCTCGGCGCGGTGGCCTTAATTGTTCCGACGGTTGGCTTTGCCCAGGCGGCATCACCGACTCCCGTCCCGCCGAGTACGCCCGCGGCAGTCGCACCTGCCACCACCAACTCCGACGATGATTTGCTCGCGCCCGCCGCCGGGACAAAACCGGCCGCCGCCGCTCCTTCTTCAGATGACGATTTGCTCGCGCCTTCGTCCGGAGCGCAGCCGGCCGCGGCGGCGCCGTCTTCCGGCGACGACCTGTTGTTGCCGAGCAGCGCGGGAGCTCCGAACGAGCCAATGCCCGATCAAATAGTGCTTCCGGGCAACGCGCCGCCAGTTCCGAAGCCGGCCAATCCTCACGCCGCAGGGGACGCCGCCGCCGCGCACGCGCAGTTGCTAGTGGAGAACAAATTCCCCTCCGCCTCGACCTGCGCGACCTGCCATCCGACGCAGTTCCGGCAATGGTCTGTCTCGCAGCACGCTTACGCGCAGCTGAGCCCGGTTTTCAACGCCTTCCAGGCAACGGTCGACAAAATGACCGCAGGGACGAATGGAGATTTTTGCATTCGTTGTCACACCCAGGTCGGCATGGATCTCAAAGAGCCGATCTTGATCAGCAACATGGATCGCAATCCGACTTCCCGGGAGGGTATCACCTGCATTTCTTGTCACCGGGTGAAATACAACTACGGCAAAGTGAGCGGCCGTTTCGCGGTCCAGCGGGGCGACATTTTTGATCCGGTCTACGGGCCGCGCGGAGACGCAAACCTGAAGAAGGTCCTGGCGCAACCGGATAAATTTCAGGTGGTGACGAAACGGGGTGATGTGGGCCGCGCCATTCATACCAAGGTAATCAAGTTCGATCCGTTGGAAAAATCGGGCTTCTGCGGCGACTGCCACGACGTCAACCTGCTGAACGGTTTCCGGCTCGAAGAAGCGTTCACGCAATTCAAAAACTCACCCGCGAATAAGCGCGGCGAGACTTGTCAGGATTGCCACATGGGCAAAATCCCCGGCATCAAATCGGGCTATGCATTCGGGCCAGCCGCGATGGTTGGAGACCAGCCGACACCGCCGCGCAAGCTGACCGATCATCGTTTCGCCGGACCGGATTTTTCGGTGATTCATCCGGGACTTTTCCCGTTCAACGTCAAAGCGCAGCAACTGGCCACGATGCGTGAGTGGCTCCAGTTCGATTACAAAGCCGGCTGGGGGACGGACGCTTTTGAAAACAAAGCGCCGACTGATTACAAATTCCCGACTCGTTGGCAAGCGATCGATGATCGTTACGACGCGCGCGCCATTCTCAACGAACAATTCGCGAAACTCGAAGAGATCAACCTGCAGCGTTATCAAATCCTGCGCCGCGGATTTCAACTCCACCAGTTCGTGCTCGAACAAAACGATGCACGCGGCATTAAATTCAAGGTCAAGGTCGCAAATGGAACCGATGGACATGGTGCGCCGACAGGCTTCGACCTGGATCGCGCTTACTTCCTCCAGGTCAAGGTAACCGATCGCCACGGCAGAGTGATCTTCGCTTCCGGCGACCGCGATCCGAACGGCGACGTCCGCTATTCGGAGTCGGCTTACGTGCACAATCGCCAGCTGCCCTTCGACAAATACCTCTTCACGCTACAGGGAAAATCCATCGTCACGCTCCTGCGCGGTGGCGAAACCGTGCAGGTCATCCCAGTGAACCAGAGCATCGACCCGCTGCCTTATGTGCGGCCGGCGACGAATGCCGATGCGCTGATTGGCCGCTCCGCCGGCGCTCGCAAGCACGCCGTTGTCATTCCCCCAGGCAGTTTCCGTTGGGCAGATTATACCGTCGATCGGAAGCTCTTAACCGGGGATGGGCCTTACAAAGTGAACCTGAAGTTCATCACCCAGATGGTCCCCGTAAACCTCCTGCGCACGATCGCGGAGACCGGCTTCGACTACAATATGTCGCCCAAGAGCATCGCGGAAAACCTGGTCGAAAGATGCCAGACGCTCTGGGACAAAACCATCGTGCTGCCGCCGCGACCGATCGAGGTCAATCTCACGCCCACGAACCGCCAAATCCTGGCGCCTCCGACTAAGCCGTTTCAGCCGGAATCCAAAGGGGCAAAGTCCCTGGAAGTGCCGGCAGCAAAAGTCGCTACTTCCGAATAATCGAACGCCTATGCGTATCATCCTCACCGCGGCCTGCGCAGTTCTTCTTGGCCTAACGGGCATATCGGACCTTTTCGCCCAGGAGCCGACGGGCGCGACCGTCCATTGTCCGACCTGTGGCCAGGTCATGCCGGCGAGCTTTCACTTCTGCAGTAATTGCGGGACGAATCTCGAGAATGTCCCGAGAGATTCTGCGCCGACGGTTACCACCACGACGTCGGTGACCAGAAACGAGCACGGAGCCGTCACCCACTCCACTACGACGACCACGACAAAAAAGAGCTTTCAATTTTCAGATATCTTCAGGAACCCGTTAGGCGGACATGGCAGTGCCTTGAGCGATCAACCGGCGCCGCTGGCACTCAAAGGTTTTCCCGAGCGTCCGAAACCGATCGTGGAAATCGGGCTCAGCCCTTTTCTCGGTTCCGGCCCGATCGCGCCTGGATTCGTTATTCCGACGGGTGCTGTGTGGCAGCCGGACTTCATCGTCTTCGGAACTGCACGGAGCGCGCTGCAGACGTTCGACAGCGGCAACGGCAAAGGTCAGATCACGGAATGGGCGAACCGGCTCGACCTTTACGGTAACTTATATTTCACGCCGACGGAGCGGATTCTAATCGGTTTCCGGCCGCTCGATCGCGATGGGCTTGATTACAGCGGGTATCGGTTTGATCCGCCGCCGCAGCGTCTCAAGAACGATCTCAACGCCTACATCACGACCCTTTTTTTGCAAGGCGATTTCGGTGAGCTTTTCCCCAGGCTCGATCCGAACGACACGAAGAACCTCGATTACCAGTTCGCAGTCGGCCGGCAACCGCTCAGTTTCGAGGATGGCATCATGATCAACGAGGATGTGATTGACGCCGTCGGCATCACGAGAACTTCGCTCTTCGGCCTCGGCGCTTCCGCTCTGCGCACGACCGCGCTTTTTGCCTGGAATGAGCTAAATCGAAACGATAACCTCCGCGACAATAGCGCCAGGTTATTCGGACTTTTCAGTAGCGCCGACTACGATAAAGCTACGATCGACCTCGATCTCGCTTTCGTGTCCGCCGACGATTACACCGGGGGCGACGGCGCTTACATCGGCGTGGGCGATACGCAGCGGATCGGCCTCCTGAATTCCACCACCCGTATCAACGCTTCCTTTGCGCTTGATCGCGAAACTCCTGCCGTCAGCACCGGCGTGCTCTTGTTCCAGCAGTTCTCGATGACGCTGCCTGACAGCGAGGACATTGTTTATCTCGATGGTTTCTGGGGCATCGCAGACTATTCGTCGGCGGCGCGGGGTGGCGATCGCGGAGGTCCGCTCGGCCAGACTGGCATTCTCTTCGCCGCCCAGGGCCTCGGCTCCTATGGAGCTCCCTTGGGGAATCGGGCCAATGATGCGGTTGGATTAGCCCTTGGCTATCAAAGATTTCTGGGGAGCAAGGACCGCCAAATCGTCTTCGAGGTCGGCGGCCGTGTCGCCACTCGTGATCCGCGATTCTTTTCTGAAGACCAACCGAACGAGATTGCAGCGGCGGTGCGCTACCAGATGAAGTTGAACCAACACATGGTGCTGGTCCTGGATGTCTTCGTCGGCGCGCCCGAAGACAACGACACTGCTTACGGGCTGCGCTCGGAACTGCTTCTGAAATTCTGATGCCTAACGGATCATCGAAACGAAAGCGCTGGAGGGACGCCCGTCCCTCCAATAGATTTTTGGCTGACGAATCCCACCGCGCATGATTCTGGAAGCACTTGGCGGCATTTTGGTGGGCGGCAGCCTGCTTCAACTCGGTCTCGTGACCGCGGTAAATTTCCGTCGGCTCGCGGGTCAGAATCGACAGTCCGATTTGTCACTCGAGCTGCTCAAAACCGAGCTCGAGACAATGCGCGACATCCGCCGGCAAAAAGCCGAGGGAGGCCTGCCTTGGAATGGGTGGCGCAAGTTTCTCGTCGCCCGCAAAGTGAAGGAATGCGGCGACATCTGCTCGTTCCACCTCGCGCCGCACGACAAGAAAAATCTCCCCGGTTTTCTCCCCGGCCAGTATCTCACTTTCAACCTTGACATTCCCGGCCAGCCGAAGCCGGTCGTGCGTTGCTACAGCTTGTCCGACGGGCCACGTCCAGAAAACTATCGGGTCACGATCAAGCGCATCCCGCCGCGCGACAAAGACCACCCGCCGGGCCTCGCCTCGACCTTCTTTTACGAGCAGGTAAACGAAGGCGACATCCTCGACGTTAAAGCGCCTTCGGGCCAGTTCTACCTCGACCCGGCCGGCCTCGGCGGCGTGGTCTTGATCGGCAGCGGCATCGGCCTCACGCCGGTCCTCGCGATGTTGAACACCCTTATCACGCAAAGTTCTCGCCGCGAGATTTGGTTCTTCTACGGAATCCGGAATCGCTCCGAGCACATCATGAAAGAGCACCTCGAAGCCATCGCGCGCGAGCATCCGAATGTGCACCTCCAAATCTGCGCGAGTAAGCCCGATCCCGATCCAGCCTACGAACTCGGGCGCGATTACCAGCATGAAGGCCGCATCTCAGGCGAGCTTTTCAAGAAAGTGCTCCCATCCAGTAACTTCGATTACTACCTCTGCGGCCCCGGTCCCATGATGCAGGACGTGACCGAGGGCCTAAAAGAATGGGGCGTGCCGGAGAAGCACATCCACTACGAGACCTTCGGCCCGTCGAGCGTAAAGAAAGTCGCCGCCGTCGTCTCGCCCGAAGCGAAAGTCGCGACCGGCTACTCAGTGCAATTCAAGAAAAGTGGGAAGACCGCGCTTTGGTGCGGCGACTACACCTGCATCCTCGATCTCGCGGAAGCCAACGGCGTCAGCATCCCGAGCGGCTGCCGCGCGGGGAGCTGCGGCACCTGCCAGGTTGCGGTCTTCAGTGGCGAGGTCGACTACATCGAGAAATCGGATTTCGAGACAAACCCGGGGACTCGCCTAACGTGTATAGGTGCCCCCAAGAGCGATCTCGTCCTCGACGCCTAGGCCGGTTGGACAGACGGCTCACTGCTGCAATTCATGAGCGACGCCTCGTCAATTGCAGCGCTAATTGAACTGTCCCTTAGCGAAACACGGCCAAACCTTTGACGGGTTTGGCCGTGCGCTAAGCCGAAGTTAGTATGCCGCCAACCCTTGAGCCCCGTCGTTCGCCGGGAGTGTGCCATATGTTCCAATCAGCGTTAAGGAGCCGTCGGGGTTGACCACCCACGCTCCGACGGTTCCGTCCAGCGAGTTGTTGGAATAGAGGAAAACCCTCCCTTTGCGGGACGTCTTATCCGCCACGATTGCCATGTCATTCGGGCCGTTGCCGATTCCCGCTGCCATGTCTAACAAGGTCAGGCTGCCGTCGTTCCCGATCGTATAGGACGAGATGCTGTTCGAGTTGTTATTGCTCACGTAGAGGTGCCGCACCGTCACAGGATCGACAACCGCCCAGCAAGGGGTGGTCTGCCCGTTTGGGATGCTTGCACTGATCGGCGTCAAAGTGCCAGTCCGGCGGCCGATCGCGAACGACGAAACCGAGCCCGCATCTGCCGCAGGAATCGTCGGGCTGGCGCCGAATGCCTCGGCCACAAGCAGGTTCCCTTGTTTGTCGAACGAGAAGCCAAAGTAGGTCGGTTGATTTGGGCCGCTCGCCTGGTGAATTGCTGGGGTGAGAGGTTTCCCGTCGTCATCGCGCGGGAAGACGTAGATCGTGTTGGTTGACTTTATCGTCACGATCAGAAAATCGCCGTCCGGAGTGAATCCGACCTGGGCCGGCGATCGCGGGAACGCCGGCGGGTTCAGACCGCAATCAAATTCAGGACTGGGAAAACCACCCGGATCGCAGCTCAGGAAACTGCCAGGCTCGCTTCCTGGATCGATTGGCTGCGTCGATCCCACAATCGGAGTCAAATGCCCGTCGGGACTAACCGTGAAGCCAGTGATGTTTGGCCCGATTCCGCATGCCGGATCACTACCCGGGCCACCAGCATTGAGAACGTAGAGTTGGTTCCCATTTACCGCCAGGCTGTCGGGAAACAATCCGCCGGACGATACCTTCCCAACCAGCGTCAGGCTACCATCCGTGCCTACCAGGAACGAAGAGATCGTGCCCATCTGGCAATCATGAAGATCTCCGGTCGGATCCGCCTGCAGCGTTTCGGTATTCACCGCGAAGAGATGACGATGTGAACGATCTAATATAAGTCCCCCCTGCGAAGTGAGTGAGTCGATTCCCTGGCGTTGAAATCCGCTTCCACCGCCGCCCGTATTTATCGTTTGCGAAGCAATGAGAGTGCCATCGATCCTCCGGCGAAAAACCTGTATCTGGTTAGTCGTCAAGGCGTTGGTCATCGCGTAGACTGCGCCTACGACACGATTGGATATATTTGTGTCTTCTGACCCTTGTGCTAGGCGGGGCGATGCGGCCCCCGCCTTCGATACACCGAATACTGCCACGCTGGCTCCGAACGTCGCGAGCGCAGCTACGATTGCTCCCGTGAGAACAAACTGTTTTGGTTTCATGAAATACGGATATGTCAAATTCATTTGGGCGTGGCAACACAAATCTTTAAACACTTTAGTCACTTCGGACGGCGGGCGAGGCACTTAAGAGCGAAAAGCCTCTCGGGTCGCACGCGACTAATCCGAAAAGGGAAGCCGTTCTCGACCGCTCAGAGTAGTGCGACGGCCGCGCCTTCGCGCACCGGACATTGCTCGGCTGAGCCTTGACATTAGTGGGGGACGGCGGGTATTTCGGACCTGCCCTTGAAGCCGTTTCTATCTGCCAAATCTCCCGTCGTTAGGCTACCGTTGCTGGCGGCGGCGATTCTTTGCTGTGCCGGTTGTGGCCGGAACGGCGATGACAAGATCACGGTCTATCGGATTCCGAAGGAGACACAGTCCACCCCGCCGATGGAGCAGGCGGCGATGAACAACGCTCCCGCCGGCGCCGCGACCGCCGTGCATTGGACCGCTCCCGAGGGTTGGCAGGAACAACCGGCGAGCGGTTTTCGGAAAGGCAGTTTCCTTGTTCGTGGCTCGGATGGAAAGACTGCGGACGTCTCGGTCATCTCTTTTCCGAAGCAGGCCGGTGGCGTGCTCGCGAATGTGAATCGCTGGCGGAACCAGCTCAAGCTTGCGCCGATCACCAGCGAAGCGGAAGCCGGCATGCCGATGACGGTGGCGGGGCGCGACATGTTTTTCGTCGATCTGGTGAGCGCGCAAGGGCTGCAACCGGATGGCGCGAAAACGCGAATCCTCGGCGGGATTTTCCCGCTCCCGAGCGAGACGTGGTTTTTCAAAATGATGGGGCCGGACCAGCTCGTGGAAGCGCAGCGCGGCGCGTTCAAGCAGTTCCTGAATAGCGTGCATCCGGACGAAGCCGCGGCCGCGCCGATGACCGCCGGCAACGAGATCGGCGCCGGCAAGACGAACGCGCCGACCCCGCCGCCGATCGAGCCGGCGCAAGGCGCGCCGTTGCAGTTCGCGACGCCGCAGGGTTGGCAGGAAAAGCCGCTCTCGACGATGCGCCTCGCGAGTTTTAACGCTCCTGGGCCGGATGGAAAAAACGCGGATGTTTCCGTGGTCGCATTGCCCGGAATGGCCGGTGGCGATCTCGCGAATGTGAATCGCTGGCGCGATCAGATGAAGCTCGGGCCAATCGACGAAGGGGCGCTTCAGCAGCAATCCGAACACATCAAAGCGAACGGGCACGACTATCTTGTCGTGAACATTCCGAGTGACGCCGCGCTCGGAAATCCGCCGTCGAAACAGCGCATCATCGCAGCGATTCTCGACGAGAACGATCGCTCCTGGTTCATCAAAATGACCGGAGACGATGCCGCGGTCGCCGCGAACAAGGACGCGTTCGCAGATTTCCTCCGCAGCCTCAAGATCCCCTAACGAAATGTCGGCGACCGCTGCTTTGCCTCACGAGTTCCTGGGACCGTTGCGTTTCCTCGCTTCTCTCCGGTTGACGGTCGTCTGCCTCGGCCTCGGGATGCTGCTGATTTTTCTCGGCACGCTCGCGCAGGTGCATCTCGGGATTCACCAGGCGCAGGAGCTTTACTTCCAGAGCCTGCTCGTCTTTTGGTCGCCGCCGGGCGCGAGCTGGAAGATTCCGGTTCTGCCCGGCGGCTACTTGTTAGGCGCGGTCCTGCTCGTGAATCTGCTCGCGGCGCACGCCACTCGCTTCCAGGTGTCGCGCAAGAAAATCGGAATCTTTTTGCTCCACCTCGGCGTGATTCTGCTGATCGTCGGGCAGTTGCTGACCGGGCTTTTCGCGCGTGAAACTCAGATGCGGATCGACGCAGGTCAGACGCTCGCCTACTCGGAAGCACCGCGGGAAGTCGAGCTCGCGGTCATCGATGTGAGTAATCCGGATTACGATCAGGTGGTCGCGATTCCTGAGGACCGGCTGGCGCAGGGCGGCACAATTCAAAACCCGACGCTCCCGTTCACGATCAATATCCGACGTTTCCTCCCGAACGCGCGCCTCACGATGCGCGCGCAGGAGCCGAACGCGCCGGCGAGCATCGCCACGACCGGCTTTGGCGCGAACGTCGTCGCGCAGGAAATCCCGCGCACGGTGAAGGACGACGAGCGCGATCTGAGCACGGCCTACGTCGAACTCGACGGCGTGCAGGGTTCGTTAGGCACATGGCTCGTCTCGAATGCGATCCCCGAGCCGCAGGCCGTCACGATCGACGGGAAAACTTATGAACTGGTGATGCGGCAGCGGCGTTTTTACAAGCAGTTCGCACTCACGCTCGAGCACTTCGCGCACGATCGTTATGCCGGCACCGACATCCCGAAAAACTTCTCGAGCCGAGTGCGCCTGGTCGATTTCCAGCGGGGCGAAAACCGCGAGGTGCTCATCTCGATGAACGATCCGCTGCGTTACCGCGGGTTTACTTTTTATCAGCAAGGTTTCGACAACAACGACAAGACTACGATCCTGCAGGTGGTGAAAAATCCCGCGATGATCCTGCCCTACATCGCCTGCGGGCTGGTCGGGCTCGGGTTGCTCGTGCAGTTTTCGATGCACCTGTTTGGGTTCGTGAGGAAGCAGAAGCGATGACAAAATCTCGTCCTTGGATTGGCTGGCTGATCGTGTGCCTAACGATCGCCTACGTGCTCGCGCCGCTTGCTCAGCGCGACCGGCGCGGCGGCTTGGAGATGCAGAAGTTTGGCCGGTTGCCGGTGCTCCTAAACGGTCGGATCAAGCCGCTCGACACGGTCGCGCGCAATTCGCTGCTCATCATTCAAGGCAAGCAAACGCTCGCGACGGATCAGGGCGAGATGTCGGCGATCGACTGGCTCGCGGAGGTGATGATGAACTCTGCGGAAGCCGATCGCCGGAAGATCTTCGTGATCCGCAGCCCGGTCACTCGGGCCTCGATCGGGCGAAGCGATCCGACCGTGGAATACTTTTCGTTCCTCGATCTCACGCTGCATCTCCAGGAGATCGAGCAACAGGCGGAGCTTGCGCAGAAAGTGGAAGCGCAGGTGCGCTCGCCATTTCAGAACGACATCATCAAGTTGTTCGAGCGCCTGACGCTTTATCACCGGCTCGAGAACAGCCTCGAGGTCGCGGGCACGAAAGATTTCGAGTCGCAGGTGGATGAACTGCGGAAGAACATCCATCCGTCGCCGGTGCCGATGAACAGCGGGATCACGACCGAGGCGTTGCAGAGTCTCGGCTTCCTTGCGGAGACCGGCTATTTCTTCCCGATCCCGCCCGTTCCGCCTAACGATAGCCCGCTGCAATGGCGGAAAATGGGCGAGAGCCTTCTGCTCTTCCTCACCGCTGGCAACATGCATCCCGCGGTCTCAGCCTGGGCGACGATGGCGACCGCCTACGCCGCGAACGATCCCACGACTTTCAATAAGACGCTCGAGAGCTACAGCGGCTGGCTCCAACAGCATTTTCCAGAGCGCGTGCGGAAGGCGCAAATCGAGGCCGCCTTCAATCAGATCGCGCCGTTTTACAGCGCGATGGTGATCTACGTTTTGATCTTTATCCTCGCTTGCGCGTCATGGCTCATCTGGCCGCAGACGCTCGGGCGCTACGCCTATTTGCTGCTGATTACGACGTTCGTGATTCACTCGGCCGGGTTGATCACTCGGATGTATCTGGAAGGGCGGCCGCCGGTGACGAATCTTTATTCGTCGGCCGTCTTTATCGGCTGGGGCGCGGTCTTGCTCGGGATTTTTCTCGAGCGCTTTTTCCGAAATGGCATCGGGAGCGCGACCGCTTCCGCGATCGGATTCATCACGCTGCTGATCGCGCACCACCTCTCGATGGATGGCGATACGATGGAAATGATGCGCGCGGTGCTCGACACGAACGTGTGGCTCGCAACGCACGTCGTGATGGTGACGCTCGGTTACGCATCGACTTTTCTCGCAGGTTTCCTCGCGCTCACCTACATCGTGCGCGGAGCGTTCACGCCTTCGCTTGATCGCGACACGGCGAAGTCACTCGCGCGGATGGTTTACGGGATCGTTTGCTTCGCGACGCTCTTTAGTTTCGTCGGAACGATCCTCGGCGGCATTTGGGCGGATCAATCCTGGGGCCGTTTCTGGGGTTGGGATCCGAAGGAGAATGGCGCCGCGCTGATCGTCCTCTGGAACGCGATCATTCTGCACGCGCGCTGGGGCGGTCTCGTTAGGCAACGCGGCCTGATGGTGATGGCGGTCTTCGGCAATGTCGTGACGAGCTGGTCGTGGTTTGGCGTAAACATGCTCGGCATCGGCCTGCATTCCTACGGATTCATGGACAAGGCGTTTCCGTGGCTGATCGGCTTCGGCATCAGCCAGGTCCTCTTCATGCTGGTCGGTATGTTGCCGCTGCACACCTGGCAGAGCGATCTGACCACGGTCGGCCCGGTGTTGCGGCCCAAACCGGCAGATGATTTCGCGCTGACCAAATCCTGATTCCGTAGCGAGTGTAGTTCGGCCCGCGCGGTCCGAATTTCCTGCGCACAGCGGCAACCTTTTCAGCTGGACGGGAGCAGGCTGAAAAGGCTCCGCTGTGGTTAGCCGGTCGCTGTCGGGAGTAGTGCCATGGTACTTAAGGAGAGGTGGGGCACCTCTCTCCGCCATTTCCATGCTCAAAATGTGGCCGGCGTTGCAAAAAAACTTCGCAACGAGCGAAAAGTCTAAACTTCCGCTCTGCAATCCGTCTGGCAAATAGCCCGACCGAAGTTGGAGCCGGGGCCGGTGACCTGGCTCCAACTTGCTTCTAATAGATCGTCTTGGGCTCTGGTCCGGCGAGGATTTTCTGAAAGCGCGGGTCTGAACGCAGAGGATCCCATTGCCAGCGCAGACGCAGCTCTTGCAGAGACATGCTCGCTTCGAAAAAGGAGACGCAGCCCGGCTTCTGGAGAAGCGATTTGATCATCGAGATGGCGGTATCGTTGTCTCCTATCCAGGCGTGAATCAACGCCAGCGTGCACAATCGCTCCGGCCCGTCGTAGGCATCGGCACTCATCGGCTGGAGCTGCACCGCGCGTTCCCCCTCGCGAATGGCCTCCGCGTTTTTGCCCATGTAGGCGTAAAGCAGGCCGAGCCGGGAATGCCGGATCGCGTTTTCCGGATGCGCCAGTGCTTCCGCCTCCATCTGCGGCCGGGCCGCCTCGAAAAATGGCCGTGCTTTCCCCTTCTCGCCCTGCGCCAGGAAAATACAGCCTCTGAAATAGCTTTTTGGGACCGGGGCGCTCAGGAAGGAGGAGAGCGTCGCAAAAGGAAAAGTATCCACTGCAGCCTGGGCTTGCGCGAAGTCGCGCTGCAGCATCGCCACATCCCAGCGGCCCCAGAAAATGTCGCCCTCCGGATCGCCGTATGGCTTGTATCCCGAATAAAATTTAACGATCCGGGAGAGGCTCCCGCTTTGCCAAACGTCAACGTAGCCACGTTCCACATGCACCTGAGGAAGTTCCGGCGCGATGTCGACGATGCGGTCGGCGTCTTTG
This sequence comes from Chthoniobacterales bacterium, assembly GCA_039936335.1. Lineage (GTDB taxonomy): Bacteria > Verrucomicrobiota > Verrucomicrobiia > Chthoniobacterales > UBA10450 > Palsa-1392. The sequence goes on from JBDTIQ010000058.1 coordinate 19,162, forward strand.
CTTGCCGCCGGCCAATCGCGCAGGAGAGCGGCTGTCGCGTAAAGTTCTTCGGCGTAGGTCAGATTCCGCGGATCGCGCGTGACCACGTGCTGGAGCGCGGCCCGAGCTTCGCGCCATTTTCCCTCCCGGCGATGAAGGTAGGCGATGTAGCTTTCCGGCTCGGGGTCGTTAGGCAGGAGCCGCTGGGCGGTTTCCAACTCCGGAAGAGCGCGCCGGAAGTCGCGCTCGATGTGGTAATAACATTGCCCGTTGGCGAGATGCGCTTCGCCCAGGTTTGGCTCCAGGCGGAGCGCGGCGCGCGCCTCGGCGTAAGCGCGCTTTTTCAACTCTTCGCTCGGGCCCCGAAACCGGTAGAGAAGAGCCAGCCGCGAGGCGAGCCGCGCGTGCGCCAAAGCGAAACCGGGGTCGAGCGCGAGTGCCTGGGTGTAAAGGTTGGCGGCCGCCTCGAAATCGGCGATGGACGCAGCGCTGGTGTCTTCAAGTTTTCGCGCCCGCAAATAGAGGACGTAAGCGTCTGGATTCCCGGTCGACTTGCGGCGCAATTCCCTCTGCTCCTGTGGGCTCAGCGTCGCATCCAGCGCATCGACGACTTCGCCGGCGAGCTCGCTTTGCAGATTCACCGCGTCAGCCAGAGTGCGATCGTAGCGTTCGGCCCAAACGACGCGTTCGGTTTGCGTGTCGATCAGTTCCACTGCCAGGAGAATGTGGTCGCCCGTCCGGCGCAAACTTCCCTCCAAAACACTCCGCACGCCAAGCGACTCCCCGATCGCGCGCAGATCGCGCGGCGCGTTCGGATCGAGCTGGGCCACGCTGCGGCGACCGATCACTTTCAGCTCCCGTATTTTCACGAGACTCGAGCGGATATCGTCCTCGATTCCCTCGGCAAAGAAGGCGTTTTCCGGATCGCTGCTGAAGTTCTTAAAAGGCAGAATTGCGATCGACTTGTCGTCGATGGAAGAGCGCGGCGGCAGAAAGTAGAAGCCCAGACCAACCAGTGCTGCGATCAAAACCGCGGCAGCCAGAAGAGCCCATTTTCGAGCCGTCGAGAAAAGCCGCGCGGATGGTTCCGCGCCGTTCCCAGTCATCTGACGCTGGCAACTCGCCAGCGCTTCACCGAGCACGGCGCCCGACGCAGGCCGATCGTCGGGATTGGCTGCCAGCATCGACTCGAGCAGGCGGAGCAGTGGAGGCGGGATGTCGTGCGCGCGAGGTTCCGCGGGGCTCGGCGACCGCCCGGGTGTCGCTCCCGTCAGCGCATACCAAAGCGTCGCGCCTAACGAATAGATATCCGAACGAATATCCAGCCCGCGCCCTTCCAGTTGTTCCGGACTGGCGAACTCCGGGGTGCCAAGAAATCGCGCCGCGGCTTCGTTCGCACTCCCCGCAGTGCTGGTGGCTTGCGCGAGCCCGAAGTCGATCACCTTTACCCATGCTTCACCCGAATCGGTGGGCCCATCATCCCCGGCGGCTGCGCGCTCTTCCGCGAGGAGCATGATGTTAGCTGGCTTTAAGTCGCGATGGACGAGGCCGCGCTTTTCCGCGGCGGCGAGCGCGCGTGCGACCTGCAGACCCACCTCCACTGCGAGGAGCGGGGCCAGCGGGCCGCTCCGGCGCAGACGCGTTTCCAGGGTTTCGCCATCCACAAATTCCATCGCGTAAAAGCAATCGCCGCGCGGCGTTTCTTCCTCGGCGCCAGGATCGGAATCAGCTCGGTCGAGGTTGGGCAGGAGGTTGACGACACCAAAGTGGAAGACACTGGCCACATTCGGGTGCCGCAGTTGTGCCGCCGCCTGTGCCTCCCGCAGGAATCGATCGTAGGCATCGGGCAGCGCGGAGAAGCGGCCATTCAAGACCTTCAACGCCACCGGGATCTGGAGGTTCACGTCGACCGCCTTGTAGGTCACGCCCATCGCGCCGCGCCCGAGCTCCCAGACCGAACCATCATCCTTCGGCAGGATCCTGTAATGTTGGAAGGCCCGCGTGCCCAGATCGGCCGGAGAGCTGGCTTTCTCGGCCGCACCTGGCTCCATGCCGGCCTCGAGCAAACAACGGAGGCAGCCGTCTTCCGTGGCCCGGCCAACTAGAGGAGCACCGCATTGTTCACAGCACAGGATTTTTTCCATCTTCTCCGGAATGGCTCGACGAGCCGCAGCTTAGCTGGCGGCAAGGAGAATGCGGCAAAGGTATTGCAATTCACTCTCGACCTCCTCCTCGGTCGAGACGGTGCGCGCTACTTCCGCCCGGAGGAGCGCCCGGTAGCTCGCGCGCAGCCTGAAAAGATGACTCCGCAAAGTCTCCAACGGCACCTCGAGCCGGGTGGCCGCTTCCTCGTGCGTTGGCAGCCCGACACCGCCGCTGAGGAAGGGAAGGAGTTCCTGCAAGACGCGCGCCCTTTGCCCGGTCGCGTACTCGGCTTTCAAGGCCGTCATGGCTCGCTCGACCAAGGCGGCCGCCCAATCGCAATCGAAAGTGCGCTGTTCATCCAGGGGCGCGTTGATCAGGAGCGCCTCTTCCTCATTCCCGGCGAAGGTATCGAGCCGATCGTCATCGAGGGCCACCGACCGGTAATCACCCCCACGCTTCTGCCTGCGGCAATAAGCGTCCGCCTTTCCCATGTATCTTTTCAGCAGATGGAGCAGGAACGTGCGGAACTGCCCGCGGTCTGGCCGAGGCGTTTTGTAGGCTTCCTTCTCCAGGAGGTAAACGAAAAAACCTTGCGTCAAATCCTGGGCGTCCTCTTCACTGTAGCCCCGATATCGGACGAAGCGGTAGAGGGGCGGCCAGTAATCGGCGCAGAGCTGGGTTAACAGCTCCTGCGCGCGCTCCGGCGGCACTTCTCGCTCGGTGGAAAGATCGCGCAAAACGCTCCAGTGAGTCGTCATGAACGACCCCCCGCGCGTTGAAAATGGAGCGACGCTGGTTTGCAGAGCCGCCGACTTTATGCGAATGCGGCGCGAAGAGCAAGTTCACGCTGCGCTAGGAAAAACTCCGAGCCGGCCAAGTCGGCAGCGATCCGCGATCGCGAAATCGTTGCCGTGACGGGAGAAATGCGCTACTCTTTCACCTCCCGAAAACGGGGGCGTACTGGTTTCGACTGATGGTTTGAAGCGCAGGCGGCATGTCGAGGATGGTTCGTTGGCCTCGTTAAAATCCGGACCAAAAAAAATAAATGCAGATCACCAAGATCTCGCTCTCGCGGCTTAATTGACTGCGATGTTCGGCACTGGACGCCTGCTACGGCGCCGAACATGGACAGCAGGCAAATCGGACGGCGGAGCGACCGCGCCGGCCGGTGAAGGAATTTCGTGGACGCTCGGGAGACGGCGACGTGCCGATGCTGTTGTCTCTCCCTAAAAATCCTCATCGGCTAAACATGTAGAAGCTCGCGGGGGGAGCGATCAGGACAGGGGTTCAACTCCCCTCGCCTCCAATCTTTTATCGAAGATCGCGGATGATTTGAAGGAAGCGCCGAATTGAGTCGC
>JBDTIQ010000059.1:0-14997 GCA_039936335.1 Chthoniobacterales bacterium
CCTAACGAATTCTATGAAATACGACCTCATTGTCATCGGCGGCGGACCTGCCGGCTATGTCGGCGCGATTCGCGCCGCCCAACTGGGAAAGAAAGTCGCCTGCATGGAGAAAGAGCGGGCCGGCGGCACCTGCCTGAACTGGGGCTGCATCCCGACGAAATCGCTCCTGCGCAACGCCGAGCTTTATCATCTGATGAAGCACCGCGCGAGTGACTTCGGCTTCACGATCGAAGGGCTCAGCTACGACTGGAGCAAAGTGATCAAGCGCTCGCGCGACGTTTCCGACAAGAACGCGGCGGGGATCGAGTTCCTCTTCAAGAAAAACAAAGTCGATTACATCCGCGGCGAAGCGTTGCTGGAGAAAGCCGGTGAAGTAGCCGTTAGGTTGACCGAGGGAAAAGCCGAGACGCACCAGACCGCGAAAATTCTGATTTCGACCGGCGTCGTTTCGCGGCCAATGCCGAACTTTCCTTTCGACGGGGAGAAGGTGATCGGCAGCCGCGAAGCGATGATTCTGGAGCCGCAGCCGAAGAGCATGGTCATCATCGGCGCGGGCGCGATCGGGGTGGAGTTTGCCTATTTCTACAACGCCTTCGGCACAAGGGTGACTTTGATTGAGATGTTGCCAAACATCCTGCCGGTCGAAGACACAGAAGTCTCGCAGACACTCGAGAGGGCGCTGAAGAAACAAGGGATCAACATCCTAACTAACTCGAAGACAACCAAGACCGCGCTCACGAAGAGCGGCGTCGCGATCACGGTTGACGGGAAATCTACGGAGACGATCGAGGCTGAAGTCTGCCTCGTCGCGATCGGCGTGCTCCCGCTTTTGCCTAACGGGAAGCTAAAACCAAAGCTGACCGAGCGCGGTTACATTGAGACGAACAATCGCTACGGAACAAGCCTGCCGAATGTTTATGCCGCGGGCGACATCATTGGGCCGCCCTGGCTGGCGCACGTCGCGAGTTGGGAGGCGATTCAAGCCGTCGAAGGCATGTTCGACGAGATCGAGCCCCGCAAAGTTCGCACCTTTCCCGGGTGCACCTATTGCCAGCCACAGGTCGCGAGCGTCGGCCTCACCGAGCGCGCCGCGAAGGAAGCCGGCCGCGCATTCCGCGTCGGCAAATTCCCTTTCAGCGCGAGCGGTAAAGCTCGCGCGATCGGCGAGACGGACGGATTCGTGAAGTTAATCATCGGGGAGCCGCACGGAGAAATTCTCGGCGCGCACATCATCGGCGCGGAGGCGACCGAGATGATTGCTGAACTCGGCCTCGCGATCACGCTGGAAGCAACGCACAAGGAAATCGAGGCGACGATTCACGCGCACCCGACTTTAAGTGAAGCGGTCCACGAAGCAACGGGCCAAGCCTTCGGCCGCGCCATTCACATCTAGCCTAACGAACGCAGTCGCCTGCGTTCGTTAGGCCGAAGTGCTCAGGCTTTGCGGCTGCTGCTGACGAAGACGATGATTCCGCCCACGATGGAGAGTCCACCCAAGATCAGTCCGATCGGCACAGGGTGATTTTCGGTCTTGTTGATCTCGACGGGTCCCACTTTCGCCACGTTTTCTTTCGTAGCGAAACTGGTGTAACCGCCCCAAGCGAGCAGGATCACGCCGACGACGATCAGGACGAGAGCAAGGATGCCTCCGGATTTCATGGGCTCTGGTCTAAACGCCGCGTCGACCGGACACGAGATTCACGATCAGGATAATGACCGCGATGACGAGCAGGATATGAATGAAGCTACCGCCAAACGGCACGATGAACGCGCCGAGTAGCCACAGCACCAACAGAATAACGAATATTGTCCACAACATATAATAGTCCTCCAGTTCAGGTTTCTTCTGCTTCGTGCCGCGTCGCGTCGATGCGCTTATTTTCCGAAAAAAAGATCGAAACGAAGCAGACGGCCTTACCGGGAATTTGTCGTTAGGTCAGCCGTTTGTATGCTGGCGGATGGCGGAGAATGAAGTGGCAGCGGCGCAACGCGCCGCGGAGTTACGCGGAGAAATTGCGGAGCATAACCGGCGCTACTACGAGGAAGACACGCCGGTCGTCGCCGATCGCGATTACGATCGACTTTACCGCGAGTTGCTCGATCTCGAGGCGCAGTTCCCGCAACTCGCCACGCCGGATTCGCCGACCCGACGCGTCGGCGGGAAAGCTGCGAAAGCTTTCAGCCCGGTCACGCATCGCGTACCGATGTTGAGCCTTGATAACACCTATTCTGAAGAGGAGGTCGGCGCGTTTTACCGGCGGATCGAGAAGCTCCTCCCTAACGAAAAGGTGCCGGTCGTGGTCGAACCGAAAGTCGATGGCGTCGCGATTTCGTTGCTCTACGAAAAGGGACGGCTCCGCTCCGCCGCGACCCGCGGCGACGGAACGGTCGGCGAAGATGTATCCCAAAACATCCGGACGATTCGCAGCGTGCCGCAGCAGCTAAAAGGCGACGCGCCGGCGCTCCTCGAGGTTCGCGGGGAAGTCTTCATGACTAAAGACGGCTTCGCAAAACTGAACGCTGAACGGACGGAGGCCGGTCTTCCGGTCTTCGCCAACCCGCGAAATTCCGCGGCCGGTTCCCTGAAGCAACTCGATCCCCGCATCACCGCACAGCGTCCGTTAGGCGCGGTTTTTTATGGCACCGGCGCGATCGATGGCGTCGAGCTGACGCGGCATTCAAAACTCTTCGCATTGCTCAAAAAACTGGGACTCCCGTGCAGCGCGACCTGGTGGGAAGCCGATTCGGTCGAAGGCATCCTGCAAGCGATCCACGCGCTCGATAAAGTTCGGCGGAATTTTGCTTATGAGACAGACGGAGCGGTCGTAAAGGTCGACTTGTTTGCGCAGCGGGAATCGTTAGGCACGACCGCAAAATCGCCGCGCTGGGCGATGGCTTTTAAATATGAAGCCGAGCGCGTGGAGACGAAGCTCCTCGACATCCTCATCCAGGTCGGACGGACCGGCGTGCTCACACCGGTTGCGGTGCTCGAGCCGGTCTTTGTGAGCGGGAGCACGGTCGCGCGCGCCACTTTGCACAATGAAGATGAGATCGAGCGCAAAGACATCCGCATCGGCGACACCGTGGTGATCGAGAAAGCAGGGGAAGTCATTCCCGCGATCGTGAGCGTGCGGACTGATTTGCGGGACGGTTCGGAGAAGAAATTCAAGATGCCGAGAAAATGTCCGGTTTGCGGCAGCGCGGTGGTGAAGGGCGAAGGCCAAGTCGCGGTTCGCTGCGTAAACGCGCAGTGTCCAGCGCAGTTGAAGCGAAGGATTGAGCATTTCGCCAGTCGCGGGGCGATGGACATCGAAGGTTTGGGTGAAGCGATGGTCGAGCAACTAGTGGAGCGCAAGCTGGTCCGCGAGGTGAGCGATATTTATCGCCTAACGAGCGCAGAGCTCGCTGACCTCGAGCGGATGGGAGAGAAGAGTGTCGCGAAACTACTCGACGCGATCGCACGGAGCAGGCAGCAGTCGCTCTGGAGACTTCTCTTCGGGATCGGCATTCTCCACGTGGGCGTGAGCGCGGCGCGCGCGTTGGCCGATCACTTCGCGAATCTCGATGAGTTGATGGCTGCTTCGCCGGAAGAGTTGCAACGGATTCCGGACGTCGGCGAAGTGGTCGGCGCGAGCATCGCGCAGTTTTTTGCCGAGCCGGCGAATCGCACGATGATCGAGAAGTTGCGCGCCGCCGGTTTGCGCCTAACGAGTGAGCCGAAAGCCGTGGGGGCGTCCGATACGCAGATCAAAGGCACGACCTGGGTGATCACTGGAACGCTCAGTCAACCGCGGGAAGAGATCGCGGAGGAGATTGTGAAACGAGGCGGCAAGGTCAGCGGAAGCGTGAGCAAGAAGACGAGCTACGTCCTGGCCGGCGAGGAAGCTGGCAGCAAGCTGGAGAAGGGCAGGAAGCTCGGGATCAAAGTAATCTCCGAAGGCGACTTCCGGAAGTTGCTCGTTGATTGACGCCGGGGATTTAGCGAGATAAGCTCGTCGCCTAACGAGAAGCTACGGCGTCTGCTTCACTGACTCCTCCAGCTTTAACGGCACCGCCCATTTCTTGCTTTGGCCGAGCGCCATCGCTTCGGCTTTCGTCGAGCCGGCTTCAACCTTAAAAGTTAGTTTCTGATCGCCACGCATCACGGTGATCGGCACGGAATCACCGGCGCTGATGAAGAACGACGCGTCGATCACGTCTTCGGGTTCATGGACCGCGACCTTGCCGACCTGCAGCAGGATGTCGCCGGCTTTCAGACCCGAATCCGCCGCCGGCGTGTTCTTGCGGATCTGGGTCATCTTCGCGCGCGAGCCGTCGACCGGGAATTCTGATTCCTGAACGTCGATCCCGATCCAGCCGTGGTGCGCATCGCCGAAGCGCACATAATCGCTCCGGATTTTCTCCGCGGCGTCGATCGGCAGTGCGTAACAGGCGGAGCCGCTGTCGACGCTGCTGATCAGGATGCCGACGACTTCACCCTTGAAATTGAGGAGCGGCGCGCCGGCTTCACCGCGTTGCGTCGGCAGGTTGACGCGCAGGTGCGTGGTCGAAAAATAGCGGCCAAGATACTTGCGATCGAAGCCCGCGATCATGCCGAAGCTCGGCGACTCGGGCAGATCGAGCGGATAACCGATCGCGACGACCGGCGTGGCCAGGCCGAGGCCGGCAGATTTCCCGATCGGCAGAAACGGCGTCGCGGCGTCGACTTTGAGCAGCGCGATGCCGCTGCGCAGGTCGGCCATCAACTGCTTGGCGTGATATTTCCTTCCTTGGAATTGGACGGTGAAATTATCCGCGTCGCCGCCGACGGAATAGGAAGTGTAGATCGTCCCGGTCGGATCAATGAAGAAGCCGGTGCCGGAAAGCTCGCTATGTTCATCGACCGCGTGAATTTTCACGACGGCTTTGCCGCAGCGCTCGAAGATCGCCTTCACTTCGCGGCTGATCGCGCCCGCGGTGTCGTCCTGCGCGCGGAGGATGACAGGGCTCGTTAGGCTAAGAAAAGCGAGCGCGACGAAAAGCGGACGCGCGCGGAGCTTAAAAATTGAAAGACGGCTCATAACTCACGGGCAGCCGATCGAGCACATAACGCGGAGGCGTCTGGGCGCGGTGAGTATAGGCGCTTTCATCAATCTGACGGGAGAGATCCGGCCCGAGGCTGCGAGCCGCCAGCGTCACTGGCGAGTTTAAGGTGAAATTATCGACCGGTGTAGCGGAAACCGGCAAAGCGGATTCGGTCGTATTGACGGCGAAGTCGCCACCGCTCTGCTGCGGAGCCTGGTAGATTTTCAATGAAACCACTGCGGCACAAACCAACACTGCGGCGACGGCGGCCGGGTAGGAAGTGAGCGAAGGAAAGCTAAGGTGGAAGAACGAGCGCGAGACGCGCTGCCAGATCACGCTCCAGAGCGGTTCACGGAGCAACTCGTCGCGCTGACGGCAATGAAACTCGTGCAGGAAATCCTCGAAGTAACCGGGAGGCGGTTGCTCGAATTTTTTCAACCGGAGCAATTGTCCGATTTCATTTCCGATTTCGTCGTCGTCGAAGTTGTCCATGCAGCTGTAAGTCGTTAAGAAACGGGGTTTTTGCGGAATTCGTCCAGATAATTTTGCAGTTGCCGGTTCGCGTAAAACAAGCGCGAACGCACCGTTCCTTCGGAAACACCAAGGATTTTACTGATCTCGGCGTGGGGCATTCCCTGAATGTGAAACATGGTGACGACCGCTCTGTGTTCTTCAGACAGCTTCATCATGGCCTCGTTCAATCTTCGCTGGAGCTCGCCGAGGTCGGCTTCGCGCACCGGGCTGCTCGTGGAAGTGAGCTCGATGAATTCCTTGTCGTTCTGGATGCTCGCGTCGACGTCGTCGAGGCTGAGGTTGTAACGCCGGCCGCGTTTCTTCAGAAAGTTCAGCGTCATGTTCACCGCGATGGTGTGAATCCAGGTGTAAAAAGACGATTTGCCGCGGAAGCCGTTGATCGCGCGATAGGCCTTCGCGAAGACATCCTGGAGCATGTCGTTCGTGTCCTCGTGGTTCGAGGTCATGTTGTAGACGAGGCCGTAGAGGCGCGGGGAATATTTCACCACGAGATCGTCGAACGCGGCGGCTTCGCCCGCCTGGGCACGCGTCACGAGCGCCTGATCTTCGTCGATTCGTGGTTGATCCATCGCCTCGCGGCTACGTTTAGCACGCGACGGGGAAGGCGACGACAGTAAATCGGTTAGGCGGCGTGGGGCGCGCAGTGCGAGAGAGGGCGTCATCGTTTAGCGCCGATCTCGCACCGACATGAGCCAGACCAAGTTTCCTAACGTTGCGACGAAAGCCGCGACATACGTCCAAGCCGCGGCGTTGAGGACCTTATTCACCCCGACCGCTTCCGTGCCCGGCTGAATAATGCCCATCTGACCGAGGATGATCTTGGCGCGGCGCGACGCGTCGAACTCCACCGGCAAAGTGATGAGTTGGAAAGCGAGCAGCGCGAGATAGCAATAAATGCCGATCGTGATCAACCCGCTGATGCGAAAGAAGAGCCCGCCGATGATCGCAAACGGCAAGATGCGCGACGCGATGCCGGTGATGGGCACGATCGTCATGCGTGCCTTGAGCGGCGCGTAGGCCTTCGCGTGCTGAATCGCGTGGCCGCTCTCGTGCGCCGCGATACCCAGCGCGGCGACCGACGGCGTGTTGTAGACGTTGCTCGAGAGGCAGAGCTTCTTGCTGGTCGGATCGTAATGATCACCAAGATAGTCGTTGATCTCGACCACGTTGACGTCGCGGATGTCGGCCGCCTGCAAAATCTCGCGCGCGGCTTCCGCGCCCGTGATGTTCGAGCTCGCGCGCACGGAACCCCATTTTTTGAAGGCGCCTTTAACGCGAAATTGCGCCCACAAGCCGATGAGCAGCGGGATGCCAATGAGAAATAAATAGTTGGACGAGAAAAACATCCCGCCCCCGTAACCAAAGGGATGAAGCATGTGGTGAGAAAACTGTCCTCGGTTTAGACGCCTGAGTGCGTCGGATGTTCATTCGCGCGCTGATGAGTCCGCGACACGGATCGAAAGTCGGCGGCTTAAATTTCGAGGTTGTTCTCAAATTTCGAGAGCATCCGGGTTCCGCTTTTCGTTAGGACAACCACGTCTTCTGTCCGCACGCCGCCGAGACCCGGATAGTAAAGCCCGGGTTCGACCGTCAGCACCTGGCCGACTTTGAAAACCGTCTTCTGAAAACGCGGGAACTCGTGGATCTCGAGTCCGAGCCCGTGACCCGTGCCGTGAAAAAATCCTGTCTGCCGCCCATCGCGCACTTCCGTGGGAAAGCCTTGGTCGGCGAAGAACTGTTTCACTTCCTGGTGCAGCTTGAGGCCGTCGACGCCCGGCTTCATTTTTTTCAACGCGAGCGCTTGGCCAGCGTTCACGGTGTCCCAGAGTTTGCGTTGCGCATCGCTGGCGCGGCCGCGCAGAACCGTGCGCGTCATGTCGCCGTAGTAACCGCTCGTCGCCGAGCGCGGAAAAATATCGAGGATGATCAAGCTATTGGCTTTGAGAGGACCATGCCCGCGCTCATGCGGATCGCAGGCTTGATCGCCGCCGGCCACGATCGTGTTCGCGGGCAAACCGCCGGCGCGCAAAACCGCCGAGTCGATTTCCGCGCGCAGGATTTCCGAGGTCAAAACCTTCCCAGACCATTCGAGCTTCTGTCCTTTGGCCGGCTTCGATTTTTTCAGCACTTCGATCCCGCGCGCCATTCCCGCTTCGGTGATCTCCAGCGCCTTGCGCAAAAGGCGGAGCTCAGCATCCGTCTTCGTTTCGCGTTCCGGCCAGTAAAGTTCGTCGGCCACTTCCACGCGGATTTTGTTCGACTCCAATTCCCGCGCTAGTCCGAGCGGAAAACTCGCCGGCACGAAGACTGACTTCACCTTTTGCTTCGACAGGAAGCGCGCGACGACTTCGTCATACGACGGCGCTTTCCTGCTATTTCCCTGAACCTCTTTTTCAAACTGGCTGTAAGGCAAAAACTCATCCGCTTCCGCGGTTTTGCGTCCGCGATCGATCTCGAGATCACTTAAGAGCAGCGTGCGCTTCTCGTCGCGTTCGAGAAATACGAATGGATCCGGCGCGAAGAATTTCGTCGCGTAAAGCATATCGGCGTCGGTTTCGCTGTTCGCGACCATCAGGCGGGTTTTCGGTTTTTGTTTCACGTTTTGCTTCTTCGCACTTCCAGTTGGCGCCGCAAGATCCAATGCAGCAATGCCAGCAATCCGACACTGGAGAGGATCAGGACGAGTGTGTTGTAAACGAAAACACTCACCGTCGTGTCGAAGTAGCGTTTCTCAGCGCCGAAGAAGACGTTCGGCTTCCCGCCCCGCCGGTAATCGCTCTGCTCCATTTCCGCGTTCGAGATGAGATCGGAAACCTTCTGATTTACATAGAGCTCCTCGGCTGTGATCGGGCCGTTCGCGTTTTTGAAGAAGTGGCGATTGAACGTTGCTTTTCCTCTCAGGATGAGATCGATCTGCGCGAGATAGCGATCGAGTTGGCGCGCGTTCGTGGCTTCGAGACCGGAGAGAACCGCGAGTGTTTCCTTCAAATCGTCGAGCCGTTTGGAATCGCCCGGCGCGCTCTCGTGCCGCGCGACGATTTCGTCGATCTGGCGTTGCGCTTCGTCCTGTCTTTTCGTTAGGGGATTCAGTTTCGCCTGCGCGACCACCAGTTCCTCATACGACCAGCGCATCGCGACGAATTCGCAGATGAATGGCACCTGCAATCGGCTGTCCATTTTCTTCGACTCCTCGCTGTCAGGATGATCATGAAAGAAGCGCGCGAAGGTGTGCACGAGATCGAGGTTGCGATTCATGTCCTGGTATTTGATCAGCGCGCCGCCCATCACGATCTGCGGGATGAGGACGAACGGCACGATGTTGGCCGCCGTTTTCGCGTCGGAGACGAGCGAAGAGACGACCAGGCCGAGCGCGACCCCGCTCATGGCGGTGAGGAAGACGATCGCGAGGTCCGGCCAGAACATCCCGCGAATCGAGAGGATGAAATTGCCGATCAGAACGAAGAGAACGCACTGCACGAGCGCGAACACGCCTAACGAAGCCGTCTTCGCGAAGACGTAGTAACTCAGGCGCACATTCAGGTTCCGCTCGCGCTGCAGGACCGGCCGATCGCGAATGATGTCGTCGGCGCTGTTCGTTAGGCCGAGGAACATCGCTACGATCAACGTCAGAAACAGAAACGTCGGGATGTGATAAGCAGAGGCGAAATCGTAGGACCCGCTGTCCGAGTAACGCAGGAGCAGGCCAATGAAGAGGGCGAGAAAAGGCGTCAATCCGATCGTGACGAGGAGGTTCCCCTTGTTGCGCAACTTGCTCAGGAACGCGCGTCGCAAAAGCGTGCGAAGTTGCGTCCATTCATCGTGCCAGCGAATCGGCTCGCGCACTTTTTGCGGCGGCACCGGCGGCACGGGGAGCACTGGATCGCGCCGGAGCGGCACTTGTTTGACGTCCTGGATGAGCCGGAACGCTTCGTATTTATCGCGCCAGAATTCCGGCGAGTAACGCCGCGCCGGCATGAGCTGGCCGCGGTTATTTTCTTCGTAAATAATGTCGCCGCTCAGGTCGCGCAGCGGCGTCTCGAGGACGTCGAAGATGAACTCCGGCCGCGTCGTGCCGCAGGCCGCGCACGCGCCGAGATCGGCGCCAAACTGGTGCTGATGTTCCGCCTCCGCGAAGTAGCGCAGCATGTCGCTCGGCGTGCCGAAGAAGACCAGCCGCCCGCCTTTGTCGAGCAGGATCGCCTTGTGAAACATCTGGAAAATCTTCGAGCTCGGCTGGTGAATGGTAACAATGATGATCTTGTTATGCACCATTCCCCTAACGATCTCGATGACGTGCTCGGAATCCTTCGAGGAGAGACCCGAAGTCGGTTCGTCGAAAAGGTAAACGTCGGCCGAGCCGATCATATCGAGGCCGATGTTGAGGCGTTTGCGTTCGCCGCCGCTCAGCGTTTTTCTCATCGGCGGACCGACCACGCTGTCGCGCCGTTCACTTAAACCGAGCTCGATCAGCTTGGCGTCGAGTCGCCGATTGCGATCGCGGCGCGAGAGGTGCGGCGAGCGAATCGCAGCCGCGAAGTGGAGGTTTTCGCCAATCGTGAGGTGCTCGTCAAACGCGTCGTCCTGCGGGATGTAGGTCACGTAGCGCTTCAGCGCGTCCAAGTTTTCGTAAAGCGGTTGGCCATTGAGTAGGATCTCGCCGCGGTCCGGCTGAAGTTGCCCACCAATCGCGCGCATCAGCGTGCTCTTGCCGGAACCGCTCGCGCCCATCACGCAGACGAGCTCGCCGCGATTGATCGCGAAGCTGATGCCTTCGAGCGCAATGTCGCTGTTACTGAAGAGATGATTGACGTCGACCACCTCGAGGCTGCGAATGATGTTGCGTTCTTCCTCGATGATTCGTTCGGAAAAATCGCAGCGCAAAAACTGCCCGACATCGATCCGGATCGTGTCGCCATCCGCGAGCGGCGCGGTCGTGCGCACGAGTGTTTCGCCGACCATGATCGGGTGATCGGATTCGAGCACTTCGAGCGTGCCGATGAGCTTGTCGTAGTCGCACAAAATCTTCAGCAGCACGTCGCCCGCCGTGCCCGGCGAGAGGAGAATGTCGTCGGCTTCGAGCAGGCTCGGATTATTCGAGACGAGGTATTCCGATTTCGATGCCTTGAGTTGGAACCGCCCGCCCATCGCGCGCGCCCGGCGCCGGAGATCCATCAGATCCATCTCGGTGTCGTTGTGGAAAATGATCCGATCTTCGAGCGCGGCTTCGACCTTTGTCCCGGCTTTCAGCTTCGTGCCGTTCAACGACGCGCGAACATCGCGGAGCGCTTTCACCTGCACCTTGAGTCCGAAGGTGACTTCGAGCGAGCTGTCGCGCGAACGCGAGCGCTCCATCTCGACTTCGTCGGAATCGCGATTCACCCGCACGAAAATCTGCGGGAGCGAGACGTTCTTCTTCGCATTGAAATAAATCGCGAGGTCCTGAAACGAAAGCACCTGGTCGCCGATCAGAATCCGTTGACCCGGATAAATGCGGCAGAAACCGCCGCGTGCGAGCGGTCGACCGCGCACGGAGACCGGCTGGCCGCTGTAGTTTTTCAGCAGCATGAGATCGTGATATCGAAACGCGAGCAGCCGGTCGCTATCGGTGAGACTCTTCAGGACAACGTCAGATTTTCCGGGCGTGCCGAAAGAGATCGTTTCGAGCGGGGAAGCGCCTCGCTGGTAAATGGCGGGGTCCGATTCCTCCGAGGCGTTTAGTTGATAAACGATATCGATCGCCTGTGCCGCCATCCCGAGCTGCGACATGAACGAATAAAACGCGACGACCTGTTCCTGCTTCAGTCCGGCTTGCGAGATCAGATCATAAAGCTGCACGCCGAGCATGATCTTGCGATCCGCGCTGAGCGACGCGGCCAGTTTCTGCGCCATCGCGGAGAGATCCTGCTGCTCGTAAAGCGCCTGCCGGAAAAGCATCCGCAGCTCCGAGTAAACCGTCTCGGGATAATCATAACGCAGGAAACCGAGCGACGAATCGATTTCCTCCTCGAGCAGCACGCCGTCTGCTTTGGAGAAACTTGCCAGCACCTGAATGAGCAACGGCAGGAGATTCGGCGCCTCCGCCACGCTCCGCGGTTTGCGCATCGCTCGCCGCATCCAGCGCCGGCCCCGCCGCCGGAAGCGATAGGCAAACGGCGTCACGCGCTGGACCGCGCGATCGATCTTATCTGCGACTGTTGAAACCAATGCCGTCATTCCTGTTGAACCGCAAAATTACCCGTGCCGCTTCCCGGCGCAATGAACCTCCGGGCGCCATGCGTTGTCTCAGGAAAAGCAGTATCCGGTCCGGGTCCTGCTCTTTTGCAATGCCAGACGCTTCATGATACTTATTTCATTCGCGCTCCCTCGGCGCGCTTCCTCTTATGGCCCAGCCTGATCGTAATTCTCAAAAAGATAACAAAAACCGCGGCGGCGACCCGAATTTTAACTGGCGCGGCGTGATCCTTTTCGCGATCGCGTTTGCCCTCATCGGACTCGCGATTCTCTTCCGGGGCGGCACCGGTTACAACACGGAAGAAAACGTTCCCTACAATCGCTTCCTCGAGCTACTCGATCACAAGCAGATCGTGAACGATCCGAAGTATCCGCTGCAACTCGTGGTCGAAGACGGCCGGCCGACGCAGACGCTGCGCGGTGCTTACACGCGGCCGGGAGTGGGGAATGCGCCCGCCCAACAGGTGCCGTTCCACACCACGGTTTTCCTGACTTTCACGACCGATCTACAGGCGAAGTTGGAAGCCGCCGGCATGCAGCCGGCGATTCGGATGGAGTCGAATGTGCTCGCTCAGGCGTTGATCGGTTTTGTGCCGATCGCGCTTTTCCTCCTGATTCTTTATTTCCTCTTCCGCCAGCAAATCCGGATGGCCGGCAAGGGCGCGCTGAATTTCGGCAAGTCGAAAGCGCGAATGCTCGCGCGGGATAAAAACAAGATCACCTTCCGCGACGTCGCGGGGGTCGAGGAGGCGAAGGACGAGGTGCAGGAGCTGGTCGAGTTCCTGCGCGATCCGAAGAAATTTCAGAAACTGGGCGGCCGCATCCCGAAAGGTGTGCTGCTCGTTGGTCCTCCGGGAACCGGTAAGACCTTGCTCGCTCGTGCGATCGCAGGTGAAGCAGACGTCCCGTTTTTCTCGATCAGCGGCTCGGACTTTGTCGAGATGTTTGTCGGCGTCGGCGCGAGCCGCGTGCGCGACATGTTTGAGCAAGGGAAGAAGTCCGCGCCCTGCATTATTTTCATCGACGAAATCGACGCGGTCGGCCGCCATCGCGGTCATGGCGTCGGCGGTGGTCACGACGAACGCGAGCAGACGTTGAATGCGCTGCTCGTCGAGATGGATGGCTTCGACACGCAGGAAGGCGTCATCATTATCGCGGCCACTAACCGCCCCGACGTGCTCGATCCTGCGCTGTTGCGTCCGGGACGTTTTGATCGCCAGATCACGGTCAACTTGCCAGATGTGAAGGGCCGCGAAGAAATCCTCCGCGTTCATTCCAAAAAAGTGAAACTCGCCGAAGGCGTCGATATGGGCGTAGTCGCGCGCGGCACGCCCGGCTATTCCGGCGCGGAGCTCGCCAACGTCATCAACGAAGCCGCGCTCCTCGCTGCGCGCCGTGGGCTCAAGGGCATCACTCTTTCCGAACTCGAAGAAGCGCGCGACAAAGTCCGCTGGGGTAAAGAGCGTCGTAGTATGGCCTTGAGCGAGAAGGAAAAAACCAATACCGCTCATCACGAAGCCGGCCACGCGCTCCTGCTCGAGATGCTGGAATTCACCGAACCGCTCCACAAGGTTACGATCATCCCGCGCGGTCCGTCGTTAGGCTCGACCATGTGGCTCCCGCTCGAGGACAAATACACGCAACGCCGCAACGAACTCCTCGACGATCTCGTCGTGAGCATGGGCGGCCGCGTCGCGGAAGAAATCATTTTCGGCGACGTCACGAGCGGCGCTCGCGGCGACATCCAGATGGCGACTCGCCTCGCTCGCAAAATGGTCTGCGAATGGGGCATGAGCGAAAAGATGGGCATGGTCGAATACGGTGAGCACGAGGACTACGTGTTCCTCGGCCGCGACATCTCCCGCGCCCGCGATTACAGCGAAGCGACAGCCGAACAGATCGATCGCGAAGTGCGCAAACTGGTCGACGACGCCTACACCCGCGCGACGCATATTCTCACCGAGAACCGCGACAAACTCGAAGTGATCGCCAAGGCTCTGCTTGAATTCGAAACCCTCGACGGCGTGCAAATCCGCGAAATAATCAAGCACGGACGTCTGCTGAATCCGCCGCCGAGCCCGCCGCCGCCGGCATCGGGTGAGAAGATGGCGCCGGAAAAGCCGCCGAAACAAATAGTCGTGTCGCCCGACGTGGCGCCGCCTCTCGGTGGCGGCCTAAGTGGCGCCCCGGCCTAACGACGGATCTGTGTTCGCGATGGTCGGAGGCCGGGGCACGTCCTTAGACTGCCGGCACGGCCTCCAGTCGTCCTGTCGTGTTGAGCAGAGCGAAACATCTCTGACTCTGGCCTTTCTAATGGGAGCGGGCGGAAAGGTCAGAGATCCTTCGCTTCTCTCAGGATGACAAGTGGCCATACGGAGCCTTCGGCGGAAAGAGAACGTTCTCCCGTTCCACCTGCGCACCGCGGCGGAGGAAGACGTCGAGAATTTCCGGCGTGTAATACTCGCCGGCATACGCAGGATTCAGCCCGAAGAAAATCTGCCCACCCGGCTTCAGATGTTCCTCGAGGTCGTCGATCAGAAACTCCCATTCCTTTGCGCCCCAGCGCCAGGAGTTATCCTTCCCGCCGTGGAAGGCGGTTGAGAACGCGGTGATCAAATCAAACTTCCGCCCGAAATCCGGCATCGGCTCGTGCGCTTCGATTCGACAAATCACGCGCTCTACGCCGAACAAATCGACGAGTTCGTCAAAGACCGGAATCCCGCCGGTATCGAAGCCGAGTCCGCGATGTCCCTGCGCCTGCGCGACATAGAGAAAAAACCCGCCGCCGCAGCCGATATCGAGAATTTCCTTCGGTGTCGTGAGGTGGAGATTGAGATCCTGCACACGCCGGATGTTGAGCGGCAGATACTTCTCAAGATCGAGATACTTGGCGTAATGTCGCCAGCTCGGCGGCGCATCCGGCGGCGGATGACCGAGCTGATCTCTTAACTGCCGCAATCGCTCGCCATCGACCCGCGCGAGCAGCGGTCGCAGGGGAATGGGATGCAGCCGCCGACGAATCCGCCGCCACGAACGGCGGTAGGTGAGCGGCCGGAAAAGTTTGCCGACCTTGTGCGAGAGCTTCAAAACAAAGGGCAGGCTTAGCGGGAAACGCGGGGAGAATCAACTTTCGACCACGACTCCGGGTAGCGCGCGCGTCTCGCGTGC
>JBDTIQ010000060.1:0-6692 GCA_039936335.1 Chthoniobacterales bacterium
CCCGTCTTTGGGCGGAAACTTTCGATCGGAAACTTACCGATATCTTCTCGGTCGAAAGTGAAGTAGCCCGGACTATTGCCGATCAGTTGCGAGTGCGTCTGACGGGCCGGGAAAAAGAAGCGATCGACGCACAGCCGACTCATAATACCCAAGCCCATGATTCCTACCTTCGTGGTCTGGCCTATACTTTGAAGGCGATTAATACGCCCGCTAACTCGCTCTCGGCGCAGAAGTATCTGAAGGAAGCAGTGCGGTTGGATCCGAAGTTCGCCGTCGCCTGGGCGTTGCTTTCCTATGTCGATGCTCATGGCTACATGATAGAAACGCTTCAGCCTACTCCCGCGCTGCGGGAAGAAGCACGGCAAGCGGCGGAAACGGCAATCACGCTTCAGCCTGGTCTGGGCGAGGCAGTGTTGGCTAAAGGTTACTACTACTACGCTTGTTTGAAGGACTACCACACGGCCGTTCTTTACTTCGAAGAAGCTCGGCAGTCTTTACCTAATAGCAGCCAGATTCCTGAACTGCTGGCCTACGTCTCGCGCCGGCAAGGACATTGGGACAAAAGTGAATCATATTTTAAAGAAGCGGAGCAGCTAGACCCACGCAACGTGCCACTCCTTACTCATTACGCCGTTCTCTTTTATACCGACCTTCGTCGTTTCCGGGAAGCGGACGCGAAACTTAATCAGGTCCTCAATATCATACCCGACGATCCCAACACGCTCTCTTTTCGGGCAGGCATCGCACAGGCCGAAGGCGATCTGCCCCGGGCCGCTGCGCTTCTGGCCAATCTTCATCCGAATCCTGACGACACTCCCACTTTAGAAACGCAGATTTACCAGGCAATCCTGGAGCGTCGCCCAGTGCCGATGATCTCGCGACTAAAGGAAATCCTAGCCAAGCCCGATCCGACGTTGGGTTTTCTTAATGGCGAACTGCGTTTCTTTTTGGGTTGGGCGCAGCAAGTCGCGGGAGATTCCGCGGCCGCCGAGAAGACTTGGCAACAGGTGCGCACCGAGCTGGAAAGTTACCTCAAGGAGCAGCCGGAAAATTTTCAGTTAGTCGGAGATCTCGCGCTGACCAATGCGGCTCTGGCCGACAAAGCGGCTGCATTCAGTTTGGCCGAACGAGCCATGGCCTTGATGCCGATCGAGAAGGACGTGGTCTATGGGGTTTACCCCTACGAAGTCCTCGCCCGGGTGGCAGCGATCACCGCCGAACCCGACCGCGCATGCCCCGCGCTGAAGAAATTGCTCTCGATGCCCTACGAAAGCGCTTGGGCTTCAAACATGCCGCTGACTCCTGCGCTGCTTCGACTCGATCCAATGTTCGACCCGCTGCGCAGCGCGCCATGCTTCCAAAAATTGTGCGAGGTGAAACAGCGATAAGGAGAGAAGGAAATTGCGCCTGAATTCGACGATGACTTTGTCGAGGTGACACTATCTCGCAGTTGTTGGGTCTGCCGCAGCCCATCGTTGAAACAAAGAGGCAGGACACCTTCGCGTCCTGCCTCTTGAATTCGAAAGGATGAAAACCTTTTAGATGTGCAGCTTGCGACGCAGCGCGGTCAAACCGATGAGACCCATTCCGAGCAATGAAGCGGTAGACCCGGCATCTGGCACGCCGTGAACAGCTGAGATTTGAACCTCAGTCAGAAGCACGCTGCTCCCTGCACCAGCGGTGATGTCGATAAATCCATTCTGAAAAAGTGATCCAATCGTAACTGAGCCATCAGCGGTGAGCGTTCCGAGAAGCGTCGCTCCGGACAAGCTCCCGGCAGTGTGAGTAAAATAGACCAGCGCCGATTCCCCATTCTCGATGTCGCCGATAGACACAAAGTCAATATTCGAAACCGGACTCGTTGGAACGGTCAACTGAATGAAGGTATTGGCCCCGATTTCGGTCTGGCCCGGGTCGCCAGTCGTTCCTGCTCCGTTAATTACGTACAAATCGGTAGTCCCGCCAGCGGTAAGAAAAGCACTCAGCGTCAAATCAACGCCGACATCTTGTCCGAAGATATATGTCGGGCCGATATCGCCGTTTTCTTGGAAATGAATTTTGGTGAAAGCGTTCGCGTTTAATGCGAACGCGCTCACAGCGCATGCCAGGAGAAGAATAATTTTTCTTGTCATATAAATTGCGAGTTCCTATTTGGTCCACCAGCATGCCTTGTGCCACTAATGGTCAATGGT
This sequence comes from Chthoniobacterales bacterium, assembly GCA_039936335.1. Taxonomy (GTDB): domain Bacteria; phylum Verrucomicrobiota; class Verrucomicrobiia; order Chthoniobacterales; family UBA10450; genus Palsa-1392. Next base: position 2,193 of record JBDTIQ010000060.1, read on the forward strand.
CATGTAAACGATTTATAGCATGGTGCTTGAAAGAGTATCTCCGCATGAGTGACAAGATGTCGGGTAGGTAAAGATGTATGAAGTGCCGACGGCACTTGCTCATTTTCTGCCCTGCAGCTTACTCAACTCCTTCTTTAACAGTAACATAGGAATGGTAGAGAGAATTGTAAGGGGATACGACACTCGCAAAGAGCAAGAACTTCGCGATTCGATGCCGATTTGACGCGAGAAATGGACCGCAGGGTTTTTACGCGCTGAACTTGTGAGGCATCGTCCTTCTCTGTGAACCTGGGAGTGTCGTCACCTAGCGCCACGAAGAAGCTGATAAACGGTTTGCCATCCATCGTTCCGCAGACTTTGACTAACCCGCGGGGCTGAAAGACTTGGCTGAATTCTTCATTTGCAAAAAAGTCCGGCCGCCTTGGCAGGACTCTTCCGCTACATCGCGGTAAATTTCCGATTCGGGGAGTCGCAGGAGGTCAGATGTTCCCTCTGCTGCAAATGCTTTTTTCGAATGAGTTATTGGCACAGAGACTGTTTTGTTAGTCGGGAATAAACTGAAGAACCATGAGCCATAGTTGGCTTGCTTGCGAGTGTGGAGCGTCTCGTTGTAAGGGGATCGGCCAGCCAGATCTTCCAGAGGATTTTGCGCCAGCGCTGGCCTAGAGGTTCCACGGACGCGTGAGGGGAAAGAGCGCTGCCGGTAATGTCTTCACCGCGATCGACAATAAGTCACAGGAGCCGATCAGCGACGCGTTCGCGAGCTCGACCGATGGCGCAGTCGTAAGTGTGGGCGGCAACCAGCTACATGCGAGCTACATAGGTGGCGACGGTATTGATCTGACGCTCACGTGGTCCGGGCGGGAAGAGCTGAGAGCTTTCCGTTGAGAGTTGAGAAAGCGCAGCCTTCGACTGGGAGGGAAGCGCGCCGTCGCTTCCTAAAGTGTTGAGACGACGCGATCTGACCTTTCGCCCCAACTTCGACACCGAGCAGAAGGGGCACCGACGGCGCGGGCGCTCCGATGCGCGCTGCTATCGCTCGTTCTCAGATAGTAGCCCATTGCATTGGCAGCTGGATCGCGCGTAGGCTAAGACCGATAAGATTATCCAGCTCCCTTCCCACATCTGCGCTCCCCTGCGCTATCTGCGGATAACTCCTTCCGCCTCGCGAGTGCGAAATTATTTCTCGTCGTGTTCCGCGGTCGCGCTAAGATGAGTCATGCGGCAGATTCTCATTCTTCTTACCTTCCTCTTTCTTGGCGCGGCTTCGCTTCCCGCGGAGACCCCGCTCTCCGCCGAGATGAAAGCCAAGATCGACCAAGGCGTGACTGACCTTCTGGCCCAGACCGGCCCGCCCAGCGCTTCCATCGCCGTCGTCCTCGATGGTAAGTTGGCTTATGCCCAAGCCTACGGTACGGCACGCCTCGCGGAGAAGCTGAAGGCTACCCCGGAGATGCGCTACAGCATCGGCTCGATCAGCAAACAATTCACCGCTGCCGGGCTGCTCCTCCTCGCGCAGGAAGGCAAGATCTCCCTCGACGATCAGCTCGCGCATTGGCTTCCTGAACTCACCCGCGCCCGCGACATCACGCTCCGCCAGCTCCTTTCCATGACCGCCGGCTACCAGGATTTCTGGCCGCAGGATTACGTCATGCCGATGATGCGGAAACCGGTCACGCCGCAGGAGATCGCGAGCCGCTGGGGCCGCAGACCGCTCGATTTCGAGCCCGGCGCGAAGTGGCAATACAGCAACACCAACTACGTGATCGTCGGCCTTATCATCGAGAAAGTCTCGGGCGAACCCGTCTTTTCCTTTCTCCAGAAACGCATCCTCGGTCCGCTGCAGATGAAGTCGGTCGTGAATAGCGACGCCGCCGCGCTTGGGCCTGGCGATGCGCAGCGCTACCTGCGCTACGCCGGCGGCCCGCCTCGTATCGCGCCGAAGGAAGGAAGTGGCTGGATGTTTGCCGCGGGCGAACTGGCCATGACCGCGAGCGATCTCGCCCGCTGGGATATTTCCCTGATCGACCAGTCGCTCCTCGCGCCCGAGTCGTATCATGCGCTGGAAACGGAAGTCCGCCTGAACAGCGGAGTTGGCTCCGGCTACGGCCTCGGCGTCGGGCTCAGCCTCGTGAACGGCCGGCGTCGTGTCTCGCACAGCGGCGAAGTCTCCGGGTTCACCGCGGCGAACGACGTCTTTCCCGATGATCGCGTTGCCGTCGCCGTCCTGGTGAACATGGATGCGACGGGCGCTTCCCAGCAGATCGCGACGAAGATCGAAGACATCGTTTTTGCCAAAAGCGATCCTGCGACGCCCGCCGCGCTCGACCGCATGCGCTCGATCTTCACCGCTCTCCAGCACGGCGAGCTCGATCGTTCGCTCCTGACCGACAACGCGAACGCGTATTTTACGAAGGAAGCGATCGCGGACTACGCCACCGCGCTGGGTGCGCTCGGGGAGCCCGAGAAATTCGAGCAAACCGGCCAGGGCCTCCGTGGCGGGATGACGTTTCGGCGTTACGAGATCAAGTTCCCCAAGAAAATGCTGCGTCTCACCGCCTACCTGCTGCCTGACGGAAAGATCGAGCAATACCAGATCGCCCCGGCTGAGTAGCGGCGCGGCTAGTGCAGGCTGCGATCGAGCTTGCCGATCTTGCGCACCTCCGGCCACTTCAGCGCGACGCCGAGCACGACCAGGATCGTCCCAATCCCGCCGCCGACGACGGAGATGACCGGTCCGAAAACCGCCGCAGTTAAACCTGACTCGACCGCGCCGAACTCGTTCGAGGTGCCGATGAAGATGTTGTTTACGGCGGAGACGCGGCCGCGCATCTCATCCGGCGTGAGCAGTTGCACGAGTGTTTGCCTAACGACGACGCTAACGCTGTCGAAAACGCCCGTGACGAAAAGCATCGCGAGCGACAACCAGAACCAGGTCGACAAGCCGAACACAATGGTCGCGAGACCAAACCCGCTCACGCACCAGAGCAGCGTGCGCCCCGCGTTCCGCATCGGCGGCAGAAACGCGATCAGGACTGCCATGCCGAAGGAACCGACCGCGGGCGCGGCTCGCAACCAGCCGAGACCGATCGGCCCGCAGTGCAGAATCTGATCGGCAAAGATCGGCAGCAACGCGGTCGCGCCGCCGAGCAGGACCGCGAACATGTCGAGCGTGATCGCGGCGAGGATCACCTTCCGCCCGGCGACGAAGCGGATTCCCTCGGCGAGGCTTTCCCAGGGGCTCGTCGTCACACGTTTTGATTCGCGCACTTTCTTGATCGGCAGCGCGAGCAGGAAAAAGACGAGCGCGCAGCAGGCATCGAGTGCGTAGATGAATGGAAATCCCAGCCTAACGATAAGTAAACCAGCAAGCGCCGGTCCGACGACCGAGGCGATCTGAAACATGCTGCTATTCCACGTCACCGCGTTCGCGAAGTCGTCGCGCGGCATCAGCGTCGGGAAAAACGAAGCGCGCGCGGCCCAGCCGAAAGTGCGGGCGGACCCCGAGAGCAGCATCACGACATAGAAGAGCGGGAGCGAGAGATCGTCGAAATGGTAGGTGGCATGGCGCTCGAAAATGTGCGCGATGAAACGCAGGCCGTCGTTCGCGTGCAGAAGAATCGGGAGCCGCGGCAGCGCGAGATGATTGAACGAGAGAAGCGCGAGACAGATCGAGCAAAGCGCGCTGAGCACCTGCGAGCAAAGGATGATCGTTTTGCGGCGATAACGATCGGCCAAATGCCCGGCCGGTAGCGATAACCCGACGACGGGCAGCGCGGCGGCCAGGCCAACCAAGCCGAGGGCGGTGGCGGAATGGGTCCGCGCATAAACCTCCCACTCCAGCGCGACCGTGAGCATTTGCCGGCCGCTTGCGGCGATAAAGTTGCCAGCGGCGTAGAGCACATAATTGCGCGAGCGAAATGCGGCGTAAGGATCATGCGCGGGCTGCGTGGCGGGTGCAGGAAAAGAGGGCTCGGGCATTCACGCGCGGGAGGCCGCAGCCTCGCGCGCACGAGATCGTAAGAGTGAGCACGGCGACCGCAAGCGCGCGATCGCCGTCTCCCTCAGGTTGTCGAAGAGTGCAGCCTTAACATCGGCGTTCGCCAATACACAAGACCTGTCATCCTGAGCGGAGCGCAGCGGAGCGCAGCGGAGAAAGGGCTGGTGCGAAAGGCAGCCAGAAGCGTCTTTGGCAATCGCTCTAGAGCACGACCGTGTCGCGCCGCCAACCACTCCCTCCATTTGGCGCGAGCACGGCCTGCTCAAGATTCTTGTTTTGGAGCTGCGCGGACTCCTGGAGGTTCGGCGCATGCGGCGCGAGCTGTTCGTTAGGTGGAACCGGCGGCAGCTCCTGGTGCTCGAGATTGTCGTAACGTTTGCGCACATCCGGCGGGATTTTCGCGCGCTCCTGGTCGGTATCGATCGGGCCGTTGAAGAGCACCTTCCCGCTCGCGTCCTTCGCGGTCAGCATCTTTTTCCCGTTCACGGTCTCGATCCGTA
>JBDTIQ010000061.1:0-14612 GCA_039936335.1 Chthoniobacterales bacterium
CGGGTGATGTCGAACTTCGTCCCGAAGTTTCAGAGCTGGCGCCTAACGATGACTTTGCCGCTCTTGAATCAGTCGCGGCACGTGCTCTTTCTGGTCGGCGGTGGGAAGAATCCGGAGTTGCTCGAGCGCGTGCTCGCAGGAGACACGGAGTTTCCCGCCGCCCGCGTCGCCCCCGAGAATGGCCGCCTCACCTGGATGATCGGGGCGCCGGCCTAACGGATGCAGAAGGCGCGCACTGTGCTCGTGACCGGCTCAGCCGGACTGATTGGCTCGGAGACGGTCCGGCATTTCGCGAAAGAAGGCTACGCCGTCGTGGGGATCGACAACGATATGCGGCAGCGTTTTTTCGGCGCGGAGGCTTCCACGCAGAAGAGCCGCGATGAGTTGATCGCAGGTGTGCCCGGTTACGAACATCGGGAGATCGACGTTCGCGATGCTTCTGCGGTGAACGAGACCTTCGCGCAACATGGCCGCGCGCTCGCGGCGATCGTGCACACCGCGGCGCAGCCTTCGCACGATTGGGCGGCGCGCGATCCGCAGATGGATTTCACGGTGAACGCGAATGGGACGCTGAACCTTCTCGAAGCGGCGCGAAACTTCTGTCCGGAAACGCCTTTCGTCTTCACTTCGACGAACAAGGTTTACGGCGATACGCCGAATCACCTGCCGTTGCATGAGCTACCGTTGCGTTGGGAAATCGAGCCGAGCCACGAGTACGAGCCGGGCATTTCCGAGAGCATGAGCATCGATCAGACGAAGCACTCGCTCTTCGGCGCCTCGAAGGTGGCCGCCGATGTGCTCGTGCAGGAATATGGCCGCTATTTTGGAATGCCGACCGCCTGTTTACGCGGCGGTTGCCTAACGGGTCCGGCACATGCCGGGACCGAGCTGCACGGGTTCCTCAGCTATCTCATGAAATGCACCGTGACGGGCAGGCGCTATCGCGTTTTCGGTTACAAACGGAAACAGGTGCGCGACAACATTCACAGCTTCGACCTGGTGGAAGCGTTCGCGGCGTTCGTTCGGCAGCCGCGCGTCGGCGAGGTTTATAACATGGGCGGGAGCCGCCACTCAAATTGTTCGATGCTTGAGGCGATCGAGCTTTGCGAAGAAATCAGCGGCCGCAAGCTGTCCTGGGAATACGTCGAGGAAAACCGGGTCGGCGACCACATTTGGTGGATCAGCGACGTGCGGAAATTTCGCGAACACTACCCGGAATGGAACTTCCGTTACGGTCTGCGCGAGATCCTCGAGGAGATCCACTCCGCGGTTGTGTAGCGGCGGGCGTGTCGCCCGCAAACCGTCGCACCGCAGCGGCCGACACGGCCGCCTCTACATCAGTATTGCTCGCCTTCGTCCGAGACGGTCGGCGCGACGCGATCGGGAATCGCCCAGACGTTCACCATCACGGCGATCCAGTAGATCGGCAGGAGGAAAAATCCGAAGCCGGCGGTGCCGGTGGCGATCAACAAAGCGAGCGCGACAGACATCGGCATTCCTACGAACAGGAGCAGTACGCCGATCAGCCGGTAGCCTTTATAGATGTGACCAAGGCCGGGAAGAATGCTGAGCATGACCGCAACCATGTCGCTCGCGGCGCCCTCGGCCGTCGTGTCGTAGTAACCACGCGCCTCACTTGTCGTAGTGAAAGCCTGATCGGTTGAGGCCGCGACGGGTGTATCTGTGTATTCCAATTCCACGCAAACTCCTTTTCGTTACGCTGAAGCTTCGAACTGCCCTGCACGATGTTCAGCCGAAGCGCTTCGTCAAGAGATGCTCGCGGTGCCGTGATGGAACATCGGAGAAACGCTCGTGCACCCGGCGCGTTTCTTCGGCAGAATGCGGCATGGCTGAGCTCGCTGAAATCGTTCGTTATGCTGATGAAACCCTGCGCCTAACGAGTATCGAAGATTATCCAAACGCCCTGAACGGCCTCCAGATCGAGAACGACGGCAACGTCACCAAAATCGGCGCGGCCGTTGATGCGTCGGGCGCGACGTTCCAGATGGCGATCGAGCGCGAAATCGATCTGCTCATCGTACATCACGGATTCTTCTGGCAGGGGTTGCGTCCGCTGACTGGCGCGCATTTTCGCGCAGTACAGCTCGCGCTCCGGCAGAACCTCGCGGTTTATAGCGCCCATCTGCCGCTTGATGTTCACCCGACGCTCGGGAACAACGCGCTCCTGGCCGCCGCGCTTGGATTCGAAAAGACGGAGCCGTTTCTCGAGCTAAAAGGGCAGCCGACTGGATTGAAAGCTGACACGAATCTGCGCCGCGACGAATTGCTCGCGAAACTTGAAGAGTCGTTAGGCGGCGGACCAGTTCGCTGCATCGGCACGGGCCCGATGGAAATCAGGTGCGTCGGCCTGGTAACCGGCGGCGCAGGTGGAGAAATTTACGAAGCCGCGCGCGGAGGAATCGACAGCTACATCACGGGTGAAGCGCCGCACTGGGCAGCGGTCGCGGCTGAAGAACTTGGGATTAATCTTTTCCTCGGCGGCCATTACGCGACCGAGACTTTCGGCGTGAAAGCGTTCGCCGCAGGCTTGGCGGAACACTTCGAAATTCCTTGGGAATTTCTCGATCACCCGACTGGTTTGTGATCGCGCTCGTTGTCCTTCTCGTCGCGGTTGTCGTCCTGCTGGCCTTCCAGGTCGGGCGGTTTAGGTGGCAGATTGATTCTCTCGATCGAAGAATAAGTGGTCTCGAAGCGCGTCGGCCTGATGAGCCCGCGCAGAACGTGCCGCCGCCGATTCCGCAGCCGCTGAGAGCGCCCGCACCGCCGATCAGACCTAAAGGGACGGGCGTCGTCCCGTCCCCGATTCCGAGCAACAGCCTCGGACGGGACAGCGCCCGTCCCTCCAAACCGCCGATCGATTGGGAACAATTCATGGGCGTGAAAATGTTCGCCTGGCTCGGTGGGCTCGTGCTTTTTCTCGGCGTTGTTTTTCTCGTGAAATACTCGTTCGAGAACAGCATGATCACGCCGCTCGGGCGGGTTGTGATCGGCGTCGCGGTCGGCCTCGCTTTGCTCGCTACGGGCTGGTGGCTCGCGCGCGGTCGCTACCGCACCACGGCGCAAAGTCTCTGCGCGACCGGCATCGTGATTCTCTACGCGACCATCTTCGCGGCGCATTCCTTCTATGCGCTGATCAGCCTAACGACCGCCTTCTTCGCGATGTCGGCCGTCACACTCGGTTCCTTTCTGCTCGCGGTGAATTTGAGCGCGCAGGTGATTGTGATCCTCGGATTGTTAGGCGGATTTCTCACACCGGTTCTGCTTCCCTCGGGCGTGGAGAATACGCGGGCGCTCTTCCTTTACATCGCACTGCTCGATCTCGGCGTGGCGGCCGTCGCGCTGCGGAAGCGCTGGCATTATCTCGTGCTGCTCGCTGCGATTGGAACGGTCTTGATCCAGCTTGGTTGGGCGACGCAATTTTTCGACACTGCGAAAAGCACGGAAGCGCTCTGGATCTTTCTCGGCTTCGAAGCGCTCTTTCTCGCTGTTTTCTTCCTTCGCGGATCACAAATGTCCTCGAATACCTGGACAGCCGCGGCTGCAGCGGTTGCCGGTTTTGCGGCACTGGGATTCGGCTTTTGCTTGCTCGCTTTTCCCGCGCTGGCGCGCGCGCCGTTTTATTTCTTCGGCTTCATCTTTCTCGCCGATGCCGGCCTGCTCGCGCTGCCTCTGCTCGGGCGGACGCATCGGCTCATCGCGCTGGGCGCGGCGGCGGTTGCGTTCGTTCTGGTCGCCAGCTGGATCGAAATGTTCGCCCGCGAAACCGCACTCGCCGCTTCGCTTTCCGCGATCGTGATTTTCGCGTTACTCCACGCCGCGACCACGCCGGCCGCGGCCTGGCGACCGCGGATCGTGCCGTTCACGGCTATCGGAACGCTCGCGCCGTTTCTGTTGCTCGTTCTTCTGATTCAACGCATGCCGCTTTGGAATCCGACGCCGGTCTTCGTCGTCACGCTCATCCTGACCGCGATCCTGCTCGCGGCGGCGATCGTGCAACGCGCCGATTGGCTCGCGGTTGCGGCATTGTTAGGCAGCGCGTTGGCCGAGTTGGCCTGGCAGGGAATCCGCTTCACCGATGCGCAGGCGATCCCGGCGCTCGTTTGCTACGGGCTCCTTCTGTTGTTCTTCGTCGCGTTTCCGTTTTGCTCCGCGGAGAAGGAAAAAGTTTGGTCGTGGGCGATCAGCGCCCTCGCCCAAGTGGTCGCGTTCTGGCTCTTCGAGCGCGCGATCGTGGCCGCTTTCCCTAACGAACGCATGGGATTGCTCCCGGTCTGCTTCCTTGCGCCGGCCGCGGTCGGTCTCTTCGGTCTCCTGAAACTCTATCATGCCGATCCCGCGACCGGCGACGCGCGGCTGGCCTGGCAGGGTGGGGCGTTCTTACTTTTCGTTAGTCTGATTTTCCCGCTCCAGTTCGATCGCGAATGGATCACGCTCGGCTGGGCACTGGAAGGTGTTGCGCTGCTCGCGCTTTTCCATCGGGTGCCTCATCGCGGGCTGCGCGTCGTTGCCGTGCTTTTGCTCGCGGCGGCGTTCGTTAGGCTGGCGCTCAATCCCGCGGTCCTCGAATATCACAAGCGGAGCGCGACTCATATCTGGAACTGGTATCTTTATGCCTACGGCCTCACGACCGCGTGTCTGCTCGGTGGTGTGGCGATTTTTGGCGAACGCCGCGAAACCGATTTCGAACGCAGCACGCCGGGATTGCTCGGCTCGTTAGGCGCGATCCTGGCCTTCCTCCTCTTGAACATCGAGATCGCCGATTACTTCTCGATTGGGCCGACGCTGACCTTTTCCTTCTCCGGCAACTTCGCTCGCGACATGACCTACTCGATCGCGTGGGCGCTCTTTGCGCTCGGGCTCCTTCTCATCGGCATGCGGATTAAAGAAAAAGCCGCACGCTACGCGGGCGTGGCATTGTTAGGCGTGACGCTCGTGAAACTCTTCCTCCACGACCTGAGCGACCTGAACGAACTCTACCGCATCGGCGCTTTCGTCGGCGTCGCACTGATCCTGATCGCGGCCTCATTTCTCTATCAGCGCTTTCTTGCACCGGAAGGCGCCTGACATTTGTTTTGTCGGTCACGGAAATTCGTTTGACGGCGACCGCGCTTAGCAGCGATGGCATCCCCGTTTTCCCGATGAGTCGCATCAAGTTCCTGCTTTTCCTCCTCCTGCTGGGTTCGTGCACCATCCGCGTATTGCCGGCGCAGGAGCGAGGCTGGGGCGATACTTGGCGGAAACCGGGGAGCGCGGGCGAACGCGCGAAGCAGCAGCGGACCGCGGAAATCGTCCGCGAGGTGAAAGCGAAGAATTTCGCCGCTGCCGAAAAGAATCTCGAGGCGTTTGTGCGGCAGTCTCCGAACGACGCGGCGGTGCGGCTCTGGACGGCGCGCGCTCATGCGGCGATGCATCGTTACGACGCGGCCCTGCGCGATTGCGCGGAAGCGATGCGCATCCTGCAAGAGGATGCGCCAGCCGCGATCGGGGAAGCGCTCTCCGTCCGGGCGCAGATCTACGCCGCGATGGGGAACGCCCGCGCGAGCCGCGCCGATCTCGAGCGCGCGTTCGGGACGAATCGGAAAAACGTGAATTATAACAATCAGCTCGCGTGGTTGCTGGCGACTTCGCCGGACGCCGCGGTGCGCGATGGCGCGCAGGCGGTCCGTTACGGCAAAGCTGCCAACGCGCTCAGCGGCGGTCACGTGCCAGCGGTGCTCGACACGCTGGCAGCGGCCGAAGCGGCAGCCAGCGACTTCGAGGCCGCGGTCCGGGACGAGCGGCAGGCGCTCGCGTTGGCCAAGGGAGATAAGTTGCATGGCGGCGACGAGCGTCTGCTCCTCTATGAGAATCACCAGCCCTACCGGGAAGACCGGCCGCATGAGACATTGAGTGCCGAATAAACCTATGATCACGCCACAATCGCATCCCGCCGCGCGATGTTTTCGCCGACTCCTCCTCGGTTCGATCCTCGCGCTCCTGCTCGGCGGCGCAGCCTACGCCGCTCCGCCGCCCCTCCCGGAGGTGCCCGGTTATGCATCCGTGCAGTTGAGCCGGGAGACGATCAATCAACTGGAGACGACGGTCTATGTGAACGGTCACCCGGAACGCTTCGCCGTCGATACGGGCGCGTCGAACACGGTGATGAACGAGCACATCGCGCTGAAGGATGGCGTGAAACCGACCGGCCCCGATTCGCCTTATGGGCAATATCAATATCTCAAAGGCCAGACCTTGCGCATCGCGGAGGTGAATGACATGCGGGCCGGCTCGATGGATTTCGGGCGCGGACCGATCTCGCTCTACAGCAAAGGCACCTCGGACATTCTCCTGCTTGAGCACGCTCAGGAGTCGCGCCACATGGCCGGGCTGCTCGGGGCGGACATTCTTCTGCATTATAAAGCGATCATCAACGTCCGCACCCGGCAGATGTTTTTCCCGATTAAATCGCACGAACATTCGAAGCTCGGCGCGACGGTCGCGGCGATGGGTTTCACGCGGGTGCCGCTCCGGGTGGAGAATGGCCGCGGCTTCACGGTGCCATGCACAATCGGAGGCAAATCGGGCCGCTTATTCGTCGATACCGGCGCCTTCACGACTTTCCTCGACGCGGCGCTTGCCTCCGAGCTACGGATGCCGACGCAGCGAACGAAGATCGTCTTCGGCGGGTTCGACGGTGGGCGAAATGAAGCGTCGGTCGCGCGCGTGAGTGATTTGAAGATCGGCGATTTCCATTTGCCGGCGCAGAAACTCTTCATCCTCGGCAGCAACTTCAGCGCGGATATTTCCAGGATCGAAGAGACGCATGTCTTCGGCATCCTCGGCGCGGATCTGCTCGCGGCGGAGCATGGGATCATCGATCTCGAGGACATGAGTCTCTATCTGAAATAGCGGGCACGCGGACGCAGGCCGGAACTCGCAGGTTCCGCTTTGCTTTCGAGCGCGCTCCGCTATTGCTTCTCGCGCATGTCGGGGCAGACAGATCAACGCGTGAGCACGAGGGCGACGAGTATCGTCGGCCTGGCCGTGATGTGCAGCCGGCTGCTCGGGCTCGTGCGCGAGACAGTGATCGCGGCGCTCTTCGGCGCGTCGAAGAATATGGACGCGTTCCTGACCGCGTTTCGCGCGCCGAACATGCTGCGGGACTTGTTTGCCGAAGGCGCGCTCTCGACCGCGTTTGTCACGACTTTCTCGCGCCGCATCGCCACGGAAGGCGATCAATCGGCGTGGAAGCTGGCGAGCAAAGTCGCGACGCTCACGCTCGTGTTCATGAGCGGGATGACGCTGCTCGGGATCATCTTCGCGCCGTTTGTCATCGACGTGCTCGCGCCCGGTTTTCCCGCGGAGAAAGCGGCGCTCACCATCCAGCTCACCCGGATCATGTTCCCGTTCATCCTGCTCGTGTCGCTCGCCGCGCTCGTGATGGGAATGCTGAACGCGAAGAATGTCTTCGGCATGCCGGCGCTCGCGTCGAGCTTCTTTAATCTCGGATCGATCATCGGCGGCGTCGCGTTTTGTTACTGGCTCGATCCGCAGGCGGATTGGCGGCACCCGCATTTTGGGGAACGCGGTCTCGTCGGTCTCGCGATCGGGAGTTTGCTGGGTGGGTTGCTGCAACTTTTGGTGCAGTTGCCATCCGCGCACGGCGTCGGTTTTCGCTTTCGGTTCGACTTCCATTGGCGCGATCCCGGGGTGCGCACGATCCTCGCGCTGATGGGCCCGGCGACGATCGCGGCCAGCGCGGTGCAGGTAAATGTCGCGGTCAACAGCGGCTTCGCCTCGTCGTTAGGCAACGGCCCCATCACCTGGTTGAACATCGCTTTTCGCCTCATGCAGTTGCCGCTCGGCGTCTTCGGCGTGGCGATCGCGACGGTCACGCTGCCGTTGATTTCGCGCAGCGCGGCGACCGGAAACGCGAACGAATTCCGCGGTGCGCTCTCGCACGCGATGCGGCTCGTGATGCTCCTTACGATTCCGTCGGCCATCGGGCTCATCATTCTCGCGCAGCCGATCATCGCGGTGATCTACCAGCATGGTCGCTTTACGCCGGAAGCGACGGTGCAAACCGCGGCGGCGCTGCAGTTTTACGCGATCGGACTGGCGGCGTATGCGGGCGTGAAGGTGCTCGCGCCGGCCTTTTACGCGCTCGATAAACGCCATCTGCCGATGATCGTTAGTCTGATCTCGATCGCGGTGAATTTCGGGCTCAACTGGATTTTCACCTTCCATCTCGGGCTCGGTCATCGCGGGCTCGCGCTTTCCACGAGCTTTGTCGCGACCACGAATTTCCTGCTCCTCTACGCGTTGATGCGGCACCACACGGGTCGGCTCGAAACCGGGGCGATGTTGGCGTCGTTAGGCAGAATCGCGATCGCGGGCGCGGTCCTTGGCGCGGTCTGCTGGTCGGCGCAGCATTTTGTTTTTCCCGACGTGATCCGCCAGCCGGAGTGGAAGCGGATCCTGGATGTGGGCATTACGATCGCGCTTGGCGGCAGCGCGTTTTTCGTGACCGCCTACCTGCTTCGAATCGCGGAGTTGCACGAAGTTGTGCTGCTGGTTCGGAAACGGCTGAAGTTCTGATCCGCAATCCCGCTCGTGCGCTCCCATCTTGCAAGATTCGAAACGGCAAGGAAGCTCGCGCCACGCAAGATTACGTCCTTTAAAATTGCATGGCCGCCGAAATCGCCCGCTCTGCTATTTGAACGTCCCTGCCTCGGCTCGCAGGAGGATGGCGGCTCGGGCACCGGCGTCGAGCACCGTGATTTCGTTAGGCTTGTCATCCTGAGCGGAGTGCCGAGAGCGCAGCGAACGAAACGCAGTCGAAGGACCTCGCAAACCTCGCTCGACGCTCACCCACCGGCGGATAGTCGAGCAAAGGTTGTGAGGTCCTTCGACTCCGCTGCGCTGCGCTCAGGATGACAGGGTGTTTTTCTTCCCACACCAAAAGCAGGACCCCGTGTCGGGGTTCGTCAGGGCTACGCCCGATAGGTGTCGTGACCGAGCAGGAGAAGGGATGCTCGTGCTGATTTTCCGCTCAGGCCGCGAGCGCCCGCGCGAGATCGGCGATGAGATCGTCGGGATGTTCCAAGCCGATGGAAAGACGCAGCAGGTTGGCCGGCGTTTTTGTTTCCGGACCTTCGATCGATTCCCGATGCTCGATCAGGCTCTCGACGCCGCCGAGACTGGTGGCGCGGGTGAAAATCTTCAATTCGTTAGGCAAAGCCAGGGCTTGCGCGCGATCGCCCCGCAGCTCGAAAGAAAGCATCCCGCCAAATGGATCCATCTGCCGCCGCGCGAGGTCGTGCTGCGGATGCGATCGCAGCCCGGGATAATGCACGCGCTCGACGCGCGGATGGCTCGCGAGAAATTCCGCCACCCGCAGCGCGTTCTCCGAATGCGCGCGGATGCGCCACGGGAGCGTCTGCATGCCGCGATGAATCAGCCAGCAATCGAACGGCGCTGGCACTGCGCCGCCGATCGTTTGCACTTCGCGCACGCGCTGAAAAAAATCATCCGCCGCCCGCGCAATCACCGCGCCGCCGAGCACATCGCTGTGGCCGCCGAAGTATTTCGTCGTCGAGTGCATCACGAGATCGGCGCCGAGCGCAAACGGCCGCTGCAGGATGGGCGACCAGGTGTTATCGCAAGCGAGCCGCGCGCCGGCAGCATGCGCGATCGCGGCGACGGCCGCGATGTCGGTTAATTTCAAAGTCGGGTTCGACGGCGTCTCCAGCCAGAGCAGTTTTGTGCCTGGGCGGACCGCCTTTTTTACCGCCGCGAGATCAGTCATATCGACGAAGTCGACCGCCAACTGCCAGCGCGCGAAGATGTCGCGGAGCAAACGCAAAATGCCGTGATACGCTTCCACGGGCGCGATCACGTGATCGTTAGGCGCGAGCGCTTGCAGGATGGCGGCAGCCGCCGCGATCCCGGACCCGAAAGCCGCTGCGACCGCGCCACCTTCCAAGAGCGTGAGCGCTTCTTCGAGCGCGGCACGATTCGGATTATTCGAGCGTGAGTAGTTAAATCCGCTCGGGAAACTTCCATCCGGCGCGCGCTCGAAAGTCGTCGATAAATAGAGCGGCGCCGTCACCGCGCCTGTCGCCGGATCGACCGCGCGGCCGGCATGCACGGCGATGGTCTCGAGGTGCAATGGGAAATCTTCCTCCTCCATTTCCGCAGCCTAAAGCGACGCCGTCAGAGAAGCGAGTGCGCCTTATTTCAGAGTCCCTCTCTTGCTCCTAATCTCTTCGCTTGAACAAAGGAGCAGGATTGGGAGCAGGAGAAGGATTTGGAAGAACAGAGAACGAAACAGCCGCGATTTGCATTTGACGGCTGGGAGGTTGCAGCGGAAAAACCACCTGCATCCGCTGTTGGCCTGCGATAAGTTTCCGGCCCACTTTCCTATGAGTATCTATAACGACCCCGTTTTCACGATGGCCTGCGATCAATTCGAAGTCATCGCCGATTACCTGAATATCGACCAGAATCACCGTGATCGGCTCATGATGCCGAAGCGCGCGATGGCGGTGACCTTGCCGGTCCACATGGACGATGGGAGCACGAAAACCTTCCAAGGGTACCGCGTGCAGCATCACCTCACGCTCGGTCCAACGAAAGGCGGCACGCGTTTCGCGCCGTCGCTCTCGATGGGCGAGACCGCGGCGCTCGCGATGTGGATGAGCTGGAAATGCGCGTTGAACAACCTGCCGTATGGCGGCGCGAAAGGCGGGGTCGCGTGCGATCCGACGAAGCTTTCGCGCAACGAACTTGAGGCCGTCTCGCGTCGTTACATGCAGGAGATGATTCCGTTTGTCGGCCCGCACACCGACATCATGGGCCCCGACATGGGGACGAACGAACAGGTCATGGCTTGGTTCATGGACACCTATTCCGTTTATCAAGGTTACTGCGTGCCCGAAATCGTGACTGGCAAACCGGTCTCGATCGGCGGCACGGAAGGCAGGCGCGAAGCCACGGGCCGCGGTGTGGTTTACCTGATCGAACGCGCGATGGACATGCTGAAGATGGACCCGGAGAAAAGCACCGCGATTGTGCAAGGTTTCGGCAACGTCGGCTCGGTCGCGGCTTTGTCGTTAGGCTTGAAGAGCGGCGTGAAAATTGTCGGCATCAGCGACCACACCGTCGCGCTTCACAACCCGAAAGGGATCGACATCAAGGCGGCCGACGCTTACGTCGCGAAGCACGGGGTGCTGAAGGGTTTCGACAAGGGCGACCAGATCGACGCGAACGAACTCCTCGAGATGAAATGCGACGTGCTCGTGCCGGCGGCGGTCGATCGCGTGATTAATGCGAAGAACGCGGACAAGTTGAAATGCCGCATCCTCGCGGAAGGCGCGAATGGTCCGACGACACCGGAAGCCGATCTGCTTTTGAATCAGCGGTGGGACGAGGTCTTCGTGATTCCCGACATTCTCTGCAACGCCGGCGGCGTGATCGTTTCCTACTTCGAATGGGTCCAGGGCTTGCAGTCCTATCTCTGGACCGAGACGGAAGTGACCGACAAACTTTTCCGCATCCTCGAGCATTCCTTCACGCAGATCATCAAGCGCGCGAAAGCCGACAACGTCTCTCACCGCACGGCGGCGATGGCGATCGGCGTGGAGCGTGTGATGAAGGCGAAAGCCGCGCGCGGACTCTTCCCGTAAAAGATTCGCAGCGACAATTCGATTGAGATAGAGCCTTGGTGCGATATCTCGTGAGGGATAAATCTCTGAATCCCTCACGGCTACTGCGGGTAGAGAACTGGTTGTTTGCGAGACGGTGGTCTCATCGGCCTCAGCTTTCCGGGGCGCCGCGGCCGCGACGTTTTTACGGCGCAGATGGGAGCGCGTCCAGCTTTACCTGTAAGCTCCGCGGTGCCACCATCAGGAGGAATGAAATTCACCCACTGCGAAGAGGAGCGCGACGGGCGTCTCCTCGATGTCCTGACCGACGACGAACACGCGCTGCGCATCATTGCCTCGCGCCTCGGCCCGGAATTGGTGAGCCTGGCGCGACGCGATGGGGAAGGTGAGTGGATTGGTTTTCTCTATCGCGATGACGACCTCACGAAACCAGCAAGTGGATGGGCGAATCACGCAACGGTCATGGGATATCTTCTGCACCGTCTCAAGGACGAGCACAGCTTGTATCGTGGGAAGGAAATCTGCGGCGGCACCCACAGTTTTCTGCGGCATAAGAACTTCACTGATGTCAGCGCCCATCTCGCAACCGATCAGGCGGCGCTCACTTACCGGATCACGCCTGGCGAATTCGAGCCGGTCGAATACCCGCTCGAGGTTTCGCTCGCGCTCACCTACACGCTCCGCGCCGGTCTGCTCGAAGTCGGTTTTGGGTTCGAGAATCACGAGCCGGAACTAACCGCTCATCTGGAGTTTGGCCTCCATCCCGGCTTCGTCGCCACAAGCTTCGAGAGTTTCGAGCTCGCGCTGCCGGCGGGTCATTACCGCCGCTGGTTTTCGCCGGACAATTATCTGTCCGGCGAGACGGAGGAGATTCATTTCCAAGGCGGGGCAATGCCTTTCGAGCGCGCGAAACTTCCTGGCTCCTACATCCTTGAGCTGGTCGATGTGCCGGACCGCAAGTTTCTCTACCGCGATCCCCCAAGTGGTCGACAGGTTGCGGTCGATCTCGGGGCCGCGCCCTACGTCACGCTCTGGTCGGACGGCGGCGCATTTCTTTGCATCGAGCCGTGCTGGGGACTGACCGATCGTCACGAACAGCGCGCGTTCGAAGACAAAGACGGGATTCAAACCATCCCGGCCGGCGGCAGGTTGATGGCGAGTTTCTCGATCGCGCCCGCGCTCGGGAAGTGAGCGGCGGATGCTCCAGCGGTAGGACTCGGCGGGTCTTTCCCCTGTATTTACCTGCAGCTAAGCAGGTTATACCTGGGTAATCAAGTCTAATCGGCGACTACTCGGGCGGCCCCTTTCACTGCAATTTGCTGGCAATTTTGCTGGCAGTGGGTGCTTAGCCAAGTCTTTGGCTTGACGAACCAGAGCATCGGAAAAATCTTGTTGATTCCGCTCGCCAGTCGTTAGTCTGCCAAAATGATATTGCCATTCAGCTTCGGCGACGTTGAACAGAAATGGATCGACGGCCCGTTCCCGCTGAAGCGAAGTGGGAACCGTCGCGTGAAAGTGCAGCTCACCGGCAAAACAAGCTCCTATTTTCCGTCTGCAATAAACAAAATTGGAGATTTACTGGCTAGCGAACGTCCGACGCCATTGCAACATGCCATTACCCTATTGCTCAGCTTTCCATATTCGACTGTCCCACTTGGTGGACCACCGGCAAAAGAAGGTGAATGGGCCGACGTCCCGGGTTCCGTAATTTACCGTCAGATTCGCATTCCACTGCCTCGTGAGGCGATCTCGCAAATCAGAGAAGTCGAAAATGAGGCTTATAGCTACGAACTAACGCTTGAAGACGTGCAGCTGGAACTGAGACCGCTAGTTAGATCGAAAGGCAAATAATGAAGACCATTGAGTGGTTGACAATAATAGCGCTGCTCGCGGGCCCCGTTTTTGCAGTGCAAGCCCAAAAGTGGCTTGAAGTAGAGCGCGAGAAAAAGAGTCGCCGCTTGCGTCTTTTCAAGACGTTGATGACGACGCGAGGCGCAACGGTATCGCCCCGTCATGTCGAGGCACTCAACGCGATTGACCTGGAGTTCAACGGACGACGCAAGAAAGACAGAGACGTCAGGCAACGTTGGAGGGAATATCTGGATCAACTTGGAAGCTTAAGTCAAGATCCGCAGGAGCAGCTACGACAACTTGAGGGCTGGATGCAACGGAATCAAACGCACCTTGAAAACTTACTACGGGACATGGGTATCGCAGTCGGTTACGACTTTGATTTGGTCCAGATTCGTCGCGGTATCTACACGCCGCGGGGACATACCGCCATCGAATTGGAAACCCAATCAATACGGCGAATGATATTGGAAGTGCTTGCAGGCATGCGGACCATTCCAATGGACGTCCGATCTTTGCCCGCTATGCAGGCACCCTCAACACCGCCCCAAGGAACCCAACAACGGGAGATTCAGGACACCACGGCTACCGACCGGGATGCACGCTAGGCTGGGGATGTTCCCCTCTATCCCAGCGGCGATGAGCGGACGGCGGAGTTCGTTCAGAGCCTTCGCCTTCGGGAGACTGAGATCCTTTGGCAGAATCGCGGTCAATTAGGCTGTCTAGATTCCCAGCGAAGTGTTCGTTTTGCTTGACATGTTCGTTTTGTTTGTTTATGTCCTGTTGTTCTATGAAAAAAAGCGGCAAGTCGAATAGGATCAAAGGCTCGGAATCGACAAAGCCTCTGATTGAAAAATCAGCATCGAACCGTTTCTCGGAATCACCGGTTCCAGTGCCGAATGCGTTCCTGGAGGATGCGAAAAAGGAGGCGAAAAGAAAGCTGCTCTCGGATCATGTCGAAACGATCAACGTACTGCGGAACGAAAAACGATTCACCTTTCGGGCCATAGCAGATTGGCTGACGGCGAGAGGAATTGAAACTGATCATAGTGCGGTCTATCGGGCCTATTTAGGAGCGATTCCTATCGACCAGCG
>JBDTIQ010000062.1:0-20215 GCA_039936335.1 Chthoniobacterales bacterium
ATGTGCGCGGACTTTACCTGGCGGGCGGTGCGGCGCATCCGGGGCCGGGTATGCCGATGGTGTTGATGTCCGGCTGGATCGCGGCTGATGCGCTCGATGCGGATTTCGCCGGAGCGCGGGTGATGAAGCCGGCGGCGGAATTGGAGCACGTGTGAAATACCCCGCGGCGCTCCCGAAGATTTCGCACCCGCTCCTTCGTTTCTTCAGTCGTTACAGCGCGAGTTATCTGGCACGGCATTTTCACGCGGTCCGGCTCTTGGAAAACGGCACGCCACCTAACGAGTCGGTCGGGCCGCTCATCGTTTACCTGAATCACGCGGCCTGGTGGGATCCGCTCGTGTGCCTTTTCCTGGCGCGGAAATTTTTCGTGGATCGCACGGCCTACGCTCCGATGGATGCAGCGGCGCTGGGCCGCTACGGTTTCCTCAAGCGACTCGGCTTTTTCCCGGTGAAAACCGGCACCACGCGCGGCGCGGCGGAATTCCTCAGGACCTCCGCGGCGATCCTGGAAAACCCGAAGAACACGCTCTTCCTGACGCCCCAAGGGAAGTTCGCGGATGTGCGCGCGCCGCTCGTTTTCGCGGCGGGCTTGGAGCATCTCGCGGCGCGTGCGCCGGCAGCGCGCTACCTGCCGCTCGCGATCGAATACACATTTTGGGAAGAGCGGAAACCGGAGGTGCTGCTCGCGTTCGGAGAAGCGGGGACCGGCGATTTGCGCGAGCGACTCTCCCGCACGCAGGCGCGTTTGGCGGCGGCGGCGCAACGGCGCGTGCCTAACGAGTGGCAGGTTTTGTTGCGCGCGAAGAGCGGTGTGAACCGGCCATACGATCTCTGGCGCAAGGCGCGGGCAAGACTGCGCGGGGAACCCTTCGAGCCGGGGCATTCGCAGCTATGATTTGGCTCGCGGGGCTCGCCCTGCTTTGCGCCGTCGGGCCGACCTTGCTTTTCCTGCGCAACCTCGCGGCTTTGCGCCCGCCGCCCGCCGCCCCATCGCCGAATGCGCCCGCGGCAGTTTTGATCCCAGCGCGCGATGAAGAACCCAACATCGCGGCGGCGGTGGAAGCCGGCCTTGCGAGCGGCGCGGCCGAGGTGCTGGTGCTCGATGACGACTCGAGCGACCAAACGGCGGCGATCGTCAGGCAACTTGCGCTGCGCGATCCGCGCGTTCGGCTGATAGAAGGTCAGCCGCTTCCGCCGGGATGGCTGGGCAAGAATTTCGCCTGCGCCCAGCTCGCCGAAGCAACCTCGCAGCCGGTTCTGATTTTCGTCGATGCAGACGTGTGCCTAACGACCTGCGCCGCCCCGCGACTGGCCGCCTTCTTGCACGAAGCAAATGCGCAACTGGCGAGCGGTGTGCCGCGACAGATGACCGGAACTTTCTCCGAACAACTGCTCGTGCCGCTGATCCAATTTCTGCTCCTCGGATTTCTCCCGCTCGAACGGATGCGCGCCTCGCGGCATCAGGCCTACGGCACCGGTTGCGGTCAGCTTTTTGTTGCCGATGCGGAAGCTTATCGCGCGAGTGGCGGGCACGCGGCGATGCGGGCGAGCGTGCACGATGGGCTGAGTTTGCCGAAGCGATTTCGCGCCCGCGGATTCATGACCGATCTCTGCGACGCGACCGACGTGGCTACCTGCCGGATGTATCGGAGCAACAGGGAAGTCTGGCGTGGTCTTGGGAAGAATGTGGTCGAAGGCCTCGGTGCGCCCGCGATCATCGGTCCGGCGACGCTGATTCTGCTCCTCGGCCAGGTGCTGCCGTTCGCACTTTTGTTTGCGAAATCGACTGCAGTTTTTGCGCTCGCACTGCTCGGTTGCGTGAGCGTTTTCGTGCTGCGTTTCGCAGCCTTGCGGAGGTTTCACCAGCCGTGGCTTGGGTTGATTCTTCACCCCCTTGCGATCGTTGCGCTACTTGGGATCCAATGGTTCGGCCTTCTCCGCCACCTTGCGGGTCGACCCGCGCGCTGGAAAGGTCGTTCGTTAGGCCGGACTACCTAAAACAGTGGCGAGGCGTGGTGGTGTGCGCGATCCTACCAGGCTATGAAGAAACTGTTGTTGCTCGTTTTGCTGCTCGTGTCCGGGCTCGCTTTTGCCCAGGTTGCGTCGGGCCTGGAAGGTTCAATTATGATCAGCCCCGTGATGGGCGGGCCGACCCGAGCCGGCAGCCCGGACGCAAAGCCGTTGCCGGCAACGGAATTCGTCGTGCAACAGGACGGCAAGGTGATCACGACTTTCCGGACCGACGCGCAGGGGAAGTTCAAAGTCTCGTTAGGCCCGGGTCATTACACCGTGACGAAAAAAGAGCGGGCCAAAATCGGCTCCTTCGGTCCTTTCGAAGTGGAGGTCGCGCCGGGCAAAATGAAAAGCGTTGAGTGGATGTGCGACAGCGGGATTCGTTAGGCCATGACGGAACGCATCACTTTCGGCGGCTGTTTGTGTGGCGCGATCCGTTATCAGGGGCGCGGCGAATATCACGTCGTGCATTGTCACTGCGCTGATTGCCGGCAAAGTTCTGGCGCGCCGTTTGTGACCTGGGCTTCTTTTCGGACGGAGGATTTTCACTTCACCAAAGGCCTGCCACGCGAGGTGGAACACGACGGGAAGCTGCGCGGCTTCTGTGCCGCGTGCGGGACGACGCTGACCTTCCGCACATCGCCAGAGGCGAAGGAATGGGACGTGACCGTGAGCAGTTTCGATCAGCCGGAAGCGCACGTCTGGATCGATGATCGGTTGCCCTGGATCAAGTTAGCGGACGGCCTGCCGACGCACGCGAGGAGCCGGTGCTGAAGATTGTCGTCGTCGGCGCGGGCGGCCGCCTGGGCGCGGCGCTGACGCGGGATTTGGCGCGCACGTTTTCAGTCGTTGGCTTCAAGCGGGATCAGCTCGACCTCGCGGCGCCGGAGCAGTTGCGGGAATCGTTAGGGGCGCTCGAGTTTGACCTGCTGGTCAACGCTGCTGCCCTAACGAACGTCGATTATTGTGAAGATCATCGCGCGGAGGCGATGCAGCTGAACGCGACGGCGCCGCGCGTCCTAGCGGAGATCTGCCGGGAGCGAAGCGCGCGCTTCATCCATGTGAGCACCGACTACGTCTTCGACGGTGAGAAGCGCGAGCCTTACACCGAGGAGGACGCGGCTCGGCCGATCAGCGTTTACGGTGAATCGAAGCGGGCAGGGGAGGTGGAGGTGCTCACGGCATATCCGGAGTCGCTGGTCGCGCGGGTCTCGTGGGTTTTTGGCCCGGACCGGCCGAGTTTTGTCGACGCGATTTTGAAGAAAGCGCGTACGGAAGAACAGGTCGCCGCGGTCGCGGACAAGTTTTCGACGCCGACTTACACGGAAGACATCGCTGCGATGTTGCGGACTTTGCTCGAGCACAAGCACGTCAGCGGCATCCTCCATCTCGCGAGCCGCGGCGCGTGTAGCTGGCAGGAATACGCGCAATGGGCGCTCGATTGCTGCCATCGTTTCGGGGTGCCGATGAAGGCGCGCACGGTGGGCGCGTCGTCGTTAGGCGAGATGAAAGACTTCGTCGCGCGCCGCCCGGTTTACACCGTGCTCGGGACCGAAAAAGTTGCGCGTCTAACGAATACAGTCACGCCTGACTGGCAGGGTGCGGTCGAGCGGTACATCCGGGAACATTACGCGGGGAAAGTTTGACTTGTTTGCGATGAGCTCGGCTCGTTTTTCTCTGACCGCTCTCGTGCTGAACGCGCTGCTCACAGCGGTCGCGTCCGCGCAGGAAGCGCCGCGACTTTACTCGATCGGCAACCCGACTGGTGAAGAGCAGCAGTATCTCGAACTGATCAATCGCGCCCGGGCCAATCCGGCCGCGGAAGGCGCGCGACTCGCAGCGTCGACTGATCCCGATGTCCTCGATGCAATCGCGGGATTCGGCGTCGATCTGGCGCTTTTCCAGGCGCAGATGAAGGCGCTCCCGCCGCTGGCCTTTAATGGCGATCTGCTCGCCGCGGCGCGCGCTCACACGCAGGACATGTTTGCGCATGCCTACCAGGATCACATCGGCACGGACGGCAGCTCGACCAGTGATCGGATCAGCGCGCAGGGTTACGATTGGAGCGCTGACGGCGAGAATATTTTCTCGTATTCAAAGTCGGTAATTTACGGGCACGCGGCTTTCGAGATTGATTGGGGTGGAACCCCGGCGAGCGGAGGAATGCAGGTGCCGTCGGGACATCGCAACAACATCCACAGCACGTTCTTTCGCGAGATTGGCGTCGGCGTGATCGACGGCACGAACGGCGTGGTCGGCCCGCAAATCGTGACCCAGGATTTCGCCGCGCCGCTGCTCATCGCGCCGCCGCTCCTGACGGGCGTGGTTTACAGCGATGTGAATGGGAACGGCTTTTACGATCCGAGCGAAGGCGTCGGCGGAGTGACGATCTCGGTCGCGGGCGCGAGCTACTACGCGATCAGTGCGGCGTCGGGTGGTTATGCCGTGCCTCTGCCTAACGACGACACTTACAACGTCACGTTTGCCGGCGGCGGGCAGCCCGATGTTGAGAAAGTTGCCGTCGTGGCCGGTGGCCAGAATGTGAAGCTCGATGACGTGCGCGCCGCGGTGCTTCCGAGCACGCCGCGGCTTGTAAACATCTCGACTCGGATGCAGGTCGGCACCGGCGACAACGCGTTGATTGGCGGTTTCATCCTCACAGGGAGCGCGTCGGAAAAAGTGATCATTCGCGGGATTGGTCCATCACTGACGATCAACGGAGCGCTGCAGAATCCGACGCTCGATTTGTACGACGGCGCGGGTCGTCTGATGGCCTCGAACGACAACTGGCAGACGAACAGCAACGCGCAGGAAATCATCGCGAGCACGGTGGCGCCGACGAATCCAAAGGAGCCGGCCATCCTGACCACGCTACCGGCGAACGGCAGCGCCTACACTGCGATCGTCCGCGGTGCGAACGACACCACGGGCATCGGCCTCGTCGAGGTTTACGATCTGGACGCCGCGGGCGCTGCGCAGCTCGCCAACATCTCGACCCGCGGACTGGTCGAGACAGGCGACAACGTCATGATCGGCGGCTTCATCGTCGCGGGAAAAGAAGCAGCCAACGTAATCGTGCGCGCGATTGGGCCGTCGTTAGGCGTAGCCGGGGAACTGGCCGACCCGACGCTCGAGCTCGTGAACGGCAACGGGGTTTCGTTAGGCGCAAACGACAACTGGCGGAGCGACCAGGAGAGCGAGATCCTCGCGACGCAAGTCGCCCCGACGCGCGATGCGGAAGCGGCGCTCGTCCGCACGCTCGCGCCCGGCGCTTACACCGCGATCGTGCGCGGCGCGCAGAACAGTTCCGGCATCGCGATCGTCGAGGCGTACAACCTGCCGTAAGCGCATCCGGTTTTCCCCGGAGCTGGCCAGTTGACAATCCGGCGCCGCTGCGGTTTGATCGCGCGCAGATGAAGATCCTCTTTTCGCTCTGCGCGATTGGTTTGCTCGCGGTCGCGACGGCTCGCGCGGGCGCTCCGGAGCCGCAACCGCAACTGGTGACGCGGGAATCGCCGGAGAACCCTTTTGCGAAGGGCGCCTGGGAATTTCAAGATGTGAGCGGCGCGTATTTTTTCTTCGACACCACGCATAATATGCGACCTGCGATTGATTACGCGGTGAACAGCGCGCGCGTCGGCCTGATGCTTTACGATCCGCAAGGGCTGAGCGTGCTCCGGGGAAATTTCGAGGTGCTTGGCGAGATTTTCGCTGGCGGCATCTTCGACGGGCCGGGCGATGTGCTCGCGGGAAGCACGCTCATTTTTCGTTATAATTTCGTGCAGCCACAGGCCCGGTTTATCCCGTATCTGCAGATCGGCGCAGGCGGCGTTTACACAAATATCGACGAGAAAGAATCGCGTGGGCTGATCAGCCTGCCGGTGGAATTCAATCTCCAGGCGAACGCCGGCGCGCGTTACATGTTGAACGATCGCTGGTCGGTCGTGGTCGAAGCTGCCTATCGCCATGTCTCGAACGCCGAGATCAACCTGCCAAATTACGGCCTCGATAACATCGGCGGAAATGTCGGCTTCGGGTTTTCGTTCTAGAGTCTGCGTATGAAAATCTCACTCGTTGTCTTGGGCGCGTTGCTCGCGCTCGGTGTGCCGGCGCGCGCGGCGCTGGAATGGAAAAATCTGGAAGCGGACCTGCACCCGAAACTCACCGACACCACTGCGGTCGCGCATTTTAAATACAAAAACACGGGCGATAAACCGGTGAAGATCACCGCGGTGCGACCGTCCTGTGGTTGCACGACGGCAAAGCTGGCGAAAGACGTCGTCGCGCCAGGCGAAAGCGGCGAGATCGTGGCCACTTTTCACATCGGCGAGCGGGTCGGTCTGCAAACGAAAACGATCCACGTCGCGACCGACGACCAGCCGAACGAAGCGACCACGCTGACCCTGAAAGCCGACGTGCCGCGGCTGCTCGAGGTGAAACCAATTTTCATGTATTGGTCGAAAAAGGAACCGGTCGAGCCGCGCATGATCACGGCAACCGTAGGCGGCGATTATCCGGTGACGAAGCTCGACGTCACGTCGACCGATCCCGACGTGAAACTGGACGTCGAGAAGGTGCCGAATGAAAAGGCGTTTCACATCCTCGTTACTCCGAAGACGACGAATCGCCCGATTAATGCGGCGCTGAAAATTATCCCGAATTTTCCGAAGGCACCGCCGAAGATGTTCTACGCCAACATCCGGGTTGACGCGCATCCGGCGGGCGCCCCGGGCGCCGCGCCGCGGCCGAGCGCGAGTCCGACGGCCTCCGCCACACCCGCGGCGAACGCACCGTAAGTTGTGCGGACCTCGGTTTTCGGGCAGGCGATTCTTCTGATCGGAGTCGCGTTTCTACCCGCGATCGGGCAGGCGCTTTTTTTTCGCGGAAATCCGGCGCTCGAGGCGAAGCCGCCCGATGCGCACGAAGTCACGCTCGCGCAGGCGAAAAGCTGGGGCGACGCGGTGCTCTGGGTCGATGCGCGACCGGAGGAGGAGTTTGAAAAAGCGCACGTGCCGGGCGCACTTTCGTTGAATGAAGATCGCTTCGCCGAGCTGCTCCCGCCGGTGCTCGCGGCCTGGTCGCCGGAACGAAAAATCGTGGTGTATTGCAGCCGCAAGAGTTGCGGAGCGAGCCACGCGGTCGCCGAGCGTTTGCGGAACGACGCGCAGTTAAAAAACGTGTATGTGCTCCCGGGCGGCTGGGAAGAGTGGCAGGAAAATCAATGATGACGGCCGCGGAAAGACAGGCGCGCGCCAGCTGGGTTTGGGTCGTTAGGCTGATCCTGGCGCTCGTGGTCGGCGGAATTTTCGTCGCGGCCGGCGTGCTCAAGGTTCGCGATCCGCTGCGCTTCGCGAGCGACGTCGGGAACTACGCGCTGATCTCGTGGCCGCTCGGCGTGCGGGTCGCTTTTTATCTGCCGTGGCTCGAGATCATCTGCGGACTCGCGCTGATTTTTCAGCGTTTCTTGGCAGGCGCGATCGTCGTGACATTTGCGATGACGGTGGTCTTCATCGGCGTGACCATCTGGGCGCGCGCGCATGGGATCGATGTCTCGTGCGGCTGCTTTGGCACAATCAGCAGCAACCTGACGCTGACCTGGCACTTCGTGCTCAACGGCGGAATTCTCGCGGCGTTACTCGCGCTTTGGCTGCTGCGCAAGTCCCCGGCGGCTCAGGATTAGCCGAACGTTCCCGGAAATAATTCCGAGGCGTCGATCCATTGCATCCGTTCTTCCGCAAGGGTCGTATCGACTGGAGTGGACCACGTTTGATGCGTGGCCGGCACTGCAATCAAACCAACCCGAAAGGAACTCAGAACATGGATATAAATACGATCACGAAACATCTCACGACTCCGGGCGGCACGAGCCGACGACAGGCGTTAAAAACCTTAGGCGCCGGAGCCATGGGGCTGGCCGGGTTACGCATGCTCACCGGCACAGCGCGCGCCGCGAGTGGGGCCGGACTCGACGCGGCGGTGCTGCAGTTCGCCCTCAATCTCGAATATCTCGAGGCGCAATTTTACACCTACGCGGTCTTCGGGACGAACATCGAGTCCCAGGGAATCAAAACGACCGGCGCGGGCACAAAAGGCGGCGTCACAATCAAGTCGAACCCGAAGGTTCCGTTCTCCGATCCGCTCATCAAGCAATACGCCCAAGAGATCGGGCAGGACGAACGGCATCACGTGAGCCTTTTCCGTGGCGCGCTGACGGCGGCGGGAGTGGAGCCGGTCGCGCAGCCGCAGATCGACTTGCTCAACAGCTTCAACACGCTCGCCTCCGCGGCGGGGATCGGTCCCAGCTTCGATCCGTTCCTGAACGATACGAACTTCCTGCTCGGCGCCTTTATCTTTGAAGACGTCGGTGTGACGGCTTTTAACGGAGCCGCTCCGTTGCTCACGAACAAGGATTTCCTCGCGAGCGCAGCCGGTGTGCTGGCCGTGGAAGCTTATCACGCCGGAAATATCCGGGTCAATCTGCTGCAATTAAAACAGCAGGCGACGACCGGGAAAATCTCCGCTCTCCGCGCTCTGCTTTCCGGTGCGGCCGATGATCAGAACATCGTCGATGCCGCGGGTAACGCGAACATCAACCCGACCGACGACATGGGGCGCGCCTTTGCCCGCACCACGCGGCAGGTTCTGAACATCGTTTACGGCGCGGCCGATGCCACGCAGGGACTCTTCTATCCGAACGGTCTGAACGGCGCCATCACCAAGTAACGCAGCTTCAATCCTTACGTCCCTATGAAAAAAATTATTTTACTAGCGGTGACGGCGGGAGCGCTTGCGTTGTTTTCGGGGTTCACGCCTGCCCAGGCGCAGGTAGCCTCGAGCGATCAGGTGCTTTTCGGCATCACCTATTTCAAGAACGAGTTAATCAGGATCGATACGACGACGGGCGTAGGCACGCTCGTGGGAAATCTTAGTCCGGACGAGCTGGGCTACGGCCTGACCTCGTATAACGGCGGTCTTTACACCTTCAGTGCGACCTCGAACAGCCTCGACCAGATCAGTAGGATCGACGGTCGCGTGACGTCCAGCACTTCAATTGGCGTGATGGATCTCGCGGGCGAAGGCGATCTCGTGATCGCGGATACCGGCGTCGGTTTTCTCGCGTCGGCTTTCGACTCGACGGGCGCTCCGACTCATCCGCTTTACCGGTTTGATGTCACGACCGGGACCAGCGTGTTGCTCGGCGATACCAGTGTCGGGATTGATGGCCTTGCTCTCGATCATAACACTCCGCAGACGCTCTACGCCCTCGGCCAGGGCGACTCCGGGACGATGGATCCGGCGACCGTGGATGCGGAACTCTACACCGTCGATCAGGCGACCGGCGTTCTGACTCCGATCGGCCCGATCGGTGTGCCGAAGAACAGCCCAATCGCTGGTATGACCTTTTCGTCTGATGGCACGCTCTACGCGGCCATCGACGACAAGTTATACACGCTCGATACCACGACTGGCGCAGCCACGATCGTGGACGCGGCAACGCCTGATTTCAGCTTCAGCAGCGTCTCCGGTCTCGCCTTCGAGAACGGAGCAAGTGTGCTGGCGAATCTCTCATCGCGCGCCCTCGTCATGGGCGGTGGAGAAGATGTGCTGATCACGGGCTTCATCATTACCGATGAGGATTCGATGAGCCCGCCCGTTGCGCCTGCGACCAAGGAAATCGTCATGCGCGGCCTCGGCCCATCCCTCAAGGTGGCGGGTCAGGCTTTGAGCGGCACGCTCGGCGATCCGACGTTGTCGTTGCGTGACGCGAACGGCACCGAGATCGCCTCGAACGATAACTGGAAGCAGAACACGCCAGCCGATCAGATGATCATCACGAACGCCGGACTCGCGCCGGGGAATCCGCTTGAAAGTGTGATCGTGGCGAATCTGCCGACCGGTGAATATACCGCGATCCTGAAGGGAAGCGGCAATGGCAACGGCCTCGCCTTGGAGGAAATCTACGACATCAATGAAGGCAACGGCTTGAAAACCGCGAACCTCTCGGCCCGCGCCATGGTAACGCCCGGCAGCGGCGCGCTCATCAGCGGCATGATCGTGGAGGGTTCGCTCAACCTGCGGACGCTCATTCGCGGTCTGGGACCGAGCCTCAAGGGCAAGGTATCCGATCCGCTGCCTGATCCGTTGCTGATGGCCTATGACGGAAATGGCAATCTGATCGACACGAATGATAGCTGGATGCAGTCGCCGGAAGCGGCCGACATTATGAGCTCCGGTCTCGCGCCGACCGATCCCAACGAAGCGGTCATCGATCGGGTCTTTGCGCCCGGCGCTTACACGATCGTGCTCACTGGGAAGGGCGCCGATCCGAGCGGCACAGCGCTGATCGAAGCCTACGATCGCAATACGAGCCAGTAACCTCCCGCTCGGCTCAGGAAAACTTCTGTCGGCGGCCATCGTGCCGCCGGCAGATTTTTTTGGGTCCGCCCCGGCGCCAGGCCACGAATCAGTTGCCCATGGAAACTCCGATTCTTTACACCAAACGCGGCTGTCCCTATTGCCAGGCCGCGAAAAATTATCTCGACCAGCACGAGGTCGAGTATCAGGAAAAGGAAGTGCGTTCCGATCCCGCGGCGATGGAGAAACTGCAGGAAATTTCCGGCCAATCGAAAACACCGACGCTCGTCTGGAACGGCGACGTGCTGGCGAATTTCGGGACCGAGGAGCTCGAGAAGTTCCTCGCCGACCACCCGGCAAAATAAGTTGCCTAACGAATCGCCCTGACGAAAAGCTCGCGCAACCGACTGTCGGAATCGAGCTGCGCCTGTTCGAGCGCAAACGCGGCCGCCGTGTTGTCCGGTCCGCTCCAGATTTCCACAGCTTCCGCACGCGCACGCAGCGCCACGGCGGCAACTTCGGAACGCGGCGAGAGCCCGACCGTGACAAATTCGAAGCGTGCCGTCAGAGAAACGCGCATCGACCCGTTCGTCGCCGCGGTCAGCTCCACGCCGGTCTCATCGACGAGTCGCGCGCGCGCGCCGCTCACCGCAAAAGCCTTCCCGGCGGCCGGCCTCCACGGCGGTTCCTGCGTCGGAATGAGCAGGATCGTTCCGATCGTCCCGGCTGCGGTCAGCTGCATCCGGCCCATCCGGAAGCCGGTCTCGAGAAGCTTCTCGATTTCGTGGTCATCATCCACGTGCACGCCGACGACGAAATCAGCGGGCGCGAGCCGGAGCGATTCCATGCGGAGATCCGGCGTCAGCTTCATCGCCAGAATCTGGAGCGAAAAAGTCACGCTCACGTCTTTTGAAGCGGGCGCGCCACGGTTCGGTCCGGTGAATAATTGCCGCGGCACTGGGAACGTCGCGACTGCCACAGGCGGCCCCGCGTCCGCGAAGTCGCTCGCACTTTTCGCGACAGGACCATTCCCGGCGCCGTTAGGCGATGACGACGTCGGCGGTGGAATGAACGGCGCAGGCGGCGCGCCGTCCTCCGGCGCGGGGGATTGCGGTGGTGGTGGCTCAGGCGCGGGAGCCGATGGCTGCGGAGCCGGCGCCTTCGCCGCGGGCGGCGGCACATCCGCAGGCGGCTCGGTCGGCCCGTCCGCGAGGATTTTCTCGACCGCATCGATCAGCGAGCTGGAGAGAAATGGCTTTGGTAAAGTAGCGATTACGTTGCGATAAGTGGCTGCCGTATTGGCGAGCTCGGGCAAGTGACCCGACATCATCAGCACCGGAATTCGCGCGGTCGCTTCGTTCTGCAGCAACTCGCGGCAAACGTCGGCGCCGGTCGTCTCCGCGAGGCTGTAATCGAGCAAAATCAGATCTGGCTGCGCCTTCGCCGCCACTTCTAAACCATCGCGCCCACTGGTCGCGGTTAGGATTTTAAGCGAATCGTCGGCCGTGCCGAGGACGTCGGCGGCGAAAATCAGGAGCATCTCCGTGTCGTCGATCACGAGAACGGTTTTGCTCGGCGGCTTC
This sequence comes from Chthoniobacterales bacterium, assembly GCA_039936335.1. Classification (GTDB taxonomy): domain Bacteria; phylum Verrucomicrobiota; class Verrucomicrobiia; order Chthoniobacterales; family UBA10450; genus Palsa-1392. The sequence goes on from JBDTIQ010000062.1 coordinate 11,952, forward strand.
GGCGGGGCGGGCGACGCGGGCGGCGGGTTCGGTTTGGGCAGCTCCGCCGGCTTCTGCTCCGTCTCTTTGCGCACGGCGTTCAGGAGGAGGACTGCCCACGGCTGATCGATCGTGACGGGCGCATCGGTCGGCACGTCGGCCTCGATCATTCGTCCGCCGGGCCAGCGCACGATTTCCTCGAATGCCGCGACGCCAGTCTGGTGGCCGGTCGTGGCGTGACAAATCTCCCCACGACGGAAATGAATCTCGCCACTCTGGCCGCCGGGCGTTTCCAGCCTAACGACAGCGGTGCTGAGCGCGAGGCACTTCAGCTGCACCACATCGACGACATGCAGATTGCGCAGCGTGCCGCGAAAAGTCGCCGACGGCGGCATCGTCCAGCGGCCGAGCAACGCCTGCACCGCCGCTCCAAATTCCCCGAGGTCGAACGGCTTCTCGATGAATTGCACCGCGCCGGAAGTGCCGCGCTCCGCCCGCAATTCCCGCGAGGCGCCAGACGCGATCACGAGCGCCCGCGCCTCCGGAAAACGCGCCTGCAATTTCACCAGAAACTCCACGTCGCCGACCGGCGGCGGATCGAGATCGAGCAGGAAAAGCTCCGGATTCATCTCCGCGGCGATCGTCTCCGCTTCCGCGATCGTCCGCGCCACGCGCACGCCGTGCGACGGCGCGAATTTTTGCAGCGCAGAGGAGATCGCGACGGCGAGCGCGTCGTATTCTTCCACCAGCAAGATGCCTCCCGCGGTCGCGCCAGGAGAAGAATTTTCGAAAAGAGAATGCACGTGACGTGGGGAGAACGTCGAGAATAGGATAACCGGGGCGCGCGGTAAAGCGCGGTGATGCGTTCCGCGTCAATTTACCGGAAGCGCAGCGGCTTACTCGAAACGGAGCGCCTCGATCGGGTCGAGCGAAGCCGCGCGATAGGCGGGGTAAAGGCCGAAGCCGATGCCGATCGCCGAGCACACGACGAGGCCGGCAATCGCCCAGCCGAAGGGAAAAATCAGATCGACCTTCAAATAAAGCGCGAGCAGATCGCCGCCGAGCACGCCGAGCAGGATTCCGCAGATGCCGCCGGCTTCGGAGATGAAGACCGCTTCGGTGAGAAACTGGCGCATAATGTCGCGATTCCGTGCGCCGATCGACTTGCGCACGCCGATCTCTTTCGTCCGTTCCGTCACGCTCACGAGCATGATGTTCATGATGCCGATCCCGGCCGCGAGGAGCGCGATCGTGCTGATCACAAACGCGCCGATCCGGATGACTCCGGCGATGGAAATAAACGCGCCCTTCAGCGAATCGTTTGTGTAAACGTCGAAGTCATTTTCCTCTTCGGCCTTCAACCCGCGCGCGATCCGCATCGCGCCGATGCCGCGATCGAACGTGCGATTGTAGTCGAGCTGCGAGGCCGATTGCGTCGCGATGTTGACCGTTCGCCCAGCCGATCCGAAATCCTCGAAGAACCGGGTGATCGGCATCGTGCAGATATCGTCCTGGCTCTGGCCAAAAGCCGTTCCGCGGCCGGCGAGCACGCCGATCACGGTGAGGGTGTGACCGCTTAACTTGATCGTGCGACCGATCGGCGATTCATGCGGAAAAAGCCGTTCCTCGATCGCTTTCCCGATCACGACGACACGGCGGCTGAGCGCGACATCCTCGTCGTTGAGGTTCCGGCCGTAGGCGAGGGTGTAGGCGTTGGCCGCGAGGAAGCTCTTGTTCGTGCCCACGACCGTAAGGCTCGGCGTGGTCTTGACGCCGTTGTAAACCGCCTGCTTGCCGTCATCGAAAACCTTGAGGCAGACTTCGCCGGCGTAGCCCTGCATCAGCTCAGCGTAGCGCTGCGCCTGGCGGTAGGAAATGTCGCGCCGGTTCTCATACTTGCGGGCTCCCCGCCCGCCGCCCTGCACGGTCACAGGATATTTCGCGAACTGGAAAATATTCGAGCCGAAAAGCGTCAGGCCGGTTTCGATCGAAGACTGCATCGCACCGATCGCCGTCATCACGGAGATGACGGAAAACACGCCGATGGTGATGCCGAGCATGGTGAGCGCGGAGCGGAGCTTATTCGCGCCGACCGAGATCAGAGCCATCGTGATAATCTCTCTAAACTTCATGGGGAAAATTCGAAATTCGAATCTCTAAATCCGAAACAAATCCGAAATTCAAAATCGAAAATTCGAAACTCATGGCTCCTCGCTCTTCCGTAGGATCGATCCAAAAATTTTCATGAGTTCATCGGCTTCTTTCACAAGGTTGTCCCGTGAGACTGCCAACCTGTCTTCCGCGTCGATCAGATGGAGCCAGTAACGGCACTCCTTTGCTTCGCGTCGACAGGTTTTGATTTTCATCAGAAAATCCTTCTTCCCGAGCGCCTCGTTCGCTTCGATGTAATTCGCGCCGATCGAGCCAGAAGCGCGAACGAATTGTTTGGCGTCCTCCATATTCGAGAGCGTCATGCTGAGGACCTTGACGAAACTACGCGCAGCCTTCGCAAAGGCCAGGGTGCGATCCTCCAGATCGTAGCGTTTCGGATTTTCGTCATTACTCATCGGAGGGGAAGCCAAGGAGGCCGCGAGAGTCCAGGAACGGCTCGTGCAGTGTTTCGAATTTTGAAAATTTGTTCATTCGAATTTGTTTCGAATTTCGCTATTCGGATTTCGGATTTTACTCGTAGCGAAGCGCCGTGGCCGGATCGAGCCGCGACGCCGTCCAGGCCGGCGCGATGCCCGACACGAGCCCCGTCATGATCGACACGATCATGCTCGCCAGGACTAGGCCTACCGAAAAGCTGATCGGAAACGACGGAAACGCCTTCGCCATTCCAAAGCACATGAGATAAGCAACCGTCAGCCCGATCAGTCCGCCGACGAGGCAGAGCGCGACCGATTCAATCAGGAATTGCAACAAAATCGTCCGCCGCCGCGCCCCGAGCGCTTTGCGCGTGCCGATCTCTTTCGTCCGCTCTTTCACGCTCACGAAAGTGATGTTCATGATCCCGATCGCGCCGACGAAAAGCGAGAGCCCGGTGATGAAAAGTCCCGCGATCGCGATCGTCGCTTTCACGCCGTCGAGGGTGCTTTTCAGCGCCTGCTGTTCGTTGATGTTGAAGTTATCTCGCTTCTCCGGCGGCAGTCCGCGCAGGCGGCGCATGATCCCGGTGAGCTCATCACGCGCGTCGGCCATGTGGGTTTTATCGCGCACTTTCACACGAATGTCGGCGTCGCTCTTCGCGCTGAAGTATTTCTTGAAAGCCGGCAGCGGTATGATGACGAGTGAGTCGAGGCTGAAGAGTCCGAGGAAGCTGCCCTGCTTCGCGAGCGAGCCGATGATCTTAAAACGGTGGCCGTTGATCAGGATATTCTTGTCGATCCCGCCGGTGCCGGCGAAAAGCGCGTCGGCCACATCGTAGCCGACGACGCAGACCTCCGCGCCACGCTGCGATTCCACGTTACTGAAGAAGCGCCCCTCTTCGCAATCGATCGTCGAGATCAGGGAGTAATCGGCGGTCGTGCCGAGGATGAAGACGTTATCGACGCTGTTGTCGCCCGCTTTGACGCTCCGGACCAAACTCATGGTCGGGACGGCGATCATCAGGTTGCTGTTCGGCGTCGCTGCGATCGTGCGATTGATCTTGTCCGCGTATTCGGTGAGAATCTTCGGGCGGTCGCGGTAGTTCCACCAATCGGTGACGCGCGTCCAGGGCCGGGTCGTGACGTAGAGCACGTCGTCGCCGATGAAGGACATGCTTTTGTCGAACCCGGCCGAGATGCCGTTGATCGCGGTGCCCATCAACGTGACGGCGACGATGCCGATGATGACGCCGAGGGCGGTGAGCATGGAGCGCGTTTTGTTCGCGGCCATCTGCGCGAGCGCGATCTTCCAGCTTTCGCTCAGCTCGTAGAGGAGGCGCTTCATGCGGAAAATTCGAAATCCGAATCTCGAAATCCGAGACAAGCCTGAAATCCAAAATTCGAAGCACGAAACGGCTGCGCACGTTGCGTTTTGGACATTCGGATTTCTGTCATTGGAATTTGTTTCGAATTTCGGATTTCGACATTTCGGATTTTCTTCCCCCTAGCGCGCTCCGACCGTCGCAGTCGCCCGCTCGACCAGCGAATCGCTCTCGATCACCCCATCGCGCAGGTGCACGCTGCGACGCGCGTGCGCGGCGATGTCCGGCTCGTGCGTCACGAGGATCACTGTATTGCCGTTCTGATAAAGGCTCTCGAAAAGCGCCATGATTTCCTCGCCGGTCTTCGAATCCAGGTTGCCAGTCGGTTCGTCGGCGAGAATGATCGAGGGATTATTCACGAGCGCGCGCGCGACCGCGACGCGCTGCCGTTGGCCGCCGGAGAGCTCGTTAGGCTTGTGCGAGAGACGATCGCCCAGGCCGACATCGGTGAGCGCCTGCGCGGCCCGCACCTCGCGATCCTCCGGACTGATCCCGGCGTAAATCAGCGGCAGCTCGACATTGCGTAGACTGGTCGAGCGCGGCAGCAGGTTGAACGTCTGAAAAACGAAACCGATCTCGCGATTTCGAATATCCGCGAGTTCGTCGCCATCCATGTCGGAAACGCTCTTGCCGTTAAATTCATAGCGGCCCGAGCTCGGCGTATCGAGGCAACCGAGCATGTTCATGAGCGTCGATTTCCCGCTCCCGCTGGGACCCATGATCGCGAGGTATTCGTTGCGCCGGATCTGCAACGTCACGCCGCGCAAGGCGTGGATGATCTCTTCCCCCATCACGTATTCCTTCGTGATGTTCTCGATATCGATCACGAGCTGACCGGGGGGGCGAAGAGAGCGAGGAGTGACGAGTGACAAGTGACGAGTGAGTTAGGCTCGCGCGACGAGCTTGCGGCGGAGCGCGTTTAGCATGCGACGCTGCTCTTCGATCAGGGCAAAGGTCGCCTCGGCATCGGCCGCGCGACAAAATCCCAGTTCGACGGCGAGGATGAGCTGAGTGTCCAGTTCAGCAAGTGAGCCTTCAGCGTGAGAGATGAACTGGATAGATTCTCCAGTCGTATGGCGAGCCTGACCTTCCGCGATGTTGGAAGGAATCGAGACCGACGCGCGGCGCATCTGGGAAGTGAGCCCAAACTTCTCCTCACAGGGAAAGGGATGAGTGAGACGATATACAAGTTTCGCGAGCTCAATCCCCTTCTGCCAAACAACAAGATCTTTATAACTGCGGGTCGTGGTATTCATAACAGACGTTGTAGCGAACCACTCGTCACCCGTCATTGGTCACTCGTCACTTCTTCGCCGGCTTCTCGAGCTCAACCTTCGCGCCGTCTTTCAGCTTCCGGCTGATCGCGGTGTAGCTGCCGGAAATCACTTCGTCGCCCGGTTTCACGCCGCTCTTGATCTCGATGTCCGCGTCGTCGGCGATGCCAGTCGTCACATCGACCATCTTCGCTCTGTCGCCCACTTTCAGGAAGACCACCTTGCGGAGCTTCTCTTTCTCTTCCTTCTCAGCCGCTTTCGCGAGCTTGTCGTTCTGCACTTCGGCCGCGTTGTCCTGCTGGTTCTTCGCCGCAGCTTTTTCCTTGTTCTGTTCGATCTCCTCGGGGCTCAGGTTGCTGTCACTGCTCCGGATCGTAACGCTCTGGATCGGGACTGCGACGACATTCTTCACGACCTTCGTCTGGATGTCCGCTGTGCAACTCAAGCCTGGGCGCAACAGGAAGTCCGGATTGTCGAGTTGGATTTTTACCTGGAAATTCGTCACCTCTTCCTGCGTGCCGGTGCCGGTCGTGGTGCCGGTGTTCGCGATCAACTCCACCTTGCCGGTGAAGGTGCGGTTCGGGTAGGCATCGATCATGATCTTCGCCGGATCGTTCAACTTCACGTGCACGACGTCGTTTTCATTCACGTCCACGACCGCCTGCATGTGGCTGAGATCGGCCACCCGCATCACTTCGGTGCCGGCAAATTGATTCGTCGCCACCACGCGTTCACCGAGCTTGCTGTTGAGCACCGTCACAACGCCATCGAGCGGAGAGTAAATCGTAGTTTTGGAAAGTTGATCGCGCGCCTGGCTCGAGCTCGCTTTCGCGCCCTCGATGCTATGCTGGCCCGAGGCATACATCGCCTTCGCCGCATCATAAGCAGTCTGTGCCGACAACATCTCCGTCTGCGAGATCAGCTTTTTGTGATACAGATCGACCGCTTGTTTTAGGTCGTTCTCGGCCTTCTCCATCGACGCTTTTTGCTGGTTGCTGATCGATTCGGCCGTGCTGATCGCCGCCTGCTGCTGTTCGAGCAGAGCCTTGTAGGAATCCGGCCGGATCTTCAGTAAAAGGTCGCCCTTTTTCACTTTCTGGCCGTCCTGCACCGGCAGATCGATGATTTCGCCCGCCACTTCCGGCGAGATCTTCACCTCGGTTTCCGGCTGCACTTTCCCTGTCGCGGAGACCGTCTCGACGATCGTGCGGCGGGTCGCTTTTTCCGTCGTCACCGCGATCGCTTGCTCGCGTTTCCCGCGGATCCACGAGCTGACGATGAGCAGCAGGATAACCCCGATGCCGATAAAAATATAAAGCTTACGACGGCTCTTACGTTTGCGGCGGACAGGTGGAGGGGCGGCAGGCGCGGCGGCAGTTTGGTGCATCTTTTCGACAGCGGACAGAGGAAGAGGAATAGCGGCTCCTTAGACCTTTGCAACGGTTTTCCCGTTCACTTTTACACGGGAGGATATCTGTTTCAACGCCCACGCAGCGTGCTCCGCGATCAGCGGTTCGGGGTCGCGCGCCGCCTTTTCGAGCGCCGGCAAATCGCTCTCGTCGCCGACGTTCCCGAGCGCGACGCAGACATTCCGCAACAGTCCGCGCCGCTTCACGCGCTTGATCGGCGACCCGCGAAAGACTTCGCGAAACTCATTTTCATCCATTTCGAGAAAATCACGTAACTGCAATCGGGCCACGGCCGGCCGCGCCGCGAAAGCCGCTTCGTGCGAGACCTGCGCGAAGCGATTCCACGGGCAGGCGTCGAGGCAATCGTCGCAGCCATAAATGCGATCGCCGATCAGCGGCCGCAGCTCGAGCGGGATACTCCCTTTTAACTCGATCGTGAGGTAGGAAATGCAACGGCGCGCATCGAGCCGGTGCGGCGCCGTAATCGCGCCAGTCGGGCAGGCGTCGATGCAACTGGTGCAACTCCCGCAACGATCCGGCTGCGGCGGATCGGGCGGCAGATCGAGCGTCGTGAAAATCTCCGCGAGGAAAAACCACGTGCCTAACGAGCGATTGAGCAGCATCGTGCTCTTGCCCTGCCAGCCGATCCCGGCCGCCGCCGCGAAGTCGCGTTCCAGCACCGGCCCGGTATCGACGTAGTAGCGCTGCCGGCCGCCGACCGTTTCGAGAAAACTGTTCAGCTCCTTCAGCTTCTCCTCCACAAGATCGTGGTAATCATCCCCCCAGGCATAACGCGCGATCCGGCCCCTCCGTCCGACCTCCGACTTCCGACTTCCGACCTCCGCCCCGGATCCCTGCCAATAATTCAGAGCCAGCACAACAACCGAGCGCGCGCCCGGCAGCACGAGCTGCGGATCGCTCCGCTTCGCCGCGCCGCGCTCGATCCAGGCCATCTCCGCCGCCGCGCCGGCATTGAGCCAAGCGCGCAGCTCCGGGGCATGCCGCGGCGCCTCGGCAGCGGCGATCCGGCAATCGTCAAAGCCGATCGCGCGCGCCCGCTCCACGAGCGCCGTCTTTATTTCACCTGCCGATCTGAAGTTCATCACGAATCGCTTTCGCCACCTGCCCATGATCGAGCCGCGACGTATCGATCGCAAAGTCCGCCGCCTCCGCGTAAAAGCGCTGCCGCTCCGCGAGCAACTGCGCGATCGTCGCCGCCGGATCGGGCGTCTGCAGGAGCGGTCGATCGGCCCGCCGCGCCAACCGTTTGTGCAGCACCGCTGGCTCCGCCTGTAACCAGACGAGCGAACCCAGCTCGTGCAGTCGGCGTACATTCTCCGGTCGCAACACAATCCCGCCGCCGGTCACGATCACCGCCGGCGCTGTTGCTGTGCCGAGGTTCGCGAGCGCCTGCGTTTCGCCCTCTCGAAACCGCGCCTCGCCGAGCTGCACAAAAATCTCCGGGATCCGCAGCCCCAGCTCCCCGACAACCAACTGATCCGTGTCGAAGCGCGGCCAGCCCAGCTCCCGCGCCAGCAGCCGTCCCACCGACGATTTCCCGCTACCCATAAAGCCGATCAGCACGATCGAGCGGAGCGCAGGAGTCACGAATGAAGGAGCGTCGCAGTGCGA
>JBDTIQ010000063.1:0-8774 GCA_039936335.1 Chthoniobacterales bacterium
AAAGCGCCGATGCGTTTCGGACGCATCGCGGAAATTGCCTAACGAGAGTCTCAAAGCCCGCTCACCGCTGACTTGGAGGGCGGAGCTCATCCCTCCAGACGCCGGCTCTTCCGGCTTGGAAAGCGCGCCGGGTCATCGCAAGTTGAAGCTGCCGCGATGGATCCGAAACCCGACGTCATCGAAATTAGGGATCTGGAGATTTCCGCGCGCGTCGGTGTGCCAGACGAAGAGCGTGCGGCCGCGCAGCGCCTCACGGTCTCCGTCACCCTGCAACCGCGCGGGTCCTTCTCTGACCTCGGCGATGACCTGGCACAGACGATCGATTACGCGGCAGTCTGCGACGCGCTGCAACAGCTCGCGATCAGCCGCGAAGTGCGCCTCATCGAGACGCTCGCCCACGCGATGGCGGCTCAACTTCTCGCGCAATTCCCGATCGTTCGCGTCGAGCTCGAGCTGCGAAAATTCATCCTGTCGCAAACCAAATACGTTGCCGTGCGGGTCGTGCGCGAGGCCGCGGGTGACGCGGAAAATTGAACGGCCATTCGCTTTTCCCGAGGCCGTCCCTAACTTCCCCGCGTGCAAAAAAGTAACCTCGTGCGCGATGTCGATGGCTGGGAAACAGTCGGCACCGAAATGCATTACGAGTCGCCGAATTTAAGTGTCGCGACCGACGAGGTGCGCACGCCGGCTCGGAGCGAACCGCGCAAGTGGTCGGTCGTGCATCGCAAACCGGCGGTCGTGATCGCACCGGTCACGCAAAAGGGAAAGTTTGTTCTCATCCGCGAAGAGCGCATCCCGATCCGCGCGGCGATCTGGTCGTTTCCGGCCGGCCAGATCGATCAAACGCTCGAGCCGGACGACGCAGCGGTGCGCGAGGTGGCGCGGCGCGAGCTGCGCGAAGAGACCGGCTACGAGCTCGCGGAGGACGGAGAACTGATCTCGTTAGGCTACTTCTTTTCGTCTCCGGGATTCACCGATGAGCTCTGCCATCTTTTCCTCGCGCAGTCGGTGCAGCCGAGCGCGGCCGGCTCGCAGCACGACGAAGCGGAAGGGATCCTTGATTGCCGCGAATTCAGCGGCGACGTGCTCCGCCAGATGATCGCCGATGGCGAGATTCGAGATTCCAACACGCTCAGCGTCTGGGCGCGGCTCGTGGCGCGCGGTGATGTTTTTCCCTAACGAATGAAGCTGCGCGACATCTTTTCCTTTCGCGATCCGCCCGAGAGCGAGACCTCGAAACCGTTCCTCGAACACCTCGAGGACCTGCGTTGGACGATCGTGAAAATGGCGATCACGATGGTGGTGGCGATGGCGGCTTGCTTCACCTTCCGCCAACGGCTCGTGCTCGTGCTGCAGCGCCCGCTTTACGAGGTCGGCGCGCAGGCCGGAACGCTTCGCGCACTCGGCATCACCGACTCGATCACGATCTCATTTCACCTCGCGTTTTATGCCGGGATCGTCCTCTCCTTCCCGATTCTGCTCTACTTCATCGCGCAATTTGTCCTCCCGGCGTTGAGCGCGGTGGAGAAGCGTTTTCTCTTTCCGGCGATTGGCGTGAGCTTCGGGCTGTTCCTCATCGGCGTCGCCTCTTGCTACTTCTGGCTGCTCCCGAAAACGATCCTTTTTTTCTTCCACGACACGCAGTCGTTAGGCTGGATTCCGACCTGGACGGTGCAGGAATATTATTCCTTCGTGACACGATTCGTTCTCGGGTTTGGACTCGCTTTTGAGTTGCCGGTGGTGGTGCTCGCGCTCGTGCGTTTTGGGTTGGTGACCTACGCTTTTATGCGGCGCACCCGGCCCTACGCGATCGTGCTTATCTTCCTCCTCGCGATCATCATCGCGCCGACGCCCGACGTGATCACCCTCGTCGCGATGGGTCTGCCGATGTGTCTGCTCTACGAGAGCTGCATCTGGATCGCTTGGTTCATGCAACGCCGCGACCAGCGCGCGGGCCACGCCTAACGAGTGGAAAATCCGGCGGCGTTCGAGTGGCTTTTCCGTGTTTTCGCGTTCGTCCTCGGCGCGGCGATCGGGTCGTTCCTGAACGTCTGCATTTACCGACTGCCGCTCGATCTCTCGGTCAACGAGCCGAAGCGTTCGTTCTGCCCTTCCTGCAAGAAAGAGATCCCGTGGACCCAAAACCTGCCGCTCGCGAGCTGGCTTCTTCTGCGGGGAAAGTGCGCGAACTGCGGGAGCCGAATTGCGTTTCGCTACTTTGCGGTTGAGCTGCTCACGGCGCTCTTTTTTCTCGCGATCTGGCTCGTCTTTCCGTGGCAGATCGCGCTCGCCTATTGGGTCTTCATTTCTCTCCTGATCGTGGCGACGTTCATCGACTTCGCGCATTTCATCATCCCCGATGAAGTGACAATCGGCGGCACCGTAGCGGGCGTTTTGGCGAGTCTTGCGGTGCCGGCCTTGATGGACCAAAGCTCAAGGCTTCTCGCGGGCGCGTGGTCGTTAGGCGCGGCGGCGCTCGGTTATGTCTTACTCTGGCTCGTGCTCGAAGGCGGGAAGAAAGCGTTCGGGAAAAAGCGCGTCCGGCTCGACGCGCCGACGCCGTTTAGCTGGGTGCGCGAGAATGACGACGCCGAGTTTGTGGTCGGCGACGAGACGGGACTTTGGAGCGATCACTTCGCGCGTGAAAGCGACCGGATGTTGCTGCATTGCGACGAAGCACAGGTGGATGGGCGTCCATTTGAAAACGCGACGCTCGAGCTGCACTACAATTGCCTAACGATCGCGGGGGAAACCTTCCAGCTCGATCAGGTCGATCGCATTTCCGGCGTTGTCCGCGAGCTGCAAATCCCGCGCGAAGCGATGGGCCGGGGCGACCTGAAGTTTCTTGCCGCGATCGGCGCGTTCCTCGGCTGGCGGGCGGTTTTGTTCAGCGTCTTTGCCGGCTCGCTCGCCGGCTCAGTGGTTGGCCTAACGACGATGGCGCTCGGGAAACGCGCATGGTCGGCCAAGATTCCGTTCGGCCCCTATCTCGCGCTCGGCGGGGTCGTCTGGATGTTTTTTGGCGCGCGCCTTTTGAGTTGGTACATGGCGCTTCTCACCCCGTAGAGGAAGTCAGGTGTTTCACCTGACTCGGCCGACGGCCTTCCAGCCCGTCGGCTCTTCAGGCAGGCTGGAAGGATGACTGACTTCCTATGTGGTCTTCAGACTGGCGCAGTAGGTCGCGTGCATCGCGTTGCTCACTTCCACGAGACGCTCCTGGATTTTCGTGAGGTATTCGTGCAGCCCATACTCGAAAATTTCGCCGATCGTCACAAAATCCACGTCGCTCCGCAGCCGGCCGGAAAGCCGTTCCGTTTCGTTCGCGTAGCGCGATTCATCGACCCCGGAAATCCGATGAAGCGCGTGATCGAGGGCGTCGACGCAGTAACGGATCGAGCGCGGAAATTCCTGATGCGTGATGAGGAATTCCGCGACCTTCCACGGCGCGACCTGGCTGACGTAAAGTTTGCAGTAAGCCTCGAGCGCACTGCACGATTTCAGCACGCCCATCCACTGGATCGTATCGACGTTGCCGCCGACATTTTCGCCTGACGGCAGGAGGATGTGATACTTCACATCGAGGATGCGCGACGTGCTGTCGGCTCGCTCGAGGAAGGCGCCGATGCGGATAAAATCCCAGCCCTCTCCGTGCGTCATGGTTGCATCGGTGACGCCTTGGAAAAGGTGCGAGCCAAAAATGACGCGGATGAAAAATTCGTGCGGACTCGCCGCCAGCAACTGCTTCGCCTCATCACTTTGGACAAAGAGATAGAGCCGATTGATTTGCTCCCACATCTCACTCGAGATTTGCTCACGGGTGGAGCGGGCGTTTTCGCGCGCGAGCGTGAGGCAGGAGATGATCGAATTCGGATTCTTCCTTTGCAGGGTGAGGAACTCGGTGACCGACGCTTCGTCGGCGCTTTCATAGAGCGAATCGAACGTATCGGTCTCCTCGAGCGACGCGATCACGGGCGCCCAATGTTGCATCGCATCCGCCTCGCCGCCGAGATCGAGCAGGAGTTGCAGGTTGACGTCGAGCAGGCGCGCGTCGTTCTCGGCCCGCTCCATGTAGCGGCTCATCCAGTAAAGGGAATCCGCGACCCGGCTTAGCATGAGAAAAGGGAAGCGCCACCGAACTGTTTGTCATCCCGAGCAGAGCGGAGCCGAGGGCTCCCGTTGAGCAATCGAGATGCGTCGTGGCGAGATTCCGGAGACATGCAGAGAGAGCGTCGGACACGGCCACTTAGATGCTCGTTCGATAGGATCGCGCTGCCCCAGCGGAGTGACACGGAAGCTCCACGGGCTCCCTCGACTGCGCTGCGCTTCGCTCGGGATGACATGCTGCTTTAGCCGGTTGACTGCGACTGCGACTGCGATTGGGATTGGATCGGCATTTCGCTCTCATCGTCCTCCACCACCCAAGTGTCCTTGCTGCCGCCGCCTTGCGAAGAATTCACCACCAGCGAACCGGCGCGGAGAGCTACCCTCGTTAGGCCACCGGGAATGATGGTCACCTTCTCGCCGTAGAGAATGTAAGGCCGCAAATCGACATGCCGGCCTTGGATCGAATCTTCGCAAAAACTGGGTGACTGCGAGAGCGCCACGATCGGCTGCGCGATGTAGTTGCGCGGATTCGCTTTGATTCGTCCCGCGAAATCTTCCAGCTCCTCCTTGCTCGCCTGCGAGCCGATCAGCATGCCGTAGCCGCCGCTTTCGTTCGCGGCTTTCACGACGAGTTCCGGCAGGTGCTCGAGGATATACCTACAGTCGTTAGGTTCGGACGCAAGATAAGTGGGAACGTTTCCGAGAATCGGCTCTTCGCCGAGGTAGTAGCGGATCATTTTCGGCACGTAATGATAAACCACTTTATCATCGGCCACGCCGGTCCCGATCGAGTTCGCGAGACTCACGCAGCCGTGCCGATAGGCATCGACTAATCCCGGCACGCCCAGCCCGGAATCTTTCCGGAAAACGCGCGGATCGAGAAAGTCGTCGTTAATCCGGCGATAGATCACATCGACGCGCTTCAGCCCTTTCGTCGTGCGCATAAACGCGCAGCCATCGTGCACGACAAGATCGCGGCCTTCCACGATTTCGATCCCCATCGAGCGCGCGAGGAACGAGTGCTCGTAGTAAGCCGAGTTATGAACGCCGGGCGTGAGCAGCACGACGGTCGGCTCCTCGTCACGATCCGGCGCGATGTAACGCAGCACGTTGAGCAATTCCAGTGCGTAATTTTCCACCGGTCGCACCCGATATTCCGCGAAGAGCGGCGGGAAAATCCGCTTCATCGCCTGCCGATTTTCCAGCACATAGGAAACGCCGGAGGGGCAGCGCGCGTTGTCTTCGAGCACGAGATAAGTCCCGCTCGCGTCGCGGATCAAATCGGTGCCGCAAATGTGCACGTAGATGTTTCGCGGCACGTCGAAGTGCATGAACTCAGGCCGGAAATCGGTCGCTTCCCAGATGATCTCCTTCGGGATGACGCCGTCGCGCAGAATGCTCTGGCCATGATAAATGTCGTGCAGGAAAAGATTGAGCGTGGTGATCCGCTGCACGAGTCCGCGCTCGATCAGCTCCCATTCGCGCGCCGGGATGATCCGCGGGATCAGGTCGAACGGGAAAATCCGCTCCGTTCCCTGCGCGTCGTCATAGACCGTGAAGGTGACGCCCTGCTGCAAAAACGAAGTCGCCGCGAGGTGGCGTTTCCGCTCGAAATCGGCCGCCGCCATCTCTCGAAAGCTGGCGAATAACCGGCGGTAATGCGGGCGCGGCTCGCCGGTCGCCGCGAACATTTCGTCGAAGAACTGCTCGACCTTGTATTGGGAAAAAAGGCCGGTCATTTGCACCGTCAATCTGTCAGCGCGAAAGAGGGTCGCAATGAAAAATGGGAACGCGGCCGCCGCGGCGGAGCATGAACGCGCCTGCGCGCGAGTCGCGAGCCGATTCGGGGAACTCTGGCTGCGGCTTTACGTGGCGAAGAAACTCCGGAGCGACCCAGTTTTCCCCGCCGCCTTCGAATTGCTCCGCGCATCGCGTGAGCCGTTGATCGATGTCGGCTGCGGCGTTGGCCTGCTCGGATTCTATCTGCGCGAACGGGGATTCCAGCCAGCGATCGCCGGGATCGATCGCGACGGGCGAAAAATCGCGCGTGCCCAGGACGTCGCGGATCGCAACTACCGCGACCTCGAATTCCTCGAGCAGGATGCCGGCGAACATCTCGAACGCAGCGGCAGCCTCGCGCTTTTCGACGTGCTGCATTACCTCCGGCCTGACGAACAGGAGCGATTGCTCGCGCGCCTCGTCCCACGCGTCGCGCCGGGCGGCATGCTCGTGATCCGCGACTGTCCGCGCGACGGAAACGCGCGTTTTTGGTTCACTTATTTAGCAGAACGTTTCGCCCAAGCCACGACCTGGAACGTGCGCACTCCGCTCCACTTCCCGACGCGCGCGGCGGTCGCGGCGCATTTTCCGCCTAACGAATTTGAGCAGACGATCGCACCACTCTGGGGCGGCACGCCGTTCAATAACCACCTCTTCATCTTCCGCCGGCGCGCGCCGTTGGCCCCGCCCAAACATCCAGAAGCCGCGGGAACCCCGCAGGTGTAGCGGCGGGCGTGTCGCCCGCAGGAGCCCGACCGAAGCTCCCGCACGAGCTTTGTTGTTTCATCGGGCAAATAGCCGCACGCGCTTTGCGGCCGACACGGCCGCCTCTACAGCGCTGCGCGCAACTGCTCCGGCCGCGGGATGACGCAGCGATAACCTTCCTCCGCGAGCAGCGCGAGCGTCAGCTCGAGACAGCGCGGATTGAAATCCGGATCGCTCTCCGTGCGATGGCCTTCGTGGAGCAGAATGATCGCGCCCGGCTTCAATCCACGCCGAATCCGCGCAAGCACCGCAAGTGGATCGCGGCTCATCGTATCGAGCCCGCGGACCGTCCAACCGATTAGCCGCATTTCTCGCCGGGCGAGGAGCGGGTGAAGGAAGAAATTCTTCAATCCCGCGGGAGCGCGAAAATAGCGCGAGCGCACCGGATGCCGGTCGATCTCCGGCGCGATTCGGGCGGGCGGAAATGCCCAGAAACTTCCGCTCGGATGCGAGAAGGTGTGGTTCGCAAGTTCGCAGCCAGCCTCGCGGATGCGCGCGATCTCGTTAGGCAACTTCACCGCGCGCTGTCCGATCGCGAAGAAAGTGGCCCTCGCATTGAAACGTGCGAGCAACGCCAGCATGCGCGGCGTGTGCACGGCGTCCGGCCCGTCGTCGATCGTGAGCCAGACTTCTCGCTCGTCCGTCTCGAAGCGCGTCATGACCGCACCCCACCATTGACAGTTTGCGACCAATGTCGGGAAAAGAATCAGCAGGTGCGAAACGAACAAAACTCCGAGCGCGAGCCACGGTCGAAACGCGACCACGCAGATGAAAAAGAGCAGCGCGAAAACCGCGAACGCAAGGATCGCGCGCCGCGTCCACTTACTGTTCATGAGAATATCGCAGGATGACCTCGGCGCAGAAATTCAGCGCCACGAGCCCGAGCCAGAAAATGCCTAACGAGCGAAACCAGAACTGCTCGTCGCGCAGAAACAACAGCGCCAGGAGCGAGACGATCAGAATGATGAAAAAGCTCTGCAGCGGATTTTTGGTTCGCCCGGAGAAAAGCCCGAGCCGGCGCAACAGCCTGGCGAGCAGCCAGACGAAAAAGTAAACCAGGAGCCAGCCGATCCAGACCGCGAACGGGATGAGCACGAACCCGACGATCTGCCACGCGATCGGCCTAACGACGCTAAGTTGTTTCTGCCAGAGAAAAATGCACGGAAACAAAAAAACGAGCCAGCCGAGCCCGTAGGCTTCCACTGCACTCCACTGGGCGCGTCGCACATTTTTTCCTGCCATCCGCGCCAGGAGTCGCGGTAAAGCGAACCAGAAACCGAGCTCGTTCATCGTGCCGGAAAGGTCGGGACGAGCGAGAACCACTGCGACCAATTCGGAGTGATCACCTGCTCGAGTTTTCTACACCACGTCGCGAGCGCTTCATCGACCGCGGCGTCACGCGAAGCCTCGGTCCGCCGGCAATAAAACGGCTCTCCCGCGATGATTTTGTAGTGATGAAATCCATCCCGCAGAATGAAGAGCGGATAAATCGGAACCTGCGCCGCAAACGCGAGGATGAACGGCCCGTCCGGCAGCCTAACGACCTCCCCAAAAAGCCGCGCTGCGCGCTGCGAGCTTCCCGCGATCGCGCGATCGCCTAGAATCGAAACGATCTCGCCCGCGCGGAGCGCATTCAGCAGCTCGAACGGCAGCGCCATGCCCGACGTGTTGTAGGCAACTTTCACGGCGCCGGCGGTCGCCCGGGCGAGCGACTGGTCGACGTGGCGCGCCGTATTTTCATCAGACTCCGGCGCGCGCACCATCATGATCTCGCGGCGGTAGCGATCGGCGAAAAGCGCTGCGCCCAGATCGTAATTGCCCATGTGCGCGGTCAGCAAAATCGCACCCTGCGATGCAGCTAGCGCGTTGAGGTTTTCCGCGCCCTCGACCGTGTAGCGAAACTCGGTTTTGACCAACTTGTGATCGGCCGCATCGGAGATCGTCCAGGCGAAGTGAAAGAGTGTCAGCCAGGCCCGGCCGTAGTTCGTAAGGCGGTTCGAGCCGGGAAAAATCGCCTCGAGATTTCGCAGGATCGCGCGCCGCGCCGGGGCGGCGAAGAAGTAGAAAAAGCAGGGCCACAGTGTGATCATGACCGTGCGCAGATAGAACGGCACATCGGTCTGGCC
>JBDTIQ010000064.1:0-5384 GCA_039936335.1 Chthoniobacterales bacterium
TTCGCCGCTGCTCCCAGGAGGCGGAGCAAACGGGCACAGCCCTTCGCGTCGTTAGGCAAACTGTCGGCGGCTCCTTGAAAATCGAGCGCCAGGGAATCCTTGGCGACATCGAGACCCGCATAGATAAATAGGATGGATATTGTTCTGACTCATACTTGTAAATGCGAGCCCGGGACGGTGCATCCCTCCCGGCTCATGCAACGGTTCGAGTTTAGATCAATGGATGAGCACGCCGCCCGCTCCAGAACGCATCCAGGCAAAAAACCTGATGCTCGGGATGAACGCGGCCGTGCCATCACCGCCGCCGCGGTTGCAGCCACGGCGGCGGTCTCATTTTCATCTCATACCTCGCGGCCCGGATGAAAACGAACAATCGGAAGATACAAGGGATGAGCTCCGCGAATCGTGTTTGGCCGCTGGACGCATTTCGGACTACACCCGTCGGCGTCGGGGGAGCTCCGCCCTCCAGAATGGGCGAGGCCTTTTCTAATCCGTTAGGCGAGCGCTACTGCTTGATAATCTCGCGAACGAACACGTTCAGTTGTCCGTCGGATTGCTCGCGCACTTCCGTCACTTCGTAGGGGCGATCGGGCCCGCGATCGAGCGTCGAGCCCGGCTCGGGCAGGTGCGAACCGGCGGGATAATCGACGATGATACGCGCCTTGCGCGAGAGGCTGCGACCGTTCGTCGGGCGGAGTACCGCACGATTGCCGTCGGCGAAGTTCACCACGAATTGCCCGCGTAAATAGACCCGCTCGCCGTGCACGCCGTTATTTGCGATCGCGCGTAAACCGGCCGGATCAATCAGCCGACCGAGCGGCATGCGGCCGGGCGTGAAGGTCTTCCAGGTCGCACCCGTCGTGGAAGCGATCGCGACCGCCGGCGTCGCGCCGTCGACGGGAAGGGCGCGCATCACGCGCGGCTCCGGGGTGGCGGCGACGGCGACGGCCACGGGCGGCTCGTTAGGCGAACCGCCTGTGGTCGCGGGCGGAGCGGGAGATTTCGCGCCCGGCGAACTCGCGCTCGCGAGGTCGAGCCGGTGATTCAGGCCCGCGAGGCCGGGACGCGGTGACGGTTCCTCCAGCGGCACCGCCGGCTCCACCCGAACGAGCGCATCTTCCGGCGGCGCGACAGTTTTGGCTGGCGGTAAACCGACGATCGGCAGCGCACCCGTGGTGGGCGCGAGCTTTGACCGATAGGTCTCATAACGCTCTTCCGCGAGGTGGCGCGGCGTTCCTTTGAAAATCGGAAAGCCAGCCGCGAGATTGATATCCGTCGGCGGCTCGAGGCTGAAAGTGCCCGTGCCTTTCGTTGCCGCGTAGCTGCCGTAGAGCAACGGAATCGCCGTGATCTGGATCCGCCCGTCGGGCAATCGCTCCGCATGAATGACGGCCGAGAGATCGTGGCTGCGCTCGAAATTCACGTCCATCCCCATCGCGAGCCGCGGCGTGAGCAACTTCGCGTCATGCTCATCGGAGGTGGTGAAAACGTGTTCCATCAGCAGTTCCGGTTGCTCGACGGCGCGCAGCAAAGCGACTGCGCCGGGCGAGAAGGCATCGTCTGGCCCGAGTTCGCGCGCAGCCATGATGTTGAAACGCCCGACCACATAAATCACGCGCCCATGCACCTGCTGGTAGTTGCGAATGAAATTGCGCGTGAGCTCCGCGTCTTTCCGCGCCAGCTCCGTTGGCCCCATCGAATTGTAGCGAGCGTAAAGTTGTTTCGGATTCAGGAATTCGCCACTCGGCGCCGCAGTCAGCTCAAAACGCTTCGGCGTCTCGATCTTGTGCAGCTTCTTCAGGATGCGGTAACTCTCCGGCCGCTCCGGCTGACCGAGCACATAGAAGCTTCCCAGCCAGGCCGCGAAGACGAGCCCGATCAGGAAAAGAATCAGCATCGTCCACGCGAAGTAATTCGTGCGTTTGCGGGGCGCACCGCGCGAGTCGTCGAAGCGAAAAAGATCGGGTTCCATCAGGACGCCAGCGCTCCGACCACCCTTCGTTAGGCGGATTGCGCGGGCTCGAACGAAGTGCCGCAGCCGCAGGTCCGGGCGGCGTTCGGATTCACGATGCGAAAGCCTGCGCCAGTGAGGCCGTCCTGGAAGTCGAGCGTCGCGTCGCGCAGGTAATTCGCGCTCTCGGGATCGACGAAAAACTCCACCTCATCGCGTTGCACGACGGCGTCGCCTTCCTGTTTTTCATCAAGCGACATCTCGTATTGCAGGCCGGAGCAGCCACCTTTCGCGATCTGCACGCGCAAGCCTTTTCCTGCGTTTGCGGCCGCTTCGGCAAGGAGGGAGCGGAGGTGTGTTGCCGCGCTTTCAGTCACATGAATCATCGCGAGAAAAGGTTATGGAGCACGAGGAGCAAGTCAACCGGCGCCGGCCGTGCGAAGGGTTTGCCATGCCACGGTCTCGCCGGAGCTCGACCCTCCGAATCGATGAATCGGAACTTAGAGGGCGTCTAAAAGGTCCTGTCATCCCGAGCGGAGCTGGAGGCGAAGTCGAGGGATCCCGTGGTGAAACCCTGACGCTCACTCCACGGGGTTTTTCGACTGCGCTGCGCTCCGCTTCGGAATGACCGACTTTTGAGACGCCCTCTTAGCGACGCACGGCCTTGGCTTTCCCGCGGCGAAGTGATAAGCAGCGCATGACTACCTTCCTTATCGTGTCATGAACTACCAAGCCTTCACAGCATACGGGGCAGTTGGCGTGTTCCGGAAGGACTTCGGAAGTTAGGCCACCTGAGGCGAGTGAAGCGAGCGTAGCGAGTGGGAGCCACTCGTTATGCCAGCCAGCGCGGAGCGTTGTCATCCTGAGCGAAGCGCAGCAGAGTCGAAGGACCTCGCAAGCCCTTTTGGGCGTCGTCTATCTGAGGTGACTTGCGAGGTTCTTCGCTGCGCTCAGGATGACAAGCGAGTGCGACCCTTTCCCGGAATCACGCCCGACCCGAGCGCAGCCCGGACTGGAGAGGGACGCAGTTGGCGCATTGAGAGAGGGTGAGACTTCGCAGCTAAGTGAGTCTGAGCGGGCGCGAAGATACCAGGGCTGGAGTTACACGACCGATCGGAACGGCGAATTCACCGCGCGCTTCAGTCAGTTTTGGGAGTATGGCTATGCGCGGGCGACTGGGATCGAGGCGCCGGGTTATGGTCAGTTTTATTTCGTCGCGAGTAAGGAGAGCTCCGCTGGCGCGGTGAGTCCCTCGATCGAGAAATATAGCCCGGAGGAAAAGAAGCTTTACGCTATCGAAGCCTCTAACTCGTACGGCGAAGGGGATGAGTGGAGGCACGATGAGTTTCATCCTGTTTTCATGCAACACGGAGAGCAGGAAGCGCTGGTCCTCGAGTTCAAGCATGGACTGGCCCTGAAGGACGCTTGAGTGACCCAGATAGAAAACCGCTGAGAAAAAAAGCGATCGACGTATTTCACGATCTTCACGCCGGCACTCATACCGGCCATGGCGGAGAAATCTTTACCCGACACGCTTTGACCGACAAGGAAGGGCATTTCGAATGCGGCGAAGCATGTCTCCGGCTCGCACCTGGGAGGGCGATCACGACGGCTACACCGACACGACGACGAAGAAGGACGGGAGCTACGAGATCGGCGCCGATTCGCCATACGTGCTTCGTCTGGACGCAGAAGTGGCTGGTTCCGAGAAAGCGAAGAGTCAGAGGAAGAAGGCGATCTCTATTCGCCGGGTCGCTACGACTTCACGCTCCTGCGAAAGTGAAATAGCCAGCGTTCTCTCCCGGCGACTTCTCTACGCCTGCTCCCCACGGGCGAGTCGCTCCATCTCGGTCACGACGCGGTCGAGCTCGTCGATCAGCTCGTTCTCGCCATGCTCGCGGAAGGCTTCGACCAGTGAGCGGTAATACCAGAGACAACCTTCCTTGCCGGCTTTGAAGCGCGACCAGACTTCGTCGCCCACTTCGCGGAAGTTGTGCACGATCGCGCGGCAGTTGTGCAGTTTATCGGAGGCGGAAACGAGCCGGGTCGAAGCGGAAGCCGTGTGGAGGTGCGCGATATATTTCTCTTTCCGCTCCCGCCAGGGCGGCTTCGGCGTCTGATCGGTATCGGTGCAGCCGGCGACGATCGCGCCGACGGCTTTGCCGAAGCGTTTCTCGATGTCGCGCTGGCGTTCGGGTCCGCCGCCATCCTCGACTGCGTCATGGAGCAGGGCGCCGATCGCCTCGGTCTCGTCGGCGCCGTATTCCATCGCGATCGCGGCGACGCCGAGGAGGTGGCCGATGTAGGGAACTTTGGTTTTCTTGCGGAGTTGTCCGCCGTGCACGCGGGTGGCGTAGAGCAGGGCTTCTTCAAATTTGGGTGAGAGCTTCATGCGAATGCCGTCGCGTGAGTGCGAGGTTATTCTTTATCGCCCGATTCGCCGCCTCGGGAAAGGGCGAGACCGGCCGAACGATTCATCTCCCGGTGATCCCAGTCGCTCGCTGAATTTGCGGGATTGTAATTCGATGGCGCGCCGGACACTTTAGGGCGCACACAATGGTCCACGATCCGCTTGAGCTCCGGCACCTCCGTTACTTTCTCGCGGTCGCCGAAGCGGGGAGCTTCAGTCGCGCGGCCGATCGCCTCGGCATTTCGCAGCCGAATGTCTCGCAACAGATGCGCGACCTCGAAGCCGCGCTCCGCGTTTCGCTTTTCCAGCGCAAAGGGAAACGCATTCTGCTGACGGCGACTGGGAGAATTTTCGAGGAGCACGCGCGCGCGATTCTCCGGCAGGTGGAGTATTTCCTTCAGGAACTGAGCATCGAGCCGGGCCAGATGCGCGGTGCGTTGCATCTCGGTGTGGTACCGATCCTGAACGTGGCGCTCATGCCGCAATTACTCGGGAATTTCTCCGGCAGTCATCCCGGGATCAGCCTGATGGTGGAGGAAATCTCTTCGACCGATATCGAGACCGCGCTCGAGGAAGGCCAGATGGATGTTGGCCTCGGATTTCTCACCCGCCATTCACCTAACTTGCGCTACGAGCGGCTCTGCACGGATGAGTTTGCGCTCATCGTGCACGAATCGCACCCGTGGGCTGGTCGCAAGGTGATCGAGGTTTCCAAGCTGCATCAGGCGCGCATGCTGCAATTGCCGGATACGTTCGTGATGCGGCGGATGTCCGATGCGATCTGCCGCGAACACCAGGTGCGCCCGCGCACTATCGCCGAGATCAACGCGATCGAGACGTTGCTGCGTTCGCTCGCGCCGCTCAACGCCGCCGCGCTCATGCCCAAGATCGCGCTCCGCGGCACGACCGGGCTGAGCGCGATTCGATTGAAGGGAAAAAATCTCGCGCTTGAGATCGGGCTGCTCCGTTTGATCGATTCCGGCGCGAACAGCGCGGTCAGCGAGTTCACAAAAGTGGCGCGCG
>JBDTIQ010000065.1:0-31012 GCA_039936335.1 Chthoniobacterales bacterium
ACTCGACGCCTCCGTCATGCACGGCCCGACGCGGCGCGCCGGCGCGGTCGCGGCGCTGGAGGGGGTGTGCACCCCGTCGCTCGTTGCGCGGGCGGTGATGGAAAAGACGCCGCATCACCTGCTCGTCGGGCGCGGCGCGCAGGATTTTGCCCGCGCGCAGGGCTTCGAGATCGACACCGATCTCAACTCGGAGCACTCGCGCAAAACTTGGCTGGAATGGAAACGCCGGATGGCGGCAGCACCGGAAGATCGCACCGCTGCCAATCAACGCGTGACGAACGAGATGGTCGCGGAAGGATTGATCGATCCTCAACACATCTACGGCACGATCAATTGCAACGGGATCAACGCGCGCGGCGAAATCTGCGGCGTCACGACCACGAGCGGCACGGCGTGGAAACTCCCGGGGCGAGTGGGCGATTCATCTATTTTCGGCGCGGGCCTCTACGTGGATGGCGAGGTCGGTGCGGCCGGCTCGACCGGTCGGGGCGAGTCGAATCTCTTCAGCGTTTCCTCGTTCCTAATCGTGGAAAACATGCGGCGCGGGATGCACCCGAAAGACGCCGCACTCGAAGCGATGCGCCGCGTGCAGCAAAACACTGTGGACACGAGCCTGCTCAACGCGCGCGGCCTTCCGAATTTCGGCCTCAACTTCTACGCCCTGAACGCGCGCGGCGAATACGCTGGCGTCTCGATGTATCCCGGCGCGCACTTCGCGGTTTGCACGGAGAACGGCGCGGAGACCTTGCCGAGTGAGCCCCTGCTCGACGACTGGCACGATTTGTAGGGCGGGCACTCCGCAGCCAGCGGCCTGTGCTCCCGGATGACCCTGGCGCGCCGCTATTCCAGCATTTCAAACTGGCTCATCAGCTTAAACATCTGGTAACGCTCCGCGATTTGGTCGTTCGTTAGGCGGCGCATCCGATCCATGCTGAAAGCTTCGACGTTGAAGCTCGCCAGCACGCTCCCGTAGATGAGCGCTTTGCGCAGTTCCGCGAAACCGACTTCGCCATCGGTTTTCCCAGCGAGATAACCGGCGACACCGCCCGCAAAGGTATCGCCTGCGCCAGTCGGATCGTGGATGTCTTCGAGTGGATACGCGCCGCAGCTGAAGAAATCGTCTGGACCAAAAAGCAGCGCGCCGTGCTCGCCCTTTTTCACCGCGACATATTTCGGTCCCATTCGGCGAATCTCGCGCCCGGCGCGGATCAGGCTCGTGTTGCCGGTCATCTGGCGCGCTTCGCTGTCGTTCAAAATCAGCAGGTCGATGCGCGGGAGGAGCGCATCGAGATCTTTGCGGGTCGTCTCGATCCAGAGATCCATCGTATCGGCGACGATGAAACGCGGACGCTTCATCTGGTCGAGCACGTGGGCTTGTAACGACGGCGCGATGTTCGCGAGCAGCACGAAATCGGTCTCGCGAAAATTATCCGGCAAGGTCGGCTCGTAATTTTCGAAGACATTCAGCGCCACCGATCTGGTTTCGCGCGTGTTCAGATCCCAGGCGTATTCGCCGCTCCAGCGGAAGGTTTTTCCGTCTGCGCGCTGGACGCCGCTCGCGTCGATCTCGTGCTTTTCCCAGAACTCGAACTCCGACTCCGGGAAGTCGCTCCCGACCACGCCGACCAGTTGCACGGGCGCGAAGAAACTCGCGCCGAGCGCAGCATAAGAAGCGGAACCCCCGAGCTGATCGGCGTGTTCTTCCACGGGAGTTTTGACGGTGTCGAGCGCGATGGAACCAACGACGAGGACGGACATCTTTTATTTCTGATTGCTGATTTCTGATTGCTGATCGGTTTGGAATAGCGACTTCGCGGCGCGGGTGGCGGCGGCGATATCGGCGTTTTGCAGCAGCCCCGATACAATGACCGCGCGCTTTGCGCCAGCCGCTAGAACCTCCGGTAGATTTGCCAGCTTGATCCCGCCAATGCAAAAAATCGGCAGCCGCACGAGCTCGTGCACCCGGCGGATTTCGTCGATGCCGATCGGCATATAATCGGGTTTCGTCGGCGTGGCAAAGAGCGGGCCGAAGCCAATGTAATCCGCGCCTTCCGCCTGCGCGGCGACAGCTTGCGCGACGCTGTGGGTCGATTTGCCGAACCAGCAATCTTCTCGTCTAACGATCGCGCGCGCCGCCGCGAGCGCGAGGTCGTCCTGGCCGACGTGCAAGCCTTCGACCGGAACGTCACGCGCGATTTCCGGATGATCGTTAATGATCAACGGCACGCCCGCCGCGCTCGTTAGGCGATGGAGTTGGATGGCGAGTTGTCTCACTGCCTCCGCACTCTGCTTTTTCGCGCGCAATTGGATCAAATCCGCACCGCCGCGAATTAGTTGCTCCGACGCGTTTAAAGCATCGTCAGGCGCGACGTAGCCGAGATCGAGAATCGCGTAGAGCCGCGCGTCGCCTAACGATTTCATGACAAACGACCGATCCGCCCTGAATGCCCGTCACATGGATTGTCATCCTGAGCCGGCGCAGCGCGGCGAAGGACCTCACAAGCGTCTCTCGAAAAACCACGCCTAACGAACGCTGGTGAGATTCCTCGACTCCTCTTCGCTCCGCTCGGGATGACAACGGGCGTCACGGCGCAGCGCAGCCGGTCGGACATCTCTGGCACACTCAATCGTGTAACCGCCCGTTCGACGGCTGGAGCTCAAAAGACTCCGAGTTCATCATCCGATCGACGAAGCCCGTGTCGTAGGTGCCGTTCCGGAAATCGGCGTTCAACATGATCGCGTTATGGAACGGAATCGTCGTCTTGATCCCGCTGATCAGATACTCGCCGAGCGCACGCCGCATCCGCTCGATGGCCGACTCCCGCGTCGCGCCGACCGCGATCAACTTCGCAATCATCGAGTCGTAATACGGCGGCACGGTGTAGCCGGTATAAGCGTGCGAATCGATCCGCACGCCGCGGCCACCGGGCGCGTAATAAAAATTAATCCGACCGGCTGAAGGCTGGAAATTGCGCGCCGGATCCTCGGCGTTGATCCGGCATTGGATGGCATGCTGCCGCGCGACCGGATGCGCGATGTGCGGCGAAAGTTTCTCGCCCGCCGCGATGTAAATCTGCTCTTTCACGAGGTCGCACCCGTAAACTTCCTCGGTGATCGTGTGCTCCACCTGGATGCGCGTGTTCATTTCGATGAAGTAAAACTTGCCCGTGTCGTCGACGAGAAATTCCATCGTGCCGGCGTTCACGTAGTTAACGGAACGCGCGAGCTTCACCGCGGCGTCGCCCATCTTTTTCCGGAGCGAAGGCGAGAGCATGGGCGACGGACATTCCTCGATCACCTTCTGATTGCGCCGCTGAATCGAGCAATCGCGTTCGCCGAGATGCACGATGTGGCCGTGGGTGTCGGCCATGATCTGGAACTCGATGTGATGCGGGTTCACGATCAGCTTCTCCATATAAACTTCCGCATTCCCGAAAGCCTTTTCCGCCTCGGTGCTCGCGGCGTGAAATCCCTGCACGAGGCTCACTTCGTTATGCGCCGCGCGCATTCCGCGACCGCCGCCGCCCGAGACGGCTTTGATCATAACCGGGTAGCCGATCTTCTTCGCGACCTTGATCGCCTCCGCTTCGCTCTCGACGATGCCGTCGCTGCCCGGGACGACCGGAACGCCGGCTTTGCGCGCCGCGGCGCGGGCGGAACTCTTGTCGCCCATCGTGCGCATCGCGTCGGCGCTCGGGCCGATAAACTTGATCCCGCAGCTCTCGCAGACCTCGGCGAAATGCGCGTTCTCGGCGAGAAATCCGTAGCCGGGATGAATCGCATCGACGTCGCCCACTTCGGCTGCGCTCATGATCCGGTCGATCTTTAGGTAGCTGTCGGAACTGGGCGCGGTGCCGATGCAGATCGATTCGTCAGCGAGCTGCACGTGGAGCGAATCGACGTCCGCTTCGGAGTAAACCGCGAGCGTGCGAATGCCGAGCTCCTTGCAGGCGCGGATGACGCGGAGCGCGATCTCGCCGCGGTTGGCGATCAGGATTTTTTCGAACATTTGCCTCACGGACTACTTGGAGCGGCTAGCTGAGAAAGTGACGCCGAGGAACGCTTGTGAGATCCTTCGCTTTGCTCAGGATGACAACCTCTCAAAACGCGCCTAACGAACCTTAAAAAGCGCTTGGCCGAACTGGACCGGCTTCCCGTTTTCCGCGACCACTTCCGCGATCACGCCGCTCACTTCGGCTTTGATTTCGTTCATCACTTTCATCGCCTCGATAATGCAGACAACCGTCTCGGGATTCACTTCTTTCCCGATCTCGATGAAGACCGGCGATTCCGGAGAGGCCGCGCGGTAAAAGGTGCCGACCATCGGCGAGGTGATCTCCTTCGAAGCGGCAGGTTGAGTGCCAGCGCCCGCTGGAGCGGAGGCCGCAAGCGCAGTTCCAGCCACAGGCGCCTGGGCCGCCTGAAGCATCGGGAAACTCGGCGGCGCGACATACAGGGTCTGTTCGCCCGCGCCTTTTTGCAGCTTTAGTTTGAATCCGTCCTTCTCCATCTCGAAGACGGAAAGGTCGTTTTTCTTCATCAAGTCGATGATGGCTTTGATATCTTTTAGTTCCAAAAGTCGTTCCTTTCCGCTCGGCGTTAGAAAGTTAGGTAAGGCGGTTTTCGGCGCGGGGTCAAGCTGGCGATGCGTCGGCCCCGCGCGGCATGTGCTGCTCGCGAAAATCAAAAATCTTCTCGAGCTGGCGGCGAATCACGAGCCAGTTTGCGATCGCGCCGAGCGGGCCGAAGGGCGGCACGTAGGTGACGAGATCGTGCATTTCGGTTTCGGTTTCTGAGAGGGCGCGGAAGGAATGTTCGTGATGCCAGATGCGATACGGCCCGACGCGTTGTTCATCGACGAAACGATGCGGCGCGTCCACGTGCACGATCTCGGTCAGCCAGGTGAGCGGGATGCCTAGCAATGGCGTAACCGTGTATTCGATCAGGAGCCCGGGGAAGACTTCCGCCGGGAGTTCGCGCTTGATCCGGAAGTTCAGCGCCGGCGGCGTGATCTTCCGGAGATTGCGCGGATCGGAAAAGAACCGCCAGCATTCCTCGACGCCTAACGAGACCGCTTGTTTGCGTTCCAGCTGGTAGATCGGCATGAGTCACACCTTCGAGCGGAGTTGGGTGAGGAAAAGCCCAAATCCGACGACCGGACGAAACGATCCATCTTCTTTTCGGGTAGCAGCGATCGCCTTGGGTAGCGCACTCGTCCCGAGTGCTGGCGACGGTGTCTCACCGCCGCGAACTTTCGGCCGCGCGAAGAAATTCCGGGGAGCGATATCAATCAAACAAAGTCCGTCGCATTGGAACAGCGCGACCAACACTCGAGACGGGTGTGCTACCCAGCGTCGTCTGCGGCCTCAGCAGCTCGTCGGTCGCTCACCACTCTGCCATCGCGCATTTCGAGCAGACGCGAGGCCGCCGCGGCGACTTCCGGGCTGTGCGTGACCAGAATCAGCGTGGCGAGCTGTTCGTCTGCGATCTGCCGCAGCAGTTCGAGCACACGATCGGCCGAGGCAGTGTCGAGGTTTCCGGTCGGCTCGTCGGCGATCAGGAGCGACGGCTTGTGCACGAGCGCGCGCGCGATCGCGGTGCGTTGCTGTTCGCCGCCGCTCAGTTGATGCACGAAATGGCCGGCTCGCTTCGTTAGGCCAACCAGTCGCAGCAACTCATCGGCGCGCGCATCACACTCCGCGAGCGGCACGCCTTGCAGGAGCAACGGCAGGCTGACGTTTTCACGTACATTCATCGTCGGGAGAAGATTGAAAAACTGGAAGACGAGCCCGAGTTGGCGGCGCCGGAAGTTCGTCAGATCGGCGTCGTTTGCGGTCGTTAGGTTGAGTCCGTCCACGGAAATCTCACCGGAGGTCGGGCGATCGAGTCCTGCAATCAGGTGCATCAGCGTGCTCTTCCCACAGCTGCTCGGACCGACCACGGCGACGAATTCGCGCGGTGCGATCTCCAGCGAAACGCCATCGAGCGCATGGACGGCACGTTCGCCGGCTTCGTAATAGCGGGTAACGTTCTGGAGCGAAATCATGTCGGCGTCCGCTCATCTACCCACGGCCGCCGAGCACGCAAGGCCGCCCACGGATTTCCGCATCGTCGACGAGACGGAAGATTACCTCGTGGTCGACAAGCCGCCGTTCCTCCTCATCCATCCGAGCAAGCCGGATGGGCCGCCGACGCTCTGGGCCGCGCTCCGCGAATTGCTCGCGTTTGAGCTCGTGAATGGCGGACAGGTTTCGATCGTAAATCGGCTCGACCGCGAAACCAGCGGGCTCGTTTTGATCGCGAAAAATGCCGCGAGCGCGCGGCGTTTTGGCCTCGCGATGGAACGACGGCGCATCGCGAAGGAATATCTCGCGATCGTCACTGGATGGCCGGCTTGGAAAACGACGACAGTCGATGCGCCGCTCCTGCGCCAGGGCGAACGGATGCCGTCGGCGATCTGGTTGAAGCAGGCGATACACCCGGAAGGCTTGCCAGCGCGGACGGAGTTTCGGGTGGAGGAGCGATTCGTTAGGCCGCGCGGCGCGGGCGGCAAGTTTGCGATTGTGCGTGCGCTTCCGTTGACGGGACGCACGCATCAAATTCGCGTGCATCTTGCGCGTCTTGGCCACCCTCTCGTAGGCGACAAGATCTACGGGCCGGACGAGATGCTCTACCTGCGTTTCATCGAAACCGGCTGGACCGATGAGCTCGCGGAGCAACTTCTGCTGCCGCGTCACGCGCTCCATTCGGCGCGTCTCACGATCGACGAACTCGATTGGCACCGCCCGCTGCCGACTGACCTGCAAGCCTGGCGCCGCGCCTAACGAATTGAGCTGACTCGCCAAGCCGTTGTCATCCCGAGCCGCGCAGACGGCGAGGGACCTCACAAGCGTTGCTCGAAGCGACTTCCCTTAATGACGTCCGCGAACGCTTGTGAGGTCCTTCGACTCGCTGCGCTCCGCTCAGGATGACAAGTGCGTTGCGCCGATGTCGAAGTAGCGCGCCGCTGACTACTTGTCCGTCACCTTCAGATTCTCGAACCGGATCTGCACGCCGTTATCCATTTTATGATTCGTCGCGAGCGTTAGACCGCCGGTTTTCTTGTAGTCTTCCCACGTGCCGCTCATCCCTTTGTCGCCTTTTGGCATGTAGTCCCAGTAAGTCACCAGCTTGCTCTGTGGATCGACGTAGAGTCGATACTGATCGTTAGGCGTGAGGCCGACCTGCGCGAAGCTCAGCTTCAAGACATCGCGCTGTGCACCGTTGATTTCCTTCGTTCCCTCGGCTTCCACGGTTACGCCTTTATCTTTTAATTTCAGCGGCGCGAGCAGCCAGTAGGAATCGTTCACCCAGCGCGCGTAAGCCGCTTTCGCATCCTCAGCCGTGCCCGGATCCGCGAGGTTCACGGTCACGTCTTTCCCTTTCCATTTCACCTCATCGGTCTGCGCGGGGACATTCCAGTGATGCGTCGCGCTCGCGACCGTCTTGCCGTTTTTCACGACCGTAAATGTGAAGTCGATCGTCTTCACGGTCCCCCAATTCTCGCCGCCGCTCGCCTGCCAGACTTCCTGCGCGAGCCCTTTCCCATCGGCTGCGAAAACCACCACGGGCAGGAGCGCGGCAGCCGTTGCCACGAGAGAGGAGACGAGAAGTTTCTTCATGTCGGACCATCCGGAAGCGGCCGCTTAATTGCAATTGCGGGAACTCGAAATATCCTTCGGTCCTTTATGAAATTTCCGCGCCTGCTGCCGGTCGTCACCGCCGGTGTTTTCCTCTTCGCGGCCGCCTCGTCGCGTGCCGGCGACGCAGACACGAAGGACGCGCACCCCGCCGTCGCGTTTAGTGACGGCGTCGATGCGCCGCACTTTGAATTCTCGGCGGAAACCTCCTACCTGTTATCGATTGCGGGCAATCCGAACAGCTACGAAATACCGAGCCAATTCCTCACGGGCCGACTCCGCTGGGGCGTGAACAACAACGATGAAAGCTTCTTCCGCGGCTACAACCAGGTTTACGGGCTGTTCATGGGCGAAGGCTTCGTCCGCGGCATCGAGAATCGTTACTTCGGCATCTCGCTGGGAATGCGCCACGTTTTCGTGCGGCCCAACTCACGCATTCAGTTCTACACTTCCGCCGGCGTCGGGCTTGGTTGGATCGATAGCCAGGATCCGGTTTTTCAAGGTCAGGGCCAGGATTTCACCTTCAATATTTTGTCCGCTGGCGGGCTCGAGTATCGCGTGAACGATCGCCTCAAACTCGAAGTCGGCGTCCAGTATCAGCATCTCTCCAACGCCGGCCAGACCGACCCGAACCCGAGCCTGAATCTGATCGGACCGCAGGTCGGCGCGACGTTCTCATTCTAATAACTCGTGCTCGTGCTCGTAATCGACCATCCCCGAGTTCGAGCAGGAGCACGATTACGAGCAGGAGCACGAGGGGAATGAGCGCGCCTAACGAAAACGTCCTCGTCGTCAGACGGGAACTATTCGACGATCTCGGCAGCTTCCACGGGCTTTGTTTCGAACCGCAGCGTTACCTCGACAAATTTCTCGCGCGCGGAAACAACCATTTTCTGAGCCGCGCGACGGCGGAGAACGATCCGACGCATAAGCAGATCATTCCCTACGCGCTGCTCGTGTCTGGAGATCGCGTCCTGCATTACGTCCGCGGGAAAAAAGCCGGCGAACAGCGACTCGTCGCGAGGGGTTCGATCGGCATCGGCGGCCACATGAATGACGAGGACGAATCGCTTTTTGCCTGGGACGAGCAAGCCTACCGTGCAGGGGTCGAGCGCGAGGTGAATGAGGAGGTTTCGATCGAAACGAAGTTCGAAGACCGGGTCGTCGCGCTGCTGAATGACGACACGACCGAAGTGGGCCGCGTCCATCTTGGCGTCGTGCATGTTTTTCGTCTCGCGGAGCCGAAGGTGCAAAAGCGCGAAGCGATGATCACGAATCTCGGCTTCCTGACCAGAGGCGAGCTAGTCGAGCGCCGCGAAAATCTCGAGACCTGGTCGCAGATCTGCGTCGACCACTTCGACCAGCTGCTCGCCTAACGAGTCATGCACTGTGACAGGCCTCCGTGTCTGTCATCCCGAGCCGGCGGAGCGCGGGGAAGGATCTCGCAAGCGTTGGGCGATGTCGTTAGTCGAAATACGTAGAACAACGCTTGCGAGATCCCTCGCTTTGCTCGGGATGACAAAGTGAACGAAGGCGCTCCGCAACTACGTCATGGTTTGGCAGGCGCAGGTCCAGAGCAGAGGATCGAGCTCGACTCGCGCGCGTTGCGCGAGCGCATCCGCGTGATCGCCCAGTTTGAGGATGGCAAACAACGTCGAACCAGAACCAGAGAGCAGCGCCGCCGCCACTTCCGGTTGGGCACGCAACCACTCTTTCATCCGCGCGAGAAAAACATATTTCTCAAACACCGGTCGCTCGAGATCGTTCACGATCGTCAATTCGCCTAACGACTGCGGCACATAGCTGATTCCGGACAGCTCGCGCGCGTCGCGCCAGCGGCTGTAGGCCCAGGGTGTCGGCACGCCGAACTGCGGCTTGAGCAGGAGCAACGGCAATTCCGGCAACGGCGAAACTGGTTCCACGAACTCGCCGCGTCCGCGACAGAGCGCCGCGCTCTCGGAGAGAAAGAACGGAACATCCGAGCCGAGCGCCGCAGCCAGATTCGTTAGCCGCTCCCGCGAAAGCACATTTCCGTGCAATCGATTTAGCCCCAACAGCGTGCTCGCGGCGTCGCTGCTGCCCCCGCCGAGTCCCGCGCCGTGCGGGATCTTCTTGCGCAGCTCGATCCGCACGTTGGGCTCCGCGTTTATCTCCGCGAAAAAACTGCGTGCCGCGCGCAGCACCAGATTGTCATCGCCGACCGGCAAACTCGCGTCGTCGCAAGTGAAAACGAGCCGATCGGCCAGCTCGAGCTCGAGCTCGTCGCCTAACGAAATCGGCGCCATCAGCGTTTCGATTTCGTGAAAATCATCCGCGCGGCGGCGCAGGATTTTGAAATTCAAATTGATCTTCGCCGGCGCGAAAAGCTGCATAGGTTGCCGATGATTGAGCCACAGATGAACACAGATCAAACACAGATGCAGAATGCGTTTTTCCCCATCTGTGAAAATCTGTGTTCATCTGTGGCCAAAACATGACCTCGCCGACCCTGACCGATCCCCGCGCACGCATCATTGTCGCGCTCGATTTGCCGACGCGAAGAGCCGCTCTTGAAATAGCTCGCGCGCTCTCGCCGCACTCGGGGCTTTTCAAAATTGGACTGCAGCTTTTCATCGCGGCCGGCCCGGACATCGTGCGCGAAGTGCGCGCTCTCGGGAGCCGCGTTTTTCTCGATTTGAAGTTGCACGACATCCCGAACACCGTCGGGCGCGCGGTCGAGAGCGCGAGTTCGTTAGGCGCGACGATGCTTACGCTTCACCTCGGTGGCGGGCGGGCGATGACCGAGGCCGCCGTCCAGGCCGCGCCTCCGGAAATGCTCCTGCTCGGCGTGACCGTCCTGACGAGTTCGGATGAAGCGACGCTCCGCGAGACCGGCGTCGCGACCAGCGTCGAAGAACAAGTGACGCGCCTGGCAAAAATCGGCGTCGAAGCCGGCCTGCGCGGTCTGGTCGCGAGCCCGCATGAGCTGCCCGCGTTGCGCGCGGCGCATGGTGACAAAGTCAAGATCGTCACGCCGGGAATTCGCCCGGCCGGCGCGCACGCGAATGACCAAAAGCGTGCAATGACTCCGGCCGAAGCCCTCGCGGCCGGCGCCGATTATCTGGTGATTGGTCGGCCGATTACCGGCGCGCCGGATCCGCGCACGGCGCTAGAGCAGATCTTCGCTGATGTGGTTTGATTGGCTGGTCGTTTACGATGATCACGCGCGAGACGGCGCAGCTCTGAACATGGCGATCGACGAGGCGCTCCTCGAATCAAGTAACACGCCGGTTCTGCGCTTCTACGGCTGGGCGCGACCCGCGCTTTCGTTCGGCTATTTCGGGAAATATGCCGACGTTTCATCCGAAGCCGGCACGCGCGAACTCGTTAGGCGTTGGACTGGTGGCGGGATCGTTCCGCACGGCGACGATCTCACTTATTCGCTCGTCACGCCGGCGTCGCAGCCCGCTTTTGCGCAGGGCCCGCGAGCGATTTACGCCGCGCTTCACATCGCGATGCGCGAGGCGTTGCGATCGGAAAATCTGGAGGCCGAACTGGCGACTGCCGCCGCACCGAAAGTCTCCGATGCCTGCTACGAAAATCCCGTCCGTGACGACCTTCTCATCGCTGGCCGTAAGATCGCCGGCGCCGCCCAACGTCGCACCCGCACTGGCTTTCTGCAGCAGGGCAGCATTCAGCTGGCGCAACTTTCGCTCGTGTTTCGCGAACGCTTCGCGCGGGCTCTTTCCCCAGCGATCGAAAGGCGCGAAATCCCGGCCGCCGTCCGCGCGCGCGCTGCGGAGCTGGCACGGCGAAAATACGCCACCGACGAGTGGTTGCGGCGCTGCTAGCTCCCCTCTATTCTGCGCTTGTGAAAATCTCCGCGAATGGCGCCGCTGCGCCCCAGGCCGCCACCGGGCCTTTGACGCGGGTTTTCCGGCCGGTGCAAACGCAGCTCGCGGAGGTGGATAAACGTATTTCCGCACAGGTCAGCGCGTTCGATCCGGCGATCGAAGGCTACGTCGCCTACGCGATCGGCGGCGGCGGTAAACGTCTCCGCCCCCTCCTCGCGCTCCTCAGTGGCGGTGCGACGGGCACGATTGAATCCGAGCACGTCGATCTCGCGGTCATCGTGGAATTGATCCACCTCGCGACCCTCGTGCACGATGACATCATGGACGACGCGGAACGGCGCCGCTCGCAGCCGACCGTGAACGCGCGCTGGGGAAATTCGCTCAGCGTGCTGCTCGGCGACGTGCTTTTCGCGCACGCGCTGAACCTCGCGACCGATTTCGACGACACCCGGATCAGCCGCACGATCGCGCGGACCGCGACCGAGGTTTGCTCGGGTGAAATCATCCAGACGCAGCGGCGTTTCGATCTCCAGCTTTCGCGCGAGGAATATTTCCGAATCATCGGGATGAAAACGGGCTCCCTTTTTGCCTGTGCCGCCGAGCTCGGTGCGGTAATCAACGGCGCGCCGGAGGAAGTCGTCCGGCGATTGCGCAACTACGGCGCGCACATCGGGACGGCCTATCAGATTTATGACGATTGCCTCGACGTCGCCGGGAACGAAACCGAAACCGGCAAAACGCTTGGGACCGACCTGCGCAAAGGCAAGTTGACGCTGCCGGTCCTCGCACTGCTGGAATCCGCTTCCACTTTCGACCGCGAACGCGCCGCGACTCTCGTGCTCGAGGGCAAGCTCGAAGAAGTCACCGCGCTGCTGGAAAGCGCGCCGGCCGAGGGCGGGTTGAGCGCCGCGATCACGACTGCGCTCGATTTCATCAGCCAGGCCGAGACCGAGTTGGCCTCGCTCGCGCCTAACGACTACGTCGATGCGCTCTTCGGTCTGGGCGATGCGCTCCGCGAGTTGCTCGAGCCGCTCCGCACCTAGTTCCCCGCCGGCGCGATGACGGCGCAACTGAAAATTCGCGAAATGCCGCCGGGCGACCGGCCGCGCGAGAAACTGGTCGCGCGCGGCGCCGCGGCGCCGACTGACGCCGAGCTCCTTGCGATCCTGTTGCGGACTGGCGTGGAAGGCGCCAACGCGGTCGAAGTCGCGCGGCAACTCATCGCGAAATATGGATCGCTTGAAGTCTTGAGCCGCTGCTCGGTGCAGGAATTATCGGCGATCAAAGGCGTGGGCCCGGCAAAAGGCGCACAACTCGCAGCCGCTTTCGGGCTCGGTGTTCGGCTGGTGAAAGAGCGTTTTGTCGCGCGGAAATTAACCGAGCCTCAGGAGATCTACGAACTGCTGAACCTCGAGATGCGCGCGCTGCATCGCGAGTCGCTTCGCGTCGTTCTGCTCGACACGCGCTTCCGCCTGCTGCGCGTGGAAGAGGTGTCGTTAGGCAGCGTGAACGAGAGCATCGCGCATCCGCGAGAAGTGTTTCGGCCGGCGATCATTTACTCCGCTTACGCCGTGATCGTGGCGCACAACCATCCCTCAGGCGATCCGTCGCCGAGCCAGGCGGATCACAGCTTGACGAGAAGGCTGCGCGAAGCGGCCGAGCTGCTCCAGATTCGATTACTCGATCACGTAATTATCGGCGCGCCCGGCGACGGCCGGCAGCCTTACTTCAGTTTCAAGGAGGCGGGCGTCCTCTGAAGATTCACCCGAGCGCGATCGTGAGTCCGTCGGCGCGCCTCGCGGAAGATGTCGAGATCGGTGCCTACGCCTGCATCGGCGGCGAGGTGGAAATCGGCGCACGTACCGTGGTGCAATCGCATGCCGTGATCGATGGACTCGTTAGGCTGGGACCGGAGAACCTGATCGGTTACGGCGCGATCATCGGCGGCGCGCCGCAGGATTTGAGTTTCAAAGTTGGCATACGCAGCGGCGTCGAGATCGGCCGCGGGAATGTGATTCGCGAGCACGTCACGATTCACCGCGGGACGGCGGCTGATTCCTTCACCACGATCGGCGATGACAACTTTCTCATGGTCGGCGCGCACCTCGGCCACAACTGCGCGATTGGAAACAAGGTCGTCATCGCGAACAACTGCCTGCTCGGCGGTTACGTCACGGTGGAGGATGGCGCGTTTCTCGGCGGCGGCTGCGTCTTTCATCAGTTCATGCGCGTCGGTCGACTTGCCATCACGCAAGGGAATGCCGGGTTTGGGAAAGATCTTCCGCCGTTCGTCGTCGGCGCGGGCGTGAACAAAGTCGTCGGCCTGAATGTCGTTGGGTTGAAGCGCGCTGGTTTCGGACCGGAAGAGCGCAAGGAAATAAAGGCGGCGTTTCGGCTGCTTTACGAGAGCGGGTTGAACACCAGTCAGGCGCTTGAGCAGGCGCGGATGAAAACCTGGAGCGCACCGGCGCAGGCGTTTTTCGATTTCGTCGCGACTGCGAAGCGTCGCGGGATTTGCGGATTTCGCCGGACGAGCAACGAGGAGTAGCGGCTAGGGGCGGCGAAGCATGTCTGGCCGCAAGCGACCCGCGCCCGCTTGAATTGTTATCCCGATCCCGCAGGCGCGTGAGAGGATTTCGCAAGCGTTGCTCGACGCACACTTGCCTAACGAAATCGTCCGACGCTTGGGATGACAACGAGTGAGCTGGCGTGGGCTGGTTGGCTGAGGCGGTGACTACGGCGCCGGCGTTTCCGTCGGTACGGTCGGGTTGTTTATCTTGATGCCGAACTTCGTCACGATCCGCTTCGCCGCGTCGTCCGTCTTCGAGAGTTCCACCAAACCGCGCACGATTTTTCCGAGCTCGTCTTCCACTTTTTTCGCCTGGTCGACGACGCGCAGTTGCTGCTCACGCATCTGCTCGGTGTTTTGCCGGGTGTAGATGCCGACCTCGATCTCCCAGACGAGCAGGAGCACGATGCTCATGCCGATCAAAAAAACCGGCCAGAAGCCGTGATAATGCAGACGTGGTGGTTCGGCGTCCATCGTTAGGGCGCAGGCGACGCGGCGGGATTCATCGAAAGGTTGTAACCGTTATCGCGCAGGAGCTGCTTCATCTTGTCGTCGGTCTGCGCGGCGCCGGCCATCTCGCGGAGCAGGTTGACGCCGATCTGTTTGCTGAGCGTGCCCTTGTTAATCATAATCTGCTGCGCCTGCACTTCGGCCTGCAGTTTTTGATTCTGCCGAGCAAAAACGATGCAGACGAGCGTGAGACAAAAGCACGCAATCCCGACGACGAGCAGGATCGTAAATTGCCAGCGCTTCATTCGCCTAACGAGTAGCCAGTTGGCGGGGGTTCGTCAATCAAAAGCTTGTCCGGCCCGCGATCGCGGACGCTCTCACTTCTCGAGGGATGAGCTCCGCGAAATCCACGGTGGCAGAAGGCGTCGCGGAGCTCCACCCTCCAGTTTCAGTTTTCCACTTTGATCCTGCACTTTCACTTACACATACACTTGCGGGAAGAGTGTAAGTGCAGGTGTAGGTGTAAGCTAAAAGTGAAGACCGCGACTCACGCGCGGTTCGTTAGGGCGAGGAGCGCGAGCATCCGGCCGGTCTGCGCTTTCTCCGCGCGGTAGGAATAGTAACGCGCGAGATCGGCCGCCGTGTCGCGTCCGCAATCGTGCACTTCAGTCACGCCGGCGGCGCGCGCCTGCCGCACGATCTCAGCCGCGAAATCGACTTCGTAATGCGGCGGCCGAATGCACGGGCTGAGTTGCACCACGAGATCGCGCGGCGCGGAGCCGAAGCGCTCGCGCAGCAGCTCGATCGCGCGCCCGACGATCGCCAACTCGGTCCCCTTTTTCCCGGAATGAACCAACCCAAGACAGCGCCGGACCGGATCGACCAAGTAAACCGCGCAACAATCCGCAACGTAAATGCCTAACGATATCTCGGGTTGATCGGTAACGAGCCCGTCGGCGCCGCCGGCACAAAAATCGTCCGTGAGCGGGCGGTCGAGAACAGCAATCTCACTGCCGTGCACTTGTTCCGCGGTCGCGAAACGCATTTCGCCGAAACCGGTCTCCGTGCGCAGACTTCGATGAATCGCATCGAGCCGCCGAAGTGCTTCCCCGCGATCCGTCGCGACATCAAGCCCCGGAATTCGCCCGATGAATCCGTGCCTGACGATGCCGAGCGCGCGGAGGGCCGGGAAGGTTTCCACCACCGTTTCCGCCGCGACCGCGGGAGCGGACATCGCAACTACTTCGCGGACGGCTTCACCGTGCGTGTTTTGCGCGTGTCCGTCTTGATGTACTGCGTCTCGCGGGTTTTGCGCGTCAGCGGGTCATCGAAAGTGTCGTGATAAATCGTGTCGGTCGCGGTGGCGCGATCGAACTCAGCCAGATCGGAATCATAACTGAAGAGCGCGGAGAGCCGGGTCGACTGCGCCTGGGTAAGAGCGACTTGGGCGTTCAAAACATCTAATTGCACGCCCGCGCCGACCGAGAGCCGGGCGCTGGCGAGGCGCAACGCTTCCCGCGCCTGGTCGACGTTCTTCGACTGGCTGTCGTAGAGCTCGCGATCCTGCTGCAGATTCGAGTAGGCCTGCTGGATCTCGAGTTCGACCTGCCGGACGTCGTCGTCGTAAGTGATCCTCGCCTCGCTCAAGAGCGCACGCTGCTGCTTCACATTGCCGGCCGTGAGAAAACCGTCGAAGATCGCCCAATTGGCGGTGAGGCCTAGGAAATAGCCTTCGGCGACGTCGCGCAAGCGGTCGGAGAAAGGGTTGCTGCGGTATTCATAGCCGCCGTTGATGCTGAAGGAAGGCTGATAACCCCCGAGCGCCACCCCGACCTGCGCGACCTGGCCCAAAATGTTGGCCCGCTGCTGTTTCAAAAATGGCCGCCGCTCCTTGCCCAACTCCACGGCCACCTCCAGCGGAATATCGCGCGGGATATAAACCAGCTCGCCCTTGCACTCGAGAGGGGGCGCCGAGCCGCGCGCGGGGTTGAAATCGAGGCCGATCGTCTTCGCGAGCTGCAGTTGGGCGATGCGCAGATTATTGCGCGCGGTGATGAGAGCCGGTCTCTGGTTGGAGAGCGCGACCTCGGCCTGGAGAACATTAAAACGTGGCACCGTGCCGGCTTCAAAACGGTTCTGCTGGTCTTTCAACTGACTCTCCAAAAGGCGGACTGATTCCTCCTGCACCCCGATGAGCTCCTTGTTCAAAATGACCTGATAGAACTGCTGGCGCACCGTCGCGATCACTCGATCGATTGTATCGCGCAGCGCGAAGAGGGTCGCGTCGCGGGCCGCGCCAGCCCCCCGAATCGCCGGAATGACCGTGCCGTTATAGAGCAACTGCGAGACGGTGAAGCGGATATCGTAGGAGTTATTGCTCAGGGAAAAACTGTTGCCGCCGACCGCTGGGGTGCCGCCGGGCGTCGGGGTCGGCGTCGCGCTGGGAGCGATTGTGGGCGTGGGAATGGCGCCAGTCCCGCCCGTGGATCTGCCGTTGTTGATCAGGTTCGAATCGGTCCGGTCAAAAGTCGCGGTCGAGGTCAGCTGGGGCAGTGCCTGCGAGAGCACGGAGATTTGGAGACCTTTGGTTCGCCGGATTTCCTGACGCGCAGTCAGGATCGCGGGGTTGCGCTGGAAGGCCGCCTGGACCGCTTCATCGAGAGTAAAGACCCGCGTCGCCGGCACCGGCGTGTCGTTCATGCGCGTGGTCCCCTTCCCGGCAAAAGCGATCGCCGCCAGACTGAGAAGACCGAGCGCCGCGGCTATCTGCCAGGAGAACGAACGGAACGGTCTGCGCGCGAAACGGAAACGAGGATTCGAACGAGCGTTTGATTTTATCGATATGGACATTTTGAGATTGTTTCGGGTGAAAGAGGTCAACCTTCGGATCAGGTGCGCCAGAAAATCAGCGCGGGAAAAGAGCGAACGCAAAAGGCAAAAAATCGCCGCCCAAGAAAGTGGGCGAAGCCGTTGCCTCGCCGCATTATGGCTCATTTTTTTTGGCAGTAATCGTAGATCTTGCTGTAAATCTGCAGCCACGATTTCTGCTCGCCCGGGGAGAGGTGAGCCATGATTTTCATCAGGTTGCAGATCATTTCCTCACGGATGCGCCGGACTAGCGCCGACCCGCGCTCGGTGATGCAGACCATCACTTTGCGCCGGTCATCCGCGGCGTGAGAACGCATAACATAACCAAGATTTTGCAGGCGGGCGACGAGGCCGCTGGCCGCCGCCGTGGTGTGCCCCATTTTCCGCGCGACGGCGGACATGGTCAGCACTTCCATGCGATCGAGATAGGTGAGCAGGAAGTATTGCGGGAACGAGACATTGCCCGGGGCCAGCTCTTTCGAAAGACGAAGCATGAAGCAGCGTTGCATCTCCATCACGATATGGGCGAGACGTTCGACTTCGGCCCGCGAAGGGACGGTCTCTTGAGGCGATATAGCGCTGGCAACTCCCATCTTAAACCGGCGCTAAGCTAAAAGGCACGGCCGGAGTGTCAACCGGGCGAAAGCCCGCTCGTGCTCGTGCTCGACTTCCCGGTTGGGAAAAATATAAGCTCGTCATTCCGATGCCGCTCAGCCCGAAACTCCCGCTCTCGCAAATCGAAGAAAACTTCGCTGAGATCGCCCCGCCCTACACCGAACAACAGGCGATCGTTGAAGCCGGCCGCTGCCTTTTTTGTTTCGACGCGCCCTGCATCAGCGCCTGTCCGACCGGAATCGACATTCCGGCATTCATCAAAAAGATCACGACCGGGAACGTGACCGGCTCCGCGCGCACGATCCTGACCGCGAACATTCTCGGCGCAAGCTGCGCGCGCGTCTGCCCCACCGAGGTGCTCTGCGAAGGCGCCTGCGTCATGCTCGATCGCGACAACGACCCGATCAAAATCGGGCGTCTGCAGCGTTACGCGACCGACTTTGTTAATGAAAAGCGAATCGCGGTGCTGAAACCGCCCGCGCAGAAGAGTGGTAAGCGCGTCGCCATCGTCGGCGGCGGACCGGCCGGGTTGGGCTGTGCTGCGGAGCTCGCGCAGCTCGGGCATGAGGCAGTAATTTTCGAGCGCAAACCGGAAGCCGGCGGCTTGAACACCTACGGCATCGCTTATTACAAAATGAAGCCGGCTGTCAGCCTCGAAGAGGTCGAGCTGGTGAAGTCGTTAGGCGTGGAAATTCGCTGCGGCATCGAAGTTGGGCGCGACGTCACCCGCGCTGAGCTCGAACGCGATTTCGATGCCATCTTTCTCGGCATCGGGCTCGGCGATGGGCAGCGGCTGCGGATTCCCGGCGAGGAGTTGCCGGAAGTGGTCGAGGCGCTCGCGTTCATCGAGAAAATCCACACCGAACCGCTCCACCAGATCCCGTTAGGCACGCGGGTCGCGGTGATCGGTTGCGGTAACACCGCGATCGACGCCGCCACCCAGGCGCGGCGTCTCGGGGCGGCGGAAGTGGTCGTCATTTATCGCCGGAGCGAAGCGGAAATTTCGGCTTACGCTTTCGAATACGACCTCGCGAAACGGGACGGCGCGACTTTTCTTTTCCACCATGCGCCGATCGAAGTGCTCGCCGAAAACGGACACGTCAGTGGCCTTCGCCTCGCCCGGACGCGCTGCAACGCCAGCGGCGCGCTCGAGCAAATAACTGGCTCGGAATCCGACGAGCCGTTCGACCTGGTAATCAAAGCCGTCGGACAGAAAAAACAAAACAACTGGATCGCCGAGATTTTCCCCGATCTCGCGCTGAATCACAACGGCACGGTCACGCGCGATGCGCTGACCGGTCGCACAAACCTCGCGCACGTTTTCTCCGGCGGCGATTGCGCAAATGGCGGGCGCGAAGTCGTCAACGCGGTCGGCGAAGGCAAAAAGGCGGCACGCAGCATTCATGAAATGTTTGGCGCGAAAAAAGTGGTCGGCCCGATTCAGCCTTCGCGTTGGGGCGTGGCGCCGGGCCCTTTCGGCTCCGGTCTCGATGCGCCGATCCGCGTCCCGGAGCTCGAGGCGCAATACGAACAACTTTCTCCCGCCTCGCATCCCGAGCCGGCGACCAGTGCGCTCACTTCGGGCAACCAGGGATGACCTGAGAATGGCCGATCTGACCTCGAATCTCGCCGGCATTCGCTCCCCGAATCCGTTCTGGATCGCTTCCGGGCCGCCGGGCAATACCGCGTATCAGGCACACCGTGCCTTCGAAGCCGGTTGGGGCGGCGTCGTTTGGAAAACGATCGGCGACCCGATTCGCAACGTCTCCTCCCGTTACTCATCGATCGACTATGGCGGCATGCGGATGGCCGGGTTGAATAACATCGAGCTGATCAGCGACCGCGCGCCGGAAACTAATTTTCGCGAGATTGCGGAGGTAAAAAAGCGCTGGCCTGATCGTGCGGTGATCGCCTCGATCATGGTCGAGAGCCGCGAGCAATGGCACGATTTTGTCAGGCGCTCGGCCGATTCCGGCGCGGACGGGATCGAGCTGAATTTCGGCTGTCCTCACGGGATGTGTGAGCGCGGGATGGGCTCAGCTGTCGGCCAAAATCCCGACGTCGCTGAGACAATCATCGGTTGGGTCATGGAAGTCGCGACTATTCCCGTGATCGCGAAACTGACGCCAAACATCACCAACATCACCGCCGCCGGCCGCGCCGCGCGTCGCGGTGGCGCAAACGCGATCTCACTCATCAACACGATCAACAGCATCACCCAGGTGAACCTCGACACGCTCGTCCCCGAGCCGTATGTCGGCGGACTCAGCTCGCATGGCGGCTATTGCGGCCCCGCGGTAAAACCGATCGCGCTCAACATGGTGCAATGCTGTGCTTCCGACCCAGAGGTCGCGCTTCCCATTTCCGGCATCGGCGGCATCACCACCTGGCGCGACGCTGCGGAATTCATCGCGCTCGGTTCGACCAACGTGCAGGTCTGCACCGCAGTCATGCACTACGGCTTCCGCATCGTTGAAGACCTGATCGACGGCCTCAGCGACTATCTTGACTCGAAAGGCTTCCTAACACTCGACGA
Source organism: Chthoniobacterales bacterium (assembly GCA_039936335.1). Classification (GTDB taxonomy): domain Bacteria; phylum Verrucomicrobiota; class Verrucomicrobiia; order Chthoniobacterales; family UBA10450; genus Palsa-1392. The sequence goes on from JBDTIQ010000065.1 coordinate 20,551, forward strand.
CTTACGCGGCCGCGCGGTCAAGACCGTGCAAAAGTGGGAAAACCTCGATCTCAACTACCAGCGCATCGCCGAGATCGACTACGACAAGTGTATCGGCTGCAACCTGTGCTACATCGCCTGCGAGGACGGCGCGCACCAGGCCATCGCGCTCGCTGACTCCGCCGCGCACGGACTCGGCCCCGGCCGCGTCCCGGGCAAGCCCGTCCCCGAGATCAAAGTCGCGGAATGTGTCGGCTGCAACCTCTGTTCGTTAGTCTGTCCGGTGGAAGGTTGCATCACCATGGTCAGTGTCGCCAACGATCGGCCGCAGCTGAGCTGGTCGGACTATCAGACGCGTCTTGCCGCCGGCGCAGCCACTGCCTTTCCACCTCATCCATGATCAACCACACCGCTTGCGCCCATTTCAGCAAACGATCGCACATTTGTCATCCTGAGCGGAGCGCAGCGGAGTCGAAGGACCTCGCAAGCGTCTCGCAGCGTCTTTTTCCAGGTGAATGTGAGCAATGATCGAGAGGTCCTTCACCGCGCTCCGCCGGCTTAGGATGACAAGTTGGAGCGAGATAAGAATATGAGAACAGCAAAGACAGAAACGTGCCCGGTGTTCATCGCCGGCGAATGGCGAGCGCTATCAGACCTGCAAACGTCGCCCGTCTATAATCCCTCCCGCGGCGAAATCATCGCTGAAGTCCCCCTCTGCGGCGCTGATCTCGTGAACGAAGCCGTCGAAGCGGCCGCCGCCGCTTTCCCCGCCTGGCGCGATATCCCGCCGATAGACCGCGCGCGCCTCTTCTTTCGCTATCGCCAACTGGTCGAAGAAAAGTTCGATCGAATCTGTGAGCTCATCACCCGCGAACATGGGAAGACGCTCGCGGAAGCGCGCGGGAGCGCTTACCGCGGGATCGAAAACATCGAATACGCCTGCGGCATCCCCACTTTCCTGATGGGCGACACGCTCGAGAACATCTCTCGCGGCGTCGATTACGAATCGCACCTGCAACCATTAGGTGTATGTGTCGGCATCACTCCTTTCAACTTCCCCGCCATGATACCGATGTGGATGTTCCCACTCGCACTCGCCTGCGGGAACACCTTCGTCTTCAAGCCGAGTGAGAAAGTCCCACTCACAGCTATCTTCCTGATCGAACTCCTGGAAAAAGCCGGGCTTCCGAAAGGAGTTCTCAACCTCATACACGGCGGACGCGAATGCGTGGACGCCTTACTGACTCATCCCAAGGTGCGCGCGATCTCTTTCGTCGGTTCCTCGCCCGTCGCCAAGCATATCTACGAAACTGGTACGCGGCACGGCAAGCGAGTCCAGGCCAACGGCGGCGCCAAGAACTATATCGTGGTTATGCCAGACGCCGATGTTTCTCACACCGTCGCGGCGCTTTCCACCGCGGCCTTTGGTTGCGCAGGTGAGCGATGCATGGCCGGTTCCACTGCTCTCGCCGTCGGCGCGGCGGCGGAACGACTTTTACCATCCTTAATCGAAGCTGCGCGTGCGATCAAAGTCGGCCCGACGGACGTCTCAGCTCAGCCGGACATGGGACCCGTCATCACCGCCCAACACCGCGACCGGGTCCTAAGTCTGGTCGCGAGCGGCGAGCAGGAAGGAGCGAAAGTGATTTGTGACGGTCGTTCTGCGCGCATCACCGATGCACCTAACGGTTTCTTCGTCGGCGCGACCATCGTCGACCAAATCGAGCCGAACATGACTCTCGCCCGCGAAGAAGTTTTCGGTCCCGTTCTTAATGTCATGCGCATGGAACACCTGGACCAAGCCATCGAACTCGCGAATAGGTCTTCCTACGGAAATGGCACGGCCATTTTCACTAATTCCGGTAAAGCTGCACGCGAGTTTAAGCACCGAGTCAAAGCCGGCATGGTCGGGATCAATGTCGGCGTGCCGGCGACCATGGCGATGTTTCCCTTCACTGGCTGGGACGATTCCTTCTATGGCGATCTTCATCTACAGGGGAAGGAAGGTGTCCAGTTCTACACCCAGCAAAAGGTCGTGACCACTCGCTGGTTCGGCGAAGGGGTCGGCGACGTTTGGAAACAGTAACATGAGTCTCTTCATTAAAGGCGGGGAAATCATCACTCCCGACTCTCGCTACGTCGCTGACATCTTTTGCGAAGACGAAACCATCACCGAGATCGGCCGCGATCTCGCTCCGCCCGCGGGGACGGAAACGATCGACGCGAGGGGTAAGTATATCTTTCCGGGATTCATCGATCCCCACGTGCACATTTACCTGCCATTCATGGGGACCCTCGCAAAGGACACCCATGAGACAGCAAGTCGTGCAGCACTGGTAGGTGGGACGACGACCTTCATTGAAATGGTCTGTCCCGGCCGGGACGAGAAGCCGCTGGAGGCTTTCGAGCTATGGTTGAATAAAGCGGAAGGCGCAAGTGCCTGCGACTTCACTTTTCACATGGGTGTTACGCGTTATGACGAGGAAGCGGAACGCGACTTTCGAGAGATCGTTCGCCGTGGAGTGAGTAGCTTCAAAGTCTTTCTCGCTTACAAAGGCGCGCTCGGGGTCACGGACGAAGAGTTATACAAGACACTTACCCTGGCGAAGTCACTCGGTGTGATCACCACCGCGCACTGCGAGAACCCTGATCTCGTCCTGGAGTTACAAAAGAAACTGCTGGCCGAAGGGAAGACCGGACCGGAGTGGCACTACTGGAGCCGCCCGCCTGTCGTCGAGGCAGAAGGAGTGCATCACCTCATGACCTTCTCTCAATTGACGGGCGCGCATGTTTATATCGTTCATCTTAGCTGCTCGGGGGCGCTTCGAGAAGCGATCCGCGCCAAAGCCCACGGCGTCAACGTCTGGGTTGAAACGTTGATTCAATACCTCCTGCTCGATCGCACTGAAGCGGAGAAGCCTGACTTCGAAGGCGCCAAAGCGGTCATGTCACCTCCTTTGCGCGATAAGAGGAATCAGGAAGTGCTTTGGAACGGTCTCCGACAGGGCTTTATCTCCACCCTCGCGACCGATCATGCGCCGTTCGATTTTGCGACTCAGAAGGTCATGGGACGTGACAATTTCACGCAGATACCGAACGGCATCCCTTCGTTGGAGGATCGCATCAACCTTTACTACACGCACGGCGTGAAAGGCGGCCGCATCGACCTGCACCAATTCGTCGAGACCGCGAGCACGAAGACGGCGAAGCTCTTTGGTCTCTTCCCGCGCAAAGGAACGATCCAGCTGGGAAGTGATGCGGATCTCGTCGTTTACGACCCGGATTACCGCGGCACGATCTCGGCTCAAACTCATCAGATGAATCTCGATTACAACTCCTTCGAAGGCTTTGCAGTTGAAGGGCGGCCGCACGTGGTCGCCGTGCGCGGGAAAATCGCGGCGCGCGATGGCAAGTTCGTCGGCCAGGTCGGACGAGGTAAATTCCTTCAGCGCAGGCCCAATCACTTTTAAGCTTATGGACACAACTAACACTCCCGCCGCGAAAAGCGGCACGTACTCGATTGGAGGAGACTTACCGGTGCGTCGACTTGGTTTCGGTGCGATGCAGCTCACAGGAGAAGGAGTGTGGGGCGAACCGAAGGATCGCGCGCAATGTCTGGCGGTGCTGCGTCGTGCAGTCGAGCTTGGCATTAACTTCATCGATACCGCGGACTCCTATGGTCCTTTCGTCTCGGAAGAACTGATCGCCGAAGCCTTGTATCCTTATCCCGAAGGTTTGGTAATTGCCACAAAGGCTGGGCTGCAACGTCCAGGACCAGATGAATGGGAGCCGGATGGACGGCCGGAGCACCTCCGCGAACGCTGCGAAGGAAGTCTAAAACGTTTGAAGATCGAGCGGATCGATCTCTTCCAGCTTCACCGAATCGATCCGAAGGTGCCGCTGGAAGATCAGCTCGGCACGCTGAGCGATCTTCGGGCTGAGGGAAAGATTCGCCACATCGGTTTGTCGGAAGTGAGTGTGCAAGAGATCGAAGCGGCTCGGAAACTCGCTCCGATCGTTAGCGTGCAGAATCTTTATAACCTAACGAATCGCAAGGCCGAAGATGTGCTGGAATACTGCGAGCGAGAGGATCTGGGTTTCATCCCGTGGTTCCCACTCGCTACCGGAAAGCTCGCGCAGGCTGGCGGCGCGCTAACTACTGCGGCTGAAAAGTTGCATGCGAGTCCGAGTCAGGTTGCGCTCGCTTGGCTCCTGCAGAAGTCCGCTGTGATGCTCCCTATTCCGGGAACCTCGAAAGTCGATCATCTCCAAACTAACGCGGAGGCCGCTTCGCTGGAGCTGGATGACAGTGTTCTGCGAGAGCTGGAAGCCGTCGCGTTAAGCAACGCATTGTCATCCTGAGCCGTCGCAGCGCGGCGAAGGACCTCCCAAGCGTTGTTCGACGCTCTTGCAGAAAGGAAGACCGAGCGACGCTTGGGAGGTCCTTCGCTCCGCTCAGGATGACAATAGTAGGGTTCTGACCGGATGACCGACTAGGATTTCATCGAAGATTTAGACGGAGTCAGGCATAGACTGCCATTCCCAACGAACGACCTGCGCCGGGCCGGCCTCAGCGGAAACACCTGTTTGCTGTTCTCCCGCCAGAGCGATAACGTCGCGGCAACTTTATGGAGTCACGGAAAAAGGCGGCGCAGAAATCCGCGGGAAAGATGGTGAAAGTCAAGGCGTCGAAGGTGCACGGGAAAGGCATTTTCGCGACCCGCCCGATCCGGAAAGGCGCGCGTATTATCGAATACACCGGCGAGCGTATCTCCTGGGAAAAGGCGCAGGAACTTCCGCCGCACGACCCGTCGAATCCGCATCACACCTTCTTCTTTTCGCTCGATGACGGCGGTGTGATTAATGCCGCGGTCGGCGGCAATGAGTCGCGTTGGATCAATCATTCTTGTGATCCAAATTGCGAGACCGACGAGCGCAAAGGTCGCATCTATGTCTTCGCGCTCCGCGGGATCAAACCCGGCGAAGAACTGCTCTACGACTACCGCCTCGAGCCCGCGGAAAAGCGGACTAAGAAGCTCGAGGAGTACTTCCGTTGTAACTGCGGGAGCGATAACTGCCGCGGCACGATGCTCGACCTCGAATGAGGGCGCTGCCCTGATCACGGAAGTCAGTCATCTTGAGTGACTCGGCCGACGGGCTTCCACCCTGTCGAATAAGAACCGACCGCCTGGAAGGCTGGCGACCGAGACAGGTAGGATGTCTGTCTTTCACTGTTTGTGGCTCGACTTCGTCCTCGTCGCGCTGGCAGGATGCGCCGCCATGGGCGAATCGAGCACGCTGATTAACGACGACCTCGCGCCCGTCCCGGCGGCGCGGCGGACGTGGTCGATGTGGAGCATCGCGGCGCTTTGGGTTGGGATGGCGATCTGCATCACGACTTACACGCTCGCGAGCAGCTTGATCGAGCAAGGGATGAGTTGGCGGCAGGCCGTGCTCACGATTTTTCTCGGAAACCTGATCGTTCTCATCCCCATGACGCTGAATGCGCACCCCGGGACCGCTTATGGAATTCCGTTTCCGGTGCTGATTCGCGCGTCGTTTGGCACCCTCGGCTCGAACATTCCGGCACTGATGCGCGCGCTCGTTGCCTGTGGGTGGTTTGGAATCCAGACGTGGATCGGCGGCGCGGCGATCTACGCGATGGCGGCGATTGTTTTTCGCTTCGATCCGGCGCAGAAGGCGGCCCTGCCGATGCTCGGGATCTCGTTAGGGGAGTTTGCGTGCTTTCTCGTCTTCTGGGCGATTAACATGTTTGTGATCGTGAGGGGAATGGACTCAATCAAGTGGCTCGAGATCTTTGCCGCGCCGTTTTTGATCGCGACCGGTCTGGGCCTGCTCGTCTGGGCTTACTTCGCGGCGAAAGGCTGGGGACCGATCTTCGCACAACCCTCGAAGTTTCACTCGTTAGGCGAATTCTCGCCGGTTTTCGCCGCCGGCCTGACCGCGATGGTCGGTTATTGGGCGACGCTTTCGCTTAATATCCCGGACTTCTCCCGCTTCGCGAAGTCGCAGCGCGACCAGATCGTCGGGCAAGCGCTCGGGCTGCCGCTCTCGATGACGTTCTACGCCTTCATCGGCGTCGCCGTGACGAGCGCGACGGTGGTCGTTTTCGGCAAGGCGATTTGGGATCCGGTGCAACTGATGCAGCGCTTTCACAGTCCTGTCCTCGCGGTCCTTGCGCTGATCACGCTCGCCATCGCCACCCTCTCGACCAATCTCGCCGCCAATGTCGTTTCGCCCGCGAACGACTTCTCAAATCTCGCGCCGCGGCTGATCAGCTTCCGCGCCGGCGGGATCATCACCGGCGTCATCGGCATTCTTATGTTTCCCTGGAAGCTTTACGCCGATCCGAGCGGTTACATTTTCACCTGGTTGATCGGTTACAGCGCATTGTTAGGCCCGATCGGCGGGATCATGATCGCGGACTATTTTGTGCATCGGCGCCGGCGACTTGACGTCGATGATCTCTACGATCCCTACGGTCGCTACCGTTATAGCGGCGGCTTTAGTTTCGTCGCGATCGGCGCGCTCGTGCTCAGTGTCCTGCCGAACATTCCCGGCTTTCTCGTCACGATAAAACTGCTCCCGCAAACTTCCGTCGCGCCGATCTTTCTCTCGCTTTATCGTTTCGCCTGTTCGTCGGGTTTGGGCTTGCTTTCGTCTTCTATCTCGCCGGGCGAAAAATCGCACCTGACGACGCTCCCGTCCCCACCTAGCTACGACAAAGGAAACTATGCAAACACCACAACTTCCACCATTCGATTTTCAGCCACAGCCGTACACAGGTCCTTCGCCAGATGAGATCCTGAGGTTGCGCAAACAATTCCTAAACCCGGCTATCTTTCTCTATTACAGGACGCCGCTCACGATCGTACAGGGGAAAATGCAATACGTCTGGGACGAAACCGGGCGACGTTACCTCGACGCGCTCGGCGGCATCGTGACGGTTAGCGTCGGGCATTGTCACCCGGATGTCGTCGCGGTGGCACAGCGGCAGAACGAATTGCTCCAGCATTCCACCACGATCTATCTGCACCCGAACGTCGCGGAATACGCGGAAGCCCTCGCCGCGAAAATGCCGGGTGACTTGAAGGTCTGCTATTTCGTCAACTCCGGTTCGGAAGCGAACGATCTCGCGCTCCTGATGGCGCGCGCTTACAGCGGCAACTACGACATGATCGCGCTGCGCAACGCCTATCACGGCGGGAACGCGTCCGGGATGGGACTCACCGCGCATCGCACTTGGAAATTTAACGTGCCGCACAGCTTCGGGGTGCATCACGCGATCGCGCCAGACACTTACCGTGGCCCCTATGGGCGCGACGACGCCGAAGCCGGTCGCAAGTATGCCGACGACGTCCAGAGCTTGATTGATTTCGCGACCTCTGGGCAGGTCGCAGGTTTTATCGCCGAGTCGATCCAGGGCGTCGGTGGCTGCGTCGTTTTTCCGGATGGCTACCTGGAGAAAGCCTACAAACACATCCGCGCGGCGGGTGGTCTTTGCATCGCTGATGAAGTGCAAACCGGCTTCGGGCGCACCGGCACACACTACTGGGGTTTTGAAACGCAGGGCGTGATCCCGGACATCGTGACGATGGCGAAAGGCATCGGGAACGGCGCGCCGCTTGGCGCCGTCGTGACCACGCCGAAGATCGCCGCGGCCCTGCAGCAGCGGGTGCACTTTAACACCTTCGGGGGGAATCCGGTGGTTGCCGCCCAGGGCAAAGCCGTCATCGAAGTGATCGACCGCGAGAAGTTGCAGGCCAATTCACTGACGATCGGCGAGCAGCTTTCCGCCGGTCTCAGCCGCTTGCAAGAGAAACACAACCTGATCGGCGACACGCGCGGGAAGGGCCTGTTGCTCGGCATCGAGCTCGTGAAAGATCGCGCGACGAAAGAGCCCGCGAAAGCCGAGTGCGCGCAGGTTTTGGAAACCTGCCGTGACCGTGGGCTGTTGCTGGGCAAAGGCGGCTTGCACGGGCAGACGATCCGGTTTTCCCCGCCGATGTGCCTTCACAAAGCGGACGCCGATTTCATCCTCGAAGTGCTCGACCAGGCGCTCGCGAGCGTATGAGCGGCGACGAGCACTGGATGCGCGAAGCGGTCTCGTTAGGCCGCGAAGGGATGGAGCACAACGACGGCGGGCCGTTCGGCGCGGTCGTGGTGCATGATGGCAAGATCGTCGGGCGCGGCCATAACGAAGTGACGGCGAAGCTCGACCCGACTGCGCATGCGGAGATGATGGCGATCCGTGCAGCCTGCCAGTCGTTAGGCCGGTTCGATCTGCGTGGGTGCGAGCTTTACACCAGCTGTGAGCCTTGCCCGATGTGTCTTGCGGCAATTTACTGGGCGCGACTGGACAAAATTTACTACGCCTGCACCCGCCACGATGCGGCAGAGATTGGTTTCGACGACGCGTTCCTCTACGAGCAACTCGCGCTCGAAATCGGCGCGCGCTCACTGCCGATGGAACAGATTTCGCGCGATGAATCACTTGCACTTTTCCAGGCGTGGACCGCGAAGCCGGATAAGACGCCCTACTAGCACAAGTCTGTCATCCTGAGCCGGCGGAGCGCGGCCAAGGACCTCGCAAGCGCCTTTCGACTTGTCTGGCAAACTGGTGTCGCGCAACGCCTGTGACGTCCTTCGCTTCGTTCAGGACGACAACGTTGCTCTCGCGGCAAGCCGATAGCGCAAGCAGCGTCGGCACATCGATGACACTTGCGCGTCCCGCCAAGCTTCTGCCACTCTCGCCCCTGTGCTCGCCAGAATTTACTCGGCTGCCGTCCTCGGCGTCGATGCCTATGAAGTGGAAATCGAAGTCAACGCCGCCGGCGGACCACCCTGCGTCGTCGTCGTCGGCCTGCCGGACACAGCGGTGAAAGAGAGCAAGGATCGCGTCACCACCGCGGTCGCGAACAGCGGCTACCACTGGCCGCGCGGCCGCACCACGATCAATCTCGCGCCGGCCGACATCAAGAAAGAAGGCCCAAGCTTCGACCTGCCGATCGCGCTCGGCATGATCGCCGCCGCGCAGGAAATCGACGACGACATCTTTGCCGACTTCAGCTTTGTCGGCGAGCTCGCGCTGAACGGCGCCGTCCGAGCGGTGAAAGGCGTGCTCCCGGTCGCGCTCGAAGCACGACGGCGCGGCAAGCGCGGCCTGATTGTGCCGGAAGCCAACGCGCGCGAGGCGGCGATGGTCGCCGGGATCGACATCTTCGGCGTCGCCAATTTGCGCCAGGCCTTCCAATTCGTGAGGGGCGAAAAACAGCTCAGTCCGGAACGCGGCGACTGGAGCGAATTCTTCGCCACGCACCAGGATTACGACGTCGATTTTGCCGACGTGAAAGGCCAGGCCCACGTGAAGCGCGCGGTCGAAGTCGCGGTCGCAGGCGGCCACAACATCCTCATGATCGGCCCGCCCGGTTCCGGCAAATCGATGCTCTCGAAACGCATCGCTACCATCATCCCGCCGATGGCGCTCGAGGAAGCGATCGAAACCACGAAGATCCACAGCATCGCGGGATTGTTAGGCGGTGAGCGCGCCTTCGTGGCGACTCGGCCGTTTCGCTCGCCGCATCACACCATCTCCGATGTGGGGTTGTTAGGCGGCTCGGCCACGCCCGCACCGGGCGAAGTGAGCCTCGCGCACAACGGCGTTCTCTTTCTCGACGAGCTGCCGGAGTTCAAACGCTCAACTCTCGAAGTGATGCGCCAGCCGCTCGAAGACGGCCACGTCACCGTCTCGCGCGCGGCCGGCACGGTCACCTTCCCGTCCGAGTTCATGCTCGTCGCCGCGATGAATCCCTGCCCGTGCGGCTACTTCGGCGACCTGAAGCGCGAGTGCCGTTGCAGCCCGGTGCAGGTGCAGCGTTATCGCCAGCGCATCTCCGGGCCGCTCCTCGATCGCATCGATCTGCACATCGAAGTGCCGGCGGTCGAATACCGTGACATCTCGAGCGACCGCGCCGAGGAAAAATCCGACGCGATCCGCGCGCGCGTCGCCGCAGCCCGCGAACGTCAGCGCGCGCGCTTCCATTCCGAACGAAAGACCACCTGCAACGCCCGGATGAGCGCCCGCCAGATCAAGGCGCACTGCAAATTGACCGACGACTCGCAGGAACTGATCCGCATCGCCATGACGGAGCTGAACCTGAGCGCGCGCGCCTACGACCGCATCCTGAAAGTCTCGCGCACCATTGCCGACCTGGAAGGCGCAGAAGCGATCACGCCCGAGCACGTGAGCGAAGCGATCCAATACCGAACATTCGATCGCACGATGTGGATTTAGACGCGGCGGGCATGCACTTTCCCGAGTGTCTGCCGTTACAACCTTATATGTAATTGTCGTAGAGTCAACAAATACATAAGGACTACAAAACATTGTGTCCGTTTGTCCGAAGGAATTAATTGTCCCCGAAAGAAACGATATAATTAGAAGTATTTTTTTCATGTCATA
>JBDTIQ010000066.1:0-3356 GCA_039936335.1 Chthoniobacterales bacterium
GCTGGCGCAGGGCGAATCGAATTTCCTGGAACATGGTTAGGCGAGGTCTGGATTTCCGGGTAGCGCGCGCGTCTCGCGTGCTGGCAACGGCGTCCTCGCCGTTGCGAACTTTGCGGGGCGGCAGCAACCAAAGAGAAAGTTCGCTTTGGCGAGACGCCAGAAACCAGCACGCGAGACGCGCGCGCTACCCAGAAGCACACTCGACACTCTCGCGTTAGGCGAGGCGCTTCCGTTATTCATAACGCAGCGCCTCCATGGGATCCAAACGCGTCGCGGAACGCGCCGGCAGATAACATGCGAGCAGCCCGACGATGAGCAGGAGCAACGGCAACACGACGAAGGTGAGGGGATCGTGCGCAGAGATTTGCTCGAGGCTGCCGCGTAAGAGTTGCATCACAAAATACGCGCCCACCAAACCGATGAGCAGCCCGAGTCCGATGAGCCGTAAGCCCGCTCGCGTGACTAACGACAAGACATCACGCGTCTGCGCACCGAGGGCCATGCGCACGCCAATTTCCTGTGTGCGTTGCCTGACGGAATACGACATCACGCCGTAAAGCCCGATCGAAGCGAGGAAGAGCGCGAGGACCGCGAAAGCGGTAAAGAGCGTCCCGAAGAAAACGCGATCCCAATAGGATTCCTTCACCACGTCGGTCATGAGCTTGATGTTGTAGATCGGAATTTCCTTGTTCACCGAGAGGACGGCTTTGCGCGCGAGATTGGCGAAAGCGGCAGGTGCGTCATCCGTGCGGACGACCACAGACATGAAATTCTCCGGCGACTGCGCCTGCGGGAAATAGAAGGTCGGGTGGTCCTGCTTTCTCGTTAGGGGATTGTAAACCACGTTGCCGACGACTCCGACGATCTGAATCCATTTTGGCGGCTCGCCCGCGTTGCCGGGTTGAGCGAAGCGCTTGCCGATCGGATTCTCTCCCGGGAACAGTTGGTCAGCGCCGCGTTGATCGACGAGCGCGACGAGCGGCTGCCCTTCCTTGTCCGTCTCGGCAAAATCGCGTCCCTGGAGGAGCGGGATTCGCAAGGTCCGCAGGTAGCCGGGCGCGATCGTGATGATGCTCCCGGTCCGGGAATCCTGAATCGATTTTGGTCGCGGCTCGCCTTCGAGATTGAAGGCGAAAATGCCGCCGCCGCTCGTCGGCAGCCGGTTGGTCGCGCCGGCGGATTTGACGCCGGGGATCGCGTCGAGCACCGGAATCAGGTCTTCAAAAAATCGCTTCGCGACCTTCGGACCGGGAAATTGCGCCGTCGGCAGGCCGACGCGGAAGGTGAGAACATTCTTCGAGACGATCCCGACATCGGCGCGCTCGAGGTTGAGAAAGCTGCGCATGAGCAACCCGGCGCCGATGAGGAGAATGAGCGCGAAGGCGACTTCGCTTACGACGAGATAATCGCGCAGTCGTTGACCGCGCGCGCCGCCGGAGGAAGTGCGGCCGCCTTCCTTTAAGACCTCGGTCAGGTTTGGCCGCGAAACGCGGAGCGCCGGCAGCAAACCAAAGAGGAGGCTGGAGACGAGCCCGGTGGCGATCGCGAAAACCACGACGCGGGCGTCGAGATTGATATGGATCCAGAACGGGATCGTCACCGGGATGAGCGAGAGCATGAGGTCGATCCCCCAGACGGCGAAGAGAAGCCCGCCGACGCTGCCCGCGAGGCCGATGAGCGCGCTCTCGACGAGCAGTTGCCTAACGAGCCGGCCACGACTCGCGCCGAGAGCGATGCGAATGCCGAACTCCTTCGTGCGGGTGGCGCTGCGGGCGAGGAGCAGGTTGGCAATGTTGGCGCAGGCGATGAGCTGGACGAAAAGCACCGCGCCCATCAGAAGCAGGGTCATGGCGCGGGAATTCTGCGTCATCTCATCACGCATCGGAACGGCGCGGAAGGAGCTGCCGGAGTAAATATCGGGATGGGCGCGCGCCAGGTTTTTGGCGAAGAGCGCGAGCTCCGCATTGGCCTGCGCGAGGGTGACTCCTTTTTTCAAACGCCCGACAGGAACGAAATCGAAATTCGAGCGGGGGTTTTCCTTTTCCGTCATGCGCAGCGGCATCCAGAGTTGGGCTTCCTCGGGATAACGCCAGCCTCTCGGCATCACGCCGACGACGGTGGCGAGGAGGCCGTTGACCTGGATGGTCTGGCCCACGATCGCGGGATTCGCGCCGTAACGGTGCTGCCAAAGATCGTAGCCTAACAAGACCACCGGCGGCGCGCCCGGCTGGTTCTCGTCGAGCCGGAAGGAGCGCCCGAGGAGCGGCTTCACGCCTAACGAATCAAAGAGATCGGCCTGGACGGCCGCGCCGATGTAACGCTCGGGCTTATCGGCGCCGGCAACGATCATCGTCATGCCCTGGCTGATGCCGAGGCCCTCGATCGTAGTGAGCTGTTTGCGCGCATCGAGGAAGCTCGGGTAATCGAAGCCCATCTCGTGGCTGGCGCCGACGTTTTTCACGAAATGCTCGATCGACACCAGCCGATCCTGGTTCTGCATCAAGGGCAGCGGCTTGATGATGATAGCGTTGACCGCGGAGAAGACGGTGGCGACAACGCCGATCCCGAGCGCGAGGGTGAGGATCGCAATCGCTGCGAAGGCCCGCGCCTTGAGCAGGCTGCGAACGGCGAATTTAAGGTCGCGCCACATAGGTCTCCTTCGCGAGGGTCTTGGCTGCGGGTAGCGCGCGCGTCTCGCGTGCTGGCAACGGCGTCCTCGCCGTTGCGAACTTTGCGGGGCGGCAGCAACCAAAGAGAAAGTTCGTTTTGGCGAGACGCCAGAAACCAGCACGCGAGACGCGCGCGCTACCCGGAGTTGGCACTCGCGCAGTCTCGCCCGGCAGGCCTGGCGCGATGTTCGCGCCCAGGAGGATCAGAATGAGGACCGCCTTGAGCGTTCCATCATTCAAATCGGGCGCGCGCATCGGGCGTTTTCCTCGTTAGGCGTCAGGCCGCGATTTTGTCTTCGACGACCCGGCCGTCGAAGAGGTGAATCGTGCGATCGGCGTGCTCGGCGAAGCGGACGTCGTGTGTGACCATGCAGATGGTGGCGCCGCCAGCGTGGAGTTCCTTCAAAAGGTCCATCACCGCCTCGCCGTTCCGCGAGTCGAGGTTGCCGGTCGGTTCGTCAGCCAGGAGAATGGCAGGTTTTCCGGCGAGCGCGCGTGCCACGGCAACGCGCTGTTGCTGACCGCCGGAGAGCTGGCTCGGCAAATGTTTCGCGCGATGTGCCATGCCGACGCGTTCGAGTGCTTCATTCGCGAAGGTTTTTCGTTCGCTCGCCGGCATGCCGCGATAGGTGAGCGGCAGCTCGACGTTCTCGAAAACCGTGAGATCGCCGATCAGGTTGAAGCTCT
>JBDTIQ010000067.1:0-9359 GCA_039936335.1 Chthoniobacterales bacterium
GTTTGCGTCGCCGTCAGATCGAGACAAAAGCACTCCACAACTTTTCTGACCCGATAGCTCGACAACTTGCTCCCTTTGAACATCTTGGATAACTCGTATCATAAATCTTCTGGTCTAGAGCCTAAACAATTCTTCTGATCGACGCCGATCGTGACTGCGAGAAACTGGTCGCGCGGGTGGCGGAACGCAGCGGCCAGCGCGTGCGCTTGGTCAGGACGGGGCCGGACGCGTTTAAACTCCTGACCCAAGCAGTTGCGCCAACTCGACCTCGTCCTGGTCGATGCGGACCCCGGCGCGCACGCGATGGCTTTGCTGGAAGCGATCAGCGGCTGCGCGGAGCGACCGCCGATGATTGTTCTGACCGCGCTCGAAGAGGATTACATGAAGCCGACCGCGTCCGAACATGGCGCGGCCGCTTGTTTGGGAAAACCGCATAATGTAACCTACGCGCATGGCGATGCTCTACAGCGGTTCCAAGACTATCGTAGCCGTGAGGGAAGCTGCCTCTCGGGTAGGGTGGACATCTCGCCCGGCGAGCGACGCATTCTGCGTCGCGGTCTCTTGGACGTAGGAGAAAGTTCGTTGCGGCGAGACGCCGCAACCGGCGGGCGAGGCGCCCCACCCTACCCGAGATCGCCCTGCTACGGGATAACTTAAATTGCTCTAAGGCGGCGAAATCATCGCCGAAGGAATCCCCTAAAGAAATGCGGGAATCGCAGAATCCGGTGCTCGCGCAATTTCTCAGCGGCAGCGCGAATGACGGATGACAAGATCAAGCGCAGTTCGTCATTCCGCTCGCGGACGCTGTGACGAGATTTCAACGAGTCCCTTACAAATCGATCCAATCTCCACGACTGTTTGTTTCGCAAGCGGCCCCTTCTCATCCTGAACGAGCCGGCGAATTCTCCCTATCCCTTCCACCATTTTCGCCACCATTGGGCTACTCCGGATTTCAGGCGGCATCTCCAGCAGCTGTTTTTCCAAATGAGCGACCATCACCGGTTGGCGAAGAAGCTGGGCGCGTTCAGGTGAGTAATCCTGGAGCAGGAGCGCACAGAGCGCTTGCGTGCCGCGGAGCCATCCGCCCAGACTAACGAGCTGGGAAATCGGTTCGCTCTTGAGGTCGATCATCCCTTGTTCGAAATCGAAGAGCACTCCGTCCCATTCCTTGCGCGCGGCTCTCCAGTCGCCGCGCTCGGCCGCTTCCGTGATGCTCCGGCTGCGTCGCAGAGCGGCCTGCCCCACCCCGAGTCCACGCGCCAAAGAGCGGAGCGAGTTGCTGAGGTCGCGCAGCTCGGTCGAATCTTTTGCTTCCATCGAGACGAAGCCTTCCGCCACGACGACACCAAGCAGCAACGCCACCTGGACCTGGTCACCGTGCGATTTCCAATGCGCGATCTCCGGGCGTTGAACCGCGGACCAGTTCGCACCGTCGAACTTGTCCAGCGTTCGGAAAACCTCCTTCGGCACTGGGACCAAGATTCCTTGCATCGGCTTCGCTTGGGACGGGAGTCCGCCGCTTTGCCCGAAGGCGGTCTGCGCAAAAACAGGGATCGCCCAAACGAGGAGAGAAAAAAAGTAAGTCTTTAGCATTAACGAAAATCACTTCTCATGAGTCGCTGGATTCCACCCCTGGCCGCTACGGAACGCGAAGTCCGCCGGCGCGCTCTTCCGATCTTGGGAAGAACTGAGCAGTTCTTGCTCTTGCGAAGACGGCGGTAAGTCGCCGCAAGATTTGAACAGGCCTCCCAACTCCGGACGGGCGAACATACTATATTCGTGGCATCAGTTGGCGACTTCATGGATCAGCTGCCGGTCATAGCTCAAATGTTAGATTGCTCCAAGAGGAATGAGCAGTTGACCGCATTTCTTAAATCGCCGTCATCCTACCCGCATGCGCCAAAGGCGGTCCGTGCGATCGAGACACATATCTCCTGGGTCTTTATCGTTTCCCCCTTCGTCTTCAAGGTGAAGAAGCCGGTGAATCTTGGATTCCTTGATTTCAGCACTCTTGCAAAACGTCAGCACTTCTGCCGGCGCGAGCTGGCCCTGAATCGAAGGCTCTGCCCCGAGGTCTATCTGGAAGTGATTCCGATATACGAGAACGCGCGGGGATTTTCATTCAAGGCCGAGGGAGAAATCGCTGAATACGCACTCAAGATGCGGGAACTGGAAGATGGCTGGTTTCTGCGAGAGCTGCTGGAGAAGAAATCGGCGGGAGAACCGGAAATCAATCGCGTGATCTCGCGCCTGCATCGCTTCTACGAATCCGAAACGCCCACGCCCGAGATCGAAGCATGGGGCAGCCCGGAAAAATTGAAGATCAGCACGGCCGAAAATTTCGAGCAGGTGAAAGAACTCGTTGGAGAAACGATTTCCGCGATCGCTTTCGAAACGATTCGTCATTTCACAAACAAGTTCTATGTGGCGAAGAAAAGCTTGTTTCAGGAGCGGATCGAGAAGCACCGGATTCGCGATTGCAATGGCGATTTGCACCTCGATCACATCCATCTCACTCCGGAGGCGACGACCATCTTCGATTGCATCGAATTCGGCGATCGATTTCGCTTCATCGACATCGCCAATGACCTTGCCTTTCTGGCGATGGATTTTGATTTTGAAGGCAGACGCGAGCTGGGAAAGCTGCTGCTCCGAAATGCCGCAACCGAGTTGCGCGACCTTGGGATGCTGAAGCTGGTGGACTTTTACAAGTGTTACCGCGCCTTTGTTCGCGGGAAAGTGGAAAGCTTGCAAGCGCATACGGAGCGAGCGAAGCGCTATTTTCATCTCGCCATCCGCTACGCGACCGCCGGCTCAGAATCTTTGATCCTGGTGGTGATGGGCCGCATCGGCACTGGCAAAACAATGGTGGCGCGAGCCTTGGCGAGCGAGCTGGACTGGCCGGCCTTTTCCTCCGACGAGATTCGCAAAACCCTCGCTGGTCTCCCGCTGAGGGAGCGAACCGCCCCGCAGCTGCGCGAGCAAACTTACTCCGAGAGCCTAACGAAACAGACTTACGCCGAGCTCGTGCGAGAAGGACTCACCGCTGCCGCGGCGCACGGCGGAGCAGTTCTCGACGCCACATTTTCGAGTCGGGCCCGACGCGATTTTCTGCGCACTCAATGCGCTGAAGCCAATATCCGACTACAAATCGTCGAGCTGGTCGCGGACGATACTCAGATCGCGACGCGACTGAAGCTGCGAGAGAAGAGCGCCGAGGAAATTTCAGACGCGCGCCTTGAAGATTTCGAAAAGCTGAGCGCGGCTTACGAGCGACCGTCGGAAGTCGCAGCGGATTTGATTCAAATCTCGACCGCGGGCAAGTGTGCCGATGCGGTCAAAAACGCGTTACTCCATCTGGCCGATCATCAAGCTGAAAGCGGCACGACCTGGGACGGAATGGTTGTTTCATCGTGAGATAAACTGGCGAGTCGCGTGGGATGTGGCCAACCTTCGACAAGAAATGCCGCCTCTTTCGCAACGCGCGGTGAGTGCCTCATCGTCGTTGCCTGGATGATTGAGAGATGGCGACAGGAAATGATCGACCGCCGGTAGCTTCCGAGAAATTAGCCGGGCAATCCGCCCGACCGACCGCGGCCTTCTTTGAAGATTCGCTCCGTGTTCGAACCATCGTGTCGCCGTTGGATTTCTCGAGCCATTCCCTCCGCGCGCTCGATTTCGCTCTGCCCCTGGCAAAGCGTTTCGGTGCGAGCGTTCAACTGGTTCACGTTGACGAGGGGGCGCATCAATTCTCGACGGTCGCGACCGCGCCGGTCCTCTGGTCGAAGGCAGAGGCGAAGCTGCATCTCGCGGACGAAGTGGAGTTCGTCTTCGGCACGCGCCCGCGCGGCGAAGATTGCCACCTTCGTTCCGGAAAAGCGTTTCGGGAAATCATCGCTGCGGCCGCTGAACTGAAGGCGGATTTGATTGTGATGGCGACGCATGGTCATGGCGGGGTTCAAACATCTGACGCTCGGGAGCACGACCGAGAAAGTCATCCGGCATGCGCGCTGTCCGGTGCTGGTCGTGCGCGAGGCAACGCGCGGGCCGATCAAGACCACCGAGGAAGGCATCGTGCTCCTGAGCATTCTTGTCCCGGTCGATTTTTCCGACTGCGCCCGTGAAGGCGCCAGTTACGCTTCGGCTTTCGCGGCGAAAGTCGGCGCCAACCTTCTCCTCATGCACGTCGTTCAACCGCCTGATTTACATGGCCGCGGAAGGAACTGCGGCCGATCCAAACTGGCCTGCATCTGTGCAGAAGGCAATGCTCGACGCGATTGATCGCATGGATGAGATGGTCAACTTCCTTCCCTTGGTCAATATCTCGGCGGAGACAGGAGTCGTGGTCGGATTGCCGGTCGAGAAACTGGCGGAAGAGACAAGGCATTCCGACATCGATATGGTTATCACTTCGACCCACGGATCCACGGGCCTGCGCCATGTCTTGGTCGGGAGCGTCGCCGAACACCTTATGCGCAGTGCGAGTTGTCCGGTGCTCGTGGTCCCGAGCCATCGGAAGGAATGAAGACGGCCCTAGCGTCCCACCGGTTCCCTCTAAGAAGCGACGCTCAAGAGCGCCCTTTTCGCCTCCTCGAGGCTCGCGCAAGTCACGAAGTGTACCTTAGGGTCGTAGTGAAAGTAGGACATGATTTGCAGGCCGATATCGCGTTTTTTGATCGGGAATGATCCGAGCGACAGCTGTCACCCCAGCAGCATTGCAAAGTTTCATGATCCTTTTAATTTGGTGCGCGCAGCTCATGTCCATGACCTCGAGATCCGTGAGGTCGACCAGTAGTTGAAAACCCTCCGGAAGCTTCTGTAAGGCTAACTGCACTTCCTCTGCACATTGCTCGACTTCGGCTGGTCCGACCCGGCCACGGTAGCGGATGACGAGCCAGTGCGCCTGCGCATTGCGCTGGACGGTAAAAGGTTTGACGGCGACTCCCGGCAAAATGCGAACCGCGACCCAGCTATTCCCGTTATCGGTGGACGCGGAGTCGCCAAGAGCAAACGTGCCGGCGTCCAATTCCTGACTCAACTCCTCCTTCGAATAGGGGCCATATCGTTGACCGCGTCGGAGAATAAAAACTTCATCGCGAAACCGGTTACTCTGATGTCTCGGAGCCGGATTTTTTTCTGCCGCCAATTTTTCGCGTGCGTGCTGCAACCGCCGGACCATCACCTCGCACATTCTCTTAAAAAGCTCATGACTCAGAGTCAGATCTCGATCTCGATGCTGACGCAGAAGAATGGCCGGAAAGCAGATCGCGGTGGTAGGTTCGGCCGCTCGAGCTTCGAACTCCCAACGATATGGCTCGAAAATCCAGGACCATCCCAACGGCTCGCCTCCGCGCCCGCGTGCGCCAATAGAAACAGACCCACTTCGATGAGATAAAAACCATTTGCCGGATCGCCCGCTCTGAAAATCCATTGACCCGCGCTGAACTCGGTCGGCATGGCGGATTGTGATAGGATCGCGAGTTGATGGGCCTCCATTCCTCTAAAAAAAGGATGTGCCGCCACACGTTGTTCGATGCTTTGCTTTTCCGAGTTCATTCTGGAAGAACTCACAGCCGCTGGATCCGGCTCACCTGTTTTTGCGAAAGGCTGCTCGTCTTTTGCGAACGCCATGGAAAATCACGAAGGGCGCGGGAAGCAAGCTCGACCGTCCTCGGATGCCGCTCTTAAGGCAACTCCAGCCGGCTTCCTCTTTGCGGACCACTTCCGCAGGGCCGGTCATTTCGGCTCTTGCCGCTCGGGCTCGATCTGTCCATACGATTTAATTGCAAGAATATGGTTGAGCTGGTGCGCCGTTTGGACGAATGCGCCCGACCATGTTCGCCGACTGCTTCGAGTCTAGCTTGCCGGACCACGGTTCGGCGTAACCTAATGACTCAACCTTAAACGCCGATTGAAATGAAATTCGCTTTCTCCGCAGTTATAATCGGCGGCATCGCGATCACGCTCTTTGTGATTGAGCGGTCCTTCCCCCTGCGCCGGGAAACGCGATCGCTCGTTGGCCGGTTGGTGGTCAACATCGTCATCTCCATCTTCACCTATTTGGCTGCGTTTGCTCTGGTGCAGCCAGCGGTGCATTGGGCTTTGCGCTGGTCAGCGGAGAAGCCGCTAGGTCTCGTCCATCTCGTCGCGCTGCCGGTTTTCGTTCAGTTCATCCTCAGCTTCCTGCTGATGGACCTGGTTTTCTATTACTGGCACCTGGCGAATCATCGCGTGCCGTTTCTCTGGCGGTTCCACAACGTGCACCACATCGATCCCGATCTCGATGTCTCGACTGCGTTCCGCTTTCATTTTGGTGAAATCGCTCTCTCCGCCGTGATCGGTGTGCTTCAGGTGAGCCTGATCGGGATCTCCGCCTGGGCCTTCGGCATCTATCAGTTGGCCTTTCAGGCGGAAGTGCTTTTTCATCACAGTAACTGGCGCCTTCCCATCAGGCTGGAGCGCTTCCTGAACAGGGTCATTGTCACGCCACGCATGCACGGAATTCATCATTCGCAGGTGCACCGCGAGAATAACTCAAACTTCGGCACCATCTTCAGTTTCTGGGACCGGCTCCACCGCACTCTCGGCCTCAATATTCCACAGTCAGAAATCATCATGGGGATTCCCGCTTACTCTCGACCGGAGGATAACCAGATCGCGAGCGCGCTTTTGCTCCCCTTTCGCAAACAGCGCGATTACTGGCGCGCGCCTGATGGAACTCGGGTCGATCGCCCTCTTACGCCGGACAAAGACAGTGGGAGACTGGCCGAGTGAGGCTATGCGCCGATGCGACGAAATGTAAAACTGGTTACGGGCTTAACGATGTGACCGTTTATCTCGAGGAGCGGGTAGGCGAGAAAGTTAATCGGACCGCTCGCCGGCGCAGGATCCACGACCAGGTCGCGACCTTTGGTCAGCTCAAACCGATTCGCCGGATTATGCCCGAAGTAGTAATCCGCCAGTCCCGGGTTCTTCCAAGCTTCGCTGATGTCCACCGGGACCCACTCGCCGTCGGCAAAGAATTCCGCCCAGCAATGATAGCCCTCAATCGCGCCCTCATTTTTGTCCGCGGGAATAGTCACACCAATAGCGAAACGCGCAGGGATGCCAATGCTCCGCGCTAACGCGATGAAGTAAGCGTGGAAATCGCTGCAATTTCCGGTGCGCATGTCGCAGGCGTAAACGGCATCGCCGCGCCCCCAGCCTCCGCCTGATTTGTCGTAACGCATCCGGCTTATCACGTGATCATAAAGCGCTTTGGCGCGCGCAAGATCATCGGTCTTTCCGGCGGTGGCTTTTGTCGCGAGGGTCCTAAAGGTTTCGTTCGCGGGTACCAGTTTTTCCGGGCGGAGATAACGCTTCGCGTCGGCTTTGGTGGCAGCATACGGAGACTTCTCCTTGCGTACCACACGATAACGCAGCGTCACCGTCTTGCCGCTGTCTGCGGGTCGCGCCTGCAGCACACAGATATCGTTTCCGTACTCGCGGTCGTGAACCTTTTCCCATTGCAGCGGAATGTTGAGTTCTTCGATCACGACGCTCTGAAAGGCATCGCTCTTAGCTAGCGGAATCCAGATTCGCGCTTCGCTTTGAATCTCCGGCAGCTCGACCTGATAAACAAACTCGAATCGATCGGAGCCTTTAATGATGTCAGGACCCGCCGCGCGACTGACCGCGGAGCACAAAATAAGAGCGCAAACGGCAGGACCGAGAAACCGCCTCATTGACTTGCCTTGGACTGCGCTTTGGTGCTCTCGCTTACCCGAGGGGAACCTTTTCCCACTTCCCGTCTTCTTCCTTCCAGTTGTAGAGCGGCTTCCCATCGACCTTGTGCACACTGGTGTCGGTGACTTTCATGCTGCCCGGCTGACCGTCGAGAAAGAAATCGATGTCATAAGTCTTGCCATTGGTTGCTTTCATGTCGACGCAGGCAAAATATTTGCCATCACCCAGGTCGCTGAGGCGATCGTCATGCACCTTGACTAAATCAAGGGCCAGATCTTGACCGTCGTGCTGGACGTGAAATTTCCCATCGCTGGATTTCTTCTTTTCCGCCGTGATGTTCTTTTTAATTCCGGCGGAAATATCCTTTTTGCTAACATGCGATCCGTTCTCGGGTTGCGAGGGATGCTCGTGCGTCGCGGTGTTACTGGGATGTTCCTGTGCCGACACGGAAAGTGCCGATCCCAGGAAAACGGCAACGGCCGTTGCTATCATGGCTTTCATTAACATATCAATCCTCCTTTGATGGTCTCTTGGTTGGTTCGTTCCATCAGGTTACCCGCGAATGCGATCAACTCAATCGGAACCGTGCCTCGCTTCTGGAGAGGGCGAGAGACAGCAAGGTCGTTCGCGGTCATGGAACTGGTTTCTCGGGAACGCGCACGCGTAGCGCGCCGAGCCGAAGCCGGTATTTCAGGGGCGCCGGCATCATCTCGACTTCGCCATCAAGTGAGACCGGGACCGACGAGGGCTCGATCTCCAGACGTGCTTCACGAGCACACACCATCTCGAAATCGTGTCCTGCCACAGTCTTTCTTCGCAGCATCCTCAAGCCAAGACGCAAAATGCCGGCCGGACGCAGCGGTCGGGGCAGATAGATCGCAAGGTTGTCCGCGTCGATACATCTTCGGCCGCGCAGATGAAAGTAATCGAGTTCCTCCGGGTTGTTGCAGACAAAAATAAAACGGCTTCGAAAAAGTTGCTCACCGTCACTGGTCGTTAGGCGAATCGTCATTACATTTCCCCAGCGCAGGAGCGCAGTCGCCCCGCTCAGGAGCGCGATGAGACGGCTTCGTCCGAAACGACGAAACATTTGCTCGCGATGCCGTAGGGCGAGCGGATAAAGACCTACGCTGGACCGGCTCAGGAAAGTGCGACCGTTTACTTCACCGACATTAATTGCCGCCACCCGCCCATGGACCGCTGTTTGCACCGCCGCTCCAAGGTCGAGCGGAATGTTTTGTCGTTTCGCAAATAGGTTAAACGTTCCCAGAGGGAGCACGCCGAGAATCTTGCCGGTGCCCGCCAGGACCGCCGCAATCGCGTCGATCGTCCCATCACCCCCCGCTGCCACGATGACTTCCGCATCGCTCCGCATGGCCTCCTGCGTGAGGGCGGCGATTTCATCACCGTTCCGAGCGATCAGGAGCTGTGTCGGGATGTTCTGCGATTGGAACAATCCGGTGATTTGAGCCTCGGTCTCGTCGTTGTGACGACCTGCTCCGCGGTTCAGAATGACGAGCGTCCGCACGTTATTGAATTGCACCTCCGCTTGCACCACGGAGGAGCACTAAGCCGATCTTGCCGCCTCAGCAAAGCAGGTCACGGGATTACGATGGACAAAGTGGACGAGTTCC
>JBDTIQ010000068.1:0-20044 GCA_039936335.1 Chthoniobacterales bacterium
GGAAACGGTCTGGCTGGTTCATCTCGCTACTTTACTGCGACCCTCTTCCATCGCGCGCACTTTTTTCTCCGGGGAGGACGGGCCGTCAACCCGCCGCGCTTGGACGGGTCTCGCCCAAGGCCCTGGGCGGCGTCCTACCTTATCGACAGATGAAATTTAAACGACTGACCTGACGGCCATTTCTTTCGAGCGCTCGAGGCCCCCTCTTCGCCGGTTCGGCGGAGACTCCGCCGAATGGCTGGCACCCCGTCATCCCCGGAAGCGACGCTCCCGCGGTTACGCGCCGTAGCTTTTCGTAAACTTCTTCTTCGACTCCGGCTCCGGCTCGGCCGGAGCGCTCGGCGCCGACGCCGGTTCGCTCGCCGCTGCGGGCGATTCACCTGCGGTCGCCGGTTCCTCGACGGCCGCCGGCGCGGTCGCGGCAAAGGAGCCACCCCCCGCTCCGCCTCGCGACGCTTCCACAAAGGCCATCTGCAAACTCGAGAGCGCGTTGCGCAACACGGTTGACTCGTCGTTCGAAAGGTTGCCGCGGGTTTTCTCTTGGATCATCACCAGTTGGTCGATGAACATCCGCGCGACCTCCAGGTTCACCTCGGCTTTGCCGGTCTGCGGGTTTGGGATTTGCCCGAGAAAAAGCGCGGCGTGTTGCGCCTGCATCATCACAAACTCGATGAAGCGCTGCGTCATTTCTCCGGATTGGGTATTGGTTTGGACTTCGGCCATGGTGAGAAGGTTATTGGTTAATGGTTATGAGTTAGTCGGGACTGGGGGCTGGACGGTGGTGAGAACGTAAGGTTGCTGAAAATATTTCGCGGCCACGCGGCGGATGTCTTCCACCGTCACGCGGTCCACTTCGCGTTCGAGTTCTTTGTAATGCGCGAAGCCGAGCCCGTAAAGCTCGTCGAGCGCGGCCATGTAGCCAAACGTGTCGTTGCTCTGGTTCGAGATGCGCTGCTGGCCGATCAATTTCTTCTTCGCGCGGACGAGTTCGGCGCTCGTGAGGCCGTCGGCCGCGAGCTTCCCGATCTCATCAAGGAGCTCGGCTTTTACCTGCTCGATCTTCTGCGGATCGGTCCCGAGATAAAACGCGAAAAGCCCCGCCACCAACCCCTGCATCTGGCTCGCCCCGACGTAATAGGCGAGCCCCATCTGCTCGCGGATGCGAACGAAAAAGCGCGAGCCGAGATCGCTGCTGGCCTCGTCGATCAACTCCAGCGCGATCCGATCTTCATCAAACATATCGGCGCCGCGGAACCCGACCATGAGGACGCCCTGGGCTTTGTCGCGGTGTTTCTCGACCGCGATCGTTTGCCTAACGAGGGGCGGTTGCGGCGCGCTCGTGAGGGCGAGTTCGCCGGTGGGCATCTCGGCGAGCGCGTTCTCGAAAAGATCGCGCACTTCCTCTGCACAGACGTTTCCGAAAACCGAGATGACGCCGTTCCGCGCCACGAGCAGGCGATCGCGGAAATGAAGTAGCTCAGCCTGGGTGAGCGAGGTGACGGAGGCGGCCGTGCCCTTCGCCCGGAGCGCGTAGGGATGTTGCGGGAAAAGCGCGGCGCGCAGGGCGTTGCGCGCGACGGTCGTGAGCTGTTCCTCCTCGGCGCGGATGCCGGCCAGTTGCGCTTCTTTCTCGCGGGCGATCGCTTTTTCCGGGAGCGTGGCGTGCAGGAGCACGTCGCATAAAAGATCGGCCCCAAGCCGCAGATCCGGCTGCGTGACGTCGAGCGAAATGCTGAAGCTGTTGTTCCCCGCGTCGCTCCCGATCCCGCCGCCGACGGCTTCGATTGTGTCAGCGATCTCTTCGGCGGTGCGGGTGGTCGTGCCTTTCAGAAGAACCTTCGCGAGCAGCCGCGTGATGCCGTTGTTCTCCGGCGTTTCCGCAAGCAGTCCGCCGCGGAAGGCCGCCACCATCGAGACGAGCGGCAGGCGCGGATCTTCCCTAACGAGAAGTCGGAGGCCATTTGCGAGCTCGAATTTCTGAATCTCGCCGGCGGAGATGGCAACGGCTTCGGTGGTCTTCGCGGCCAACGTGCCGCGCGGGTTCAACGAAACGACCGTAAGATTTTCCTCCACGAGATAGCGCGCCGCGACGCGCCGGACATCGGCGAGCGTCACCTTCTGCATCGCCTCCAGGTAGTCGCGGGTGAAATTGAGATTGCGCGAGACGAGCCAATTCGCGCCCAGATCGGAAGCCTGGCCGCGCATCGTGGTGAGACCGCCTAAGGAATGGCTGAGCACGATCTTTTTCGCTTTCGCCAGCTCCTCCGCGGTCACGCCCTTGGCCGCGATCTCCGCGACGATCTGCAAAATAAGTTGCTCAGCCGCGACGCGATTCTCCGGCTCGATGGTCGCGTCGATCCCGAGAATTCCCGGTTCGCCCGGCGTGTAGGAAAACGCGCCCAGGCTGAAGGCGAGCCCGGCTTCTTCGCGCACCTGCCGATAAAGCCGCGAGCTGCGCCCGTCGCCGAGCACGGTCGAGAGCAGGTCGAGCGCGGGCACGTCCGGATGCGTGATCTCGGGAATGTGCCAGGCAAACGCGAGCCGCGTCAGCTCCGTCACGAACTCTTCGTTCACTTCCCGCCGGCCGAGCTGCGGCGGCTCCGCCGGAATGTAAACCGGCTTGAGCGATCGCTCGGGATGATCCTTAAAAAACTCTGCAAGCTGCGCGTAGATCGCGTCGGCATCGACATCGCCAACGACGACGAACGTCAGGTTATTCGGCACGTAGCGCGCCTTGTAGTAGTGGAAAACGTCCGCGCGCGTGAGCTGGTCAAACACTTGGATGTCACCGATGATCGGCAGTCGATAGGGATGGCGCTGGTAAGCAGTCCGGAACATAAGCTGCCCGATCATCCGGTCGGGGTCGTCCATCCCCATCGCAAACTCGCGCCGGATCACTTCCTGTTCCTTCACGTATTCCTCTTCCGGGAGCGTCGAGTTCATCATCGCGTCGGAGAGAATATCGAGTGCGCTGGCCACGCCCTCGTTAGGCACGTCGATCCAATAGACTGTGCGATCGAAGGACGTGTAGGCGTTGATGTAGCCGCCCTGGTCCTGCACGCTCTGCGCGATTGCATTCGTGGTCCGCGTCTTCGTGCCTTTGAAAAGCATGTGCTCGAGGACGTGCGAAAGCCCCGCGCCGAGATGCTGATCTTCATCTACGCTGCCGGTGCCGCACCAAGCCTGCACGCTCGCGACCGGTGCGCTCCGGTCGATCTGCACGACGATCGTGAGGCCATTCGGCAGCGTCCACTTCTGCGCCGTGACCGGCGGAAAAGTAATCGCCGGCGAGGTGGCCGGCGGCGCGGGATTCAAGTGAGGCGCGGTGAGCATGCGATCGGCACCGGCGGGTCAGGAAGATTTCGGCGCGGGCAAAGCCGGCGGCAACTTCGCCGGGGCTGGTCTCGCCTGTGGCAGATAGGGTTTCACGAAGGCGTCGTGGAAGTTGTAAACCGACTTGAAATCTTCGATCGAATCCTCCTCGGTTTTCCCGAAAATCCCGGCGCCAATCAGGTTGAAAACCATGTGGCCGATGTCCTCGCAGCGGTTGATTCCCCAATAGGAAAAAACCGTTAGTGCCATCGGGCCAAATTCTTTCAGCGCGTAAAGCCGCACGCCATCGAGCAGTTCCGGACCGACGACATGCCGGACAGCCGCGCCCCGCGCTTTCTTCTGTTGCTTCGTCGTGTAATCGAGGGCGTCGCGCAGGAAAACGTAGGCATCGCGCTGATACCGCGCGTCGCTCGCAACGATGGAATCAAGGGCTTCAGCAAATCCGATTTTCTGCATGGAAAAGAAGACGCTCCAGAGGCGAGCGCGAGCGCTATGATAATCAGCAACAGGGTGCGAGCAAATCATGTAAAATGCGGAATGCGCCATTTCCTCCCGCTCCTTCTGCTCGGCGCGTTCGCACTCGTGGCGCGGGCCGACGAGGCCCCGCTCGATCCGGCGGCGCAGCGGGCGCACGCCGTTTTTGAGAAACAGCTCGCCAAAGAGCCCGACTCCGCCGCGGTGCATTTCGCTTATGGAGAGTTTCTCGCCGGTCGCGGCGAGCTGCGCGCGGCCGTCGTGCAACGGCGGCTCGCGCCGACGCTCGAGCCGGGGAACGCCGCGGTCGCGAACTTATTAGGCGGCATCTATCTGCGGATGGGACGCGTCGCGCAATCGGCCGCGCAATTCCGCCGTGCGATCGAGAGCGGCAAGCCAGGTCGCGGCCTCCCATTACAATCTCGCGAACGTCGAATTTCTCCTCCGGCGCGATCTCACGGCCGCCTGGCAGAGCGACACCGCGCACCTGCTGCAGCAGGCGCTCGCGGAGTATCGCGAGGCCAGCCGGTTATCGCCTAACGACATGGAATATGCACGCGGTTAGGCCGAGACGTTTTACGGTTTGCCCGATCCCGATTGGGTGGAAGCCGAGGTCGCGTGGAAGCATGTGCTCGCGCTTTCGCCGCAGAGCGACTTCGCGTTTTTGCAGCTCGCGCGCGTCAGCCTAAAGCGCGGCGAGAAAGCACAGGCGCGGATGTTTCTCGATCAAATCGAGGACGCGCGGCACGACAGCTTGAAGCGAAAGCTCCGCGCGCAGGCCGGCGAGTTATAGAGCGATACATCTGGAGAGATGAGCTCCGCGCATCCTGCGCGTCGCCTTCAGCGCGCCATCTGCTTAGGATGCGCTCTCCCCGACGTCGCCCTCCAGATTTGCCGACTTCTTTGCCGCTCGCTCAGAGATTCGCCTCGATCGAATCGAGATAGACCGAGATCGGATCGCGCCGGCGCGGGGGACCTTCCTCTTCTTCGCTCGCCGCTTTGAGGATTCCGGAGAAAGCGCCGCTCATCGTTTTCAGCTGCGTCGCTTCGAACCAATTCATGTAATCGTCCACGTCGCGCCCCTGGCTATCGACGACGGCGCGATAACTGTTCACCCGCGTCAATCGCGCTGCGATGTGCTTCGTTTCCCCGCGCGAAAGCTCCCGCGTGATCAGGTAAAATTCCTGCACGATCGAGTGATAGGAGGGATTCGCGCGGGTGCCGAGCAACAGGAATTCCCGGCTCAAATGCCGCAGCGCACCACGGCTGCCCTGCAGTTTCAGGTAATCCGCGAAATCGCCGATGTCGTAGTCGCGCGGCCTGCCATCGGGACCGGTCACGACGATGTGCATGAGCTGATCCAGCCGTTTCTGCGTCTCGGTCACGCTCAGGATTTCGTAGCGATTGGTCGCGGATAAATGCGCGACACTGAGCGACCACCACTTGCTCGCGGAACGGCCGAGGACGGTCGGGAAGTGGACCTGCAGATTGGCCATAGGGTCGTTAGGCGCGTCCGGCAGGTCATCGATGAATTTCACGAGCTTGCGCCGGCCGTCAGGCGAATCGATCAGCAACTGCACCAGCGCCATCGCGCAGGCGTCGTGCATTTTCCGCGAAGCCGGCTCGAGCAGCTCGCGTTTTTGCCTAACGACTTCGTCGAGCGGCGTGATCCGTTTCGATCCGACCATATTCTCGAGCAACTGCGCCGCTTCATCCGGATTCCGGCCCGGCGCGAGCTGCAAGATCCCGTCGACCAACCAATCCGGCGGCGCGCTGTAACGCGTGCCGGCGGCGATGGACGTCCGCTGCCGATAGATCATCTCGAGCAGGATCGCGCGGAGCAATTCGCGCTGCACTTCCCGACCGTCGAGGCCGTCGGTGACGAGCAAATTGAGCTGCAGTTTCAAGCCGGAACCGATCTGGCTGAAGTCGAACCGCGACAGCGCCAGCTCCGGCAGGTTCGCCTGCGGATAATCGAGATTGACCACGATCGGCGTTTTCCAGTCATCCCGGAGTTGCAGCACTTTGAGGAGATTCGCTTTCGTGCGCTCCGCGAGGTCGCACAACGCGCCGCGCACCCGCACGTCTGCGCCATAGACGATGAACTGCCGGGAGGTGCTCGTGCTGTGAGCCTTCAAATCGGCCCGCGCGCTCGCCGGTAGGCAGCAAACGAGCACGGCAAGAAGATTGAATATCTTGGAGTGCGCGATAGTCAAAGTTCGTGATTTTTAATATTACGTTACTTGCGCAAAACGCGTCCAATTGTGCTATATTTTTCGAAGTAAAGAAGGGAATAAAATTATGAAACTTGGAACTATTCTTTCAATTACCTTGGCGGCCGTCGGGGCATTTGCTCTGTCGACGCCTGCTCAGGCGCAGCAGCGCGGTCACCGCGGCGGAAATTCCGGACCTGGGATGAATCGCGGCGGCACGATCATGAATCACGGAGGCGGTCAGCGACCGGGAATGAACGGCGTGGCGAACAATCGCGGCAGTCGTTACTACGGCGGCCGCTATTATCACGGTGGCCGCTATTATCACGGACGTTACTACGGCGGCCGCGGTGTGAACTTCTACTTCGGCGGCTTCGGTTATCCTTACTACGCTTACGGTTACGGCAATCCCTATTACTACGGTTATCCTTATGGATACGCTTACTATCCGGTCGCGAGTTACACTTATGACCCACAGGGTGTCTACGAAGGTCGGGTTGTTCCCGACCGGACGCGCCGGAATACAACCGAGAGCAATGGCAAGGAACAGGTCTCTGTCGAAGCGCAGGTGCAACAGCAACTCGCGCAGTCTGGTTATTACCACGGCGCGATCGACGGAGTCGTCGGCGACGAAACCCGCCGCGCTATTCGTAGCTACGAGCGCGCCAACGGTCTTCACGTCGATGGTCAGATCGACAACCGCTTGCTCTCGACCATGGGTCTCGGCTGAGTTGTAAGAACTTACCGCGCGGTGATGAGACTGACCGATTGCGGATGAAACTCCAGGGCCGCGAGCCGAGCGATCTGCTGGCGCTCGCGGTCCACGGTTTTCCAGGTCTTGCTCATGAGCAGGTCCAGTTGACTCATGAGGGCAGGATGAATCGGAAGGCGGCCGATGCGGCCGCCATGGCAGGTGGTTTGCAACTTCCCATTCTCGGTCTTTACGCTGTAGAAGCCGCTCACAGATAAGGGCAGGCCGAAAAACCGATAAGTGGTATGGATCCGGCAGACCCCTTCATCGAACTCCGCAAAGATGCGTCCGATCGGGAAGAAACCTTCTTTGGCTGGGCTGTCTTTCCGCCGGATCGTGGAGGCGAGATAGCTATTCACCTGGTCCTGACTGTAAACGAGTCGCTGTGGCTCGTGGCTCCCGAGAGCCGAGAGCAGATCCATGCTGATCATCGGCGCAAACGAGTCGTCCCTGGTTTCCGGCGGTAAATCCGGCGGCAGCAACATCTGGATGACGAAAGCAGCTGCCAGCGCGCCGCAGAGGACCTTCGCGAACTTCAGCGCGATCCTTTTGTTTCGACCCCGCGCCGGGTCGAACATCTTCTTCAGTCGATCCTGCGTGGCTTCCCGCGGTTCTTCATTCGCAGCTTTTTCCTTCTTGATTGAGGTGCGATCGAGGCGTCCGCCGCAGTTGTGGCAATAGATCCGTTCCGGCTCGTTTTCGTGACGACAATCCGGACAGATCAGCTTGGTCACGAGTTTGACTCTTTCTTTTTCGCCGGTGTGGAAGGAGGGGCGGCGGCCGGCTTGCTTTCTGGCTTGGCCGGTGCGCTCTCACTCTTTTTCTCTCCACCGGAGGCGGTGTCTTTCTTCGCGCCTTCTTTGTAGGAATCGCTGCGATAGTCGGTGGTATAAAAGCCGGAGCCTTTGAAGATAAGGCCGGCCCCGGTCCCGAGAAGACGTTTCACTTTGCCTTTGCCCCACTTCTCGAGGCGACAAAGTTCTTTGGGGCAGGTTTTATACGCGTCGTCGCGCATCGACTGGAAGGCGTCGAAGTTCTGACCGCACTTCAGGCAGGAGTATTCGT
Source organism: Chthoniobacterales bacterium (assembly GCA_039936335.1). Lineage (GTDB taxonomy): Bacteria > Verrucomicrobiota > Verrucomicrobiia > Chthoniobacterales > UBA10450 > Palsa-1392. Next base: position 7,837 of record JBDTIQ010000068.1, read on the forward strand.
AGGTAGGCATTTGCGATTCATACAGCAGTTCGGCTAACGAACGCCAGTCTCGACAAATCCAAGCAAATTTCAAGCCGCCCGGCCCGCCACCTGCTTCCGCGATCATCTTGACTTTGCAAAGTGCTCCGCGTTAGTTGCGCTTCCTTTGGTCAAAATCGTTATGCTACGCATTTGTTCCCGGCCGTTTCTCCTGCTCGCGCTTGCCGCGATCCTCTCGCTGGCCGGCTGTGCCGAGGACGACCCGCGTTTTGTTAACGGGCAGACGCAATACCTCGGCGGCGTGTATGGAAACGACCCGGTCTCCTCGAACGCACCGACCGATACCGTTTCCTATTGGGACGGCGAAGGGGTGCCCGGGAAACCTTCCATCAAAATCACGCTCAGCGAACAGCGCGCCTATTTTTACAAAGGCGGACAACTCGTCGGCATCTCACAGCTTTCCACCGGTCGGGAGGGAAAAGACACGCCGATGGGCAAGTTCAAGATTCTCGATAAAGACATCGATCACGCGTCCAGCCTCTATGGCGACTACGTCGATGTGAACGACAACGTCGTGGTGCCAAACGTCGAGCGCGGCAAAGATCCAATGCCGCCCGGCACCCATTACAAGGGCGCGCCGATGCCGTATTACATGAAGATTGCTCCCGCCTTTGGGTTGCACGCCGGTTATCTTCCGGGCTATCCGGCCTCGCATGGTTGCATCCGCATGCCGGAATTTATGGCCGAAGACTTCTACAATGCGGTCACCGACGGCACGCCGGTCGAGATCACTCCGTAAAGTCGCGTGCGGCGTGGTTGCCCGGCCCCCGAGGAAAGGTAAACTCGTCCTCTTCGCGCGATGATCATCATTACCCAACCGGCCGTCACCGATGCGCAGATTGATCACATCGTCGAGCGCGTCGAGGAGTTTGGTCTGAAAGCCGAAGTCCTGCGCGGTGCGCAGCGCGTCGTGATCGGGGTGATCGGCCCGGAAGACGTGATTCGCGAGAAGCCGCTCGCCGCCATTCCCGGGGTCGAATCGGTTTTCGCGGTCCTCAAACCTTACCGGCTCGTCTCGCGGAACGGCACGGAGCCGCCGCCGGTATTGATCGGCGACGTCCCGATTGGGACCGGACAAAAGGTCGTCCTCATCTCCGGACCATGCTCGGTCGAAAGCAAAGAGCGGCTCATCTCGATCGCCAGATCGGTGCAGAAAGCCGGCGCGCGCGTTTTGCGCGGCGGCGCTTTCAAGCCGCGCACTTCGCCCTACAGCTTCCAGGGGCTTGGCGAAGACGGTCTCCGCATTCTCGCCGAAACACGCGCGGAAACCGGCCTCCCGATCCTCACTGAAATCATGGACACGCGGGATCTCGCGCTGGTGGAGAAATACGCTGATTGCCTGCAGATCGGCTCGCGCAACATGCAGAATTTCTCCCTCCTGAAAGAAGTCGGGCGCAGCAAGTTGCCCGTGCTGCTCAAACGAGGCTTCAGCGCCACGATCAACGACGTGCTCATGAGCGCCGAATACATCCTGAGCGAAGGCAACCCCAACGTGATCCTTTGCGAACGCGGCATCCGCACCTTCGAGACGATGACGCGGAACACGCTCGACCTGAACGCGGTCCCGATTTTGAAAGCGAAAACGCGGCTGCCGGTCGTGGTCGATCCGACCCACGGCATCGGCTTGCGCGATTTCATTCCGTCGATGGCGCTGGCTGCGGTCGCCGCCGGCGCCGATGCGTTGATGATCGAAGTGCACGACGACCCGGAGCGCGCGCGCAGCGACGGCGAGCAGGCATTGTTGCCGGAAATTTTCCACGATCTCGTGCAGCGAGTTCGCGCCGTCGCCGCCGCGATTGGGCGCGACGTTTGAGCTCGTGGCGGATTCGTTAGGCTCGGAACTGCTCGGCGCGGTCGCGCGCAGTGCGCCGATCGCTGAGAAACTTAAATCGCTTAGAGCGGGCGCTCAGCCGATCGCGTTCTCGCACGTCATCGCGCCGGCGCAGGCGTTTCTGGCGGCCGTGATCGCGCGCGAGGTGAAGCAGACGGTTTGGATCGTCTGTCCGAGCGTGCGCCGGCAGGAACTGCTCTACGAAAGCCTCGTCAACTGGCTGCCGGAAGCGCTCTTTCTGCCCGAGGCGGAATTCATCGCGGTCGAGAACATTTTGCCGGACCAGGAGATCGCTGCGGAACGTCTCGCGCTCCTCAGCCGGCTCGGGGAAAAAGGGCGGCACGTGGTTGTCGCAACCCGCGCGAGCCTCGATCACCCGGCGCCGCCGCGCAGCGCGTTGCGCTCGGCGTCGCTCCGCCTGAAACGCGGCGCGAGCGTGCGGCTCGAGCAGATTATCGGCTCGTTAGGCGAAGCGGGTTATGAGCGCGCGCCGCAGGTGACGACGCGCGGACAATTCGCGGTTCGCGGGGGAGTTCTCGATGTTTTTTCCTGGCAGGCGCAGCTCCCGATCCGCGCGGAATTCTTCGGCGATGAGATCGAATCGCTCCGTGAATTCGACCTCGATGCGCAGACCTCTGTCGGCAACTTAAACAGCGTCGAGCTGCTCCTCACCGCGACTGAAGACGAGAGCGGAAGAGTGCGCGACTACCTTGCGCCTAACGACATCCAAATCGCTGTCGAGCCGGAGGAAAATGAGGGCGCTGACGCCGCGGTCATCATCACGGAAGGCTGGTCTTGTCATCCTGAGCGTAGTGGAGCGAAGCGGACCGAAGTCGAAGGACCTCGCAAGCACCTCTCGGCAGGCGACGCTGCAAAACGCTTGCGAGGTCCTTCGACTCCGCTGCGCTCCGCTCAGGATGACAGTTCGGACGCGCCGCCTGATTCCGAGGTCGAGAACTTCGCCGGCGCGTTTGTCGATTGCGAGATCGGCGAATTCGACACTGGCGAATTCATGATCGCGGAAGCGAAACGCCAGCAGTTTTTCAGCCGCCTAACGAATTGGGGCGAAGAAGGCGCGCGGATCGCGATTTACTTCCAGACCGAGGGCGAGATCGAGCGTTTTCGCGAGATTATGGCGGACGCTAAAATCGAGACGAGCGGGTTCGAGTTAATCGAAGGCACGCTCGCGCACGGCTTCTGTTTCCCCGCGGCGAATCTCGTCGTGCTCGCGGCCGCGGAGCTTTTCGGCCGCGCGCCAACCCACGGCCGGCGGCGGGTGCAGCGCGCCGCAAAATTCGGCGCGCATCGAGCCCAAATCGACTTCAGTGAGCTGCACGAGGACGACCTTGTCGTTCATCTCGAGCACGGCATCGGCAGGTTTCTCGGCCTAACGAAGTTAGGTGTAGCGGCGGGCGTGTCGCCCGCAGAGGATCGGCTTGAGAACAAACAAAGCGCAGGCCCTGCGGCCGACCCGCCTGCCCTTACACCGGCTGCGCCGGAAGTGCTCGCGATCGAGTTCGCGGACGAGGCGAAACTCTACGTGCCGCTCGAGCAGGCTTACCTGGTTTCGCGCTACGTCGGCGTCGGAAAAAAATCGCCGCCGCTCAGTTCGCTCGCCGATGCCAAGTGGTCGCGCGCCCGCAAAAGCGCCGCGGCTTCCGTCTTCGATTACGCCGGCAAAATGCTCGCGCTCCAAGCCGAACGCGAGACGCAAACCGGCTACGCTTTTCATACGGATTCGAAATGGCAGGTGGAATTCGAGCACTCGTTCCCGTTCCGCGAAACGCCCGATCAACTAAGGGCGATCGTCGAAACCAAAAGCGACATGGAAGCGCCGCGATCGATGGATCGGCTGATCTGCGGCGACGTCGGCTACGGTAAAACCGAAGTCGCGATTCGCGCGGCATTCAAGGCTGTGATGGAAGGCAAACAGGTCGCCGTCCTCACGCCGACGACCGTGCTCGCGCAGCAGCATTTCGAGACATTTCGACAGCGGATGCTCGACTACCCCGTAACGATCGAAATGCTGAGCCGCTTCCGTTCCCACGCCGAGCAGCGCAAAGTGCTCGAGCAACTGCGCGACGGCGGTGTCGATGTCGTGGTCGGCACGCACCGACTTATTTCCGGCGACGTCATCTTCAAAGATCTCGGCCTCGTGATCATCGACGAAGAGCAGCGCTTCGGCGTTTTGCATAAGGAGAAATTCAAGGAGCTCTTCAAGCTCGTCGATGTGCTCACGCTTTCGGCCACGCCGATTCCGCGCACGCTTTACCTGTCGTTAGTCGGCGTGAAAGACATGTCGACGATCGAGACGCCGCCGCTCAATCGCCTCCCGGTCGAGACGATCGTGGCTGGCTACGACGAGCGCATTATCCGCGACGCGATCAATCGCGAGCTTGAGCGCCAGGGGCAGGTTTACTTCCTGCACAATCGCGTCATGTCGATCGAAAAAGTGCGCAACCGGATCGTCGAGCTTTGTCCGCAGGCGCGGGTCGAGTTTGGCCACGGCCAGATGAGCGCGGATGAACTCGAGACCGTCATGCAACGTTTCGTCGCGGGGCAAATCGACGTGCTCGTTTGCACCACGATCATCGAGAGCGGCCTCGATATTCCGAACGCGAACACGATCATCATCGATCGCGCCGACCGTTTCGGGCTCGCCGATCTCTACCAACTCCGCGGCCGCGTCGGTCGCGCGGAGCACAAGGCTTATGCCTACCTGCTCCTCCCGCGCGAGATGATGACGGTCGGCGCCGCGCGCAAACGGATCAACGCGATCAAGCAATACAGTTCGTTAGGTGCGGGTTTTCGGATCGCGATGCGCGACCTCGAGATTCGCGGCGCGGGGAGCATCCTCGGCACCGCGCAGAGCGGGCACATCGTGAACGTCGGGTTCGATCTCTACTGCCAGCTGCTCAAGCAGGCGGTCGCGCAACTGAAAGGCGACAAGCTGCGCCCGCGGCTCGAGGTCGAGACGCGCCTCGATTTTCTCGCGACGAGCGAAGGCGAGTTTCTTGCCGCGAAACCCGGCACGCTCATCCCCGCATTCATCCCGACCGGTTACATTCACGACTCCGCGCTCCGCATCCAAGCTTACCGCGCGCTCGCCGAAATCACCACCCAGGAACAGCTGCATCGGCTCCGGCGCGACTGGTGCGACCGCTTCGGACCGCCGCCGCCCGCGGTTGACAATTTGGTCCTTCTCAGCGAAATCAAGCTTTCCGCCGCCCGGGCCCGCATCAACCGAGTCGAGGTGCGCGACAGCAAATTGATGCTGAGCCGACGCGGCGACTTTATCCTGGTCGGAGGAAAATTTCCCCGGCTAACATCCCGTAGCATCGATCTCCAACTGACTGAGATATGGCAACTTCTAAAGCAACTCTGAGCCTCTGGCGGCATCCGGTAACGGCGCTTCTCGCGTCGGTCTGCATCGCCGTCGCGGCGACCGCTTCGCCTACACACGGCGCCGAAGCCGTCAACGGAATCGCGGCGATCGTGAACAACGACGTCATCACCTATTCCCAAGTGAAGCAGCTCGTCGAACCGCGCGAGCGTCTCCTCCGCTCCCAATATTCCGGCGAGGAATTGAACAAAAAGATCATCGAGCTGCGCAAATCGGCGCTCCAGGATTTGATCGATCGCCAGCTTATCGTGCAGCAGTTCGATAAAGATAAACTCGAGATCCCCGGCTTCTTCGTGGACGAGCGCGTGAAGGAAGTGATCCGCGATTCCTTCGGCGGCGATCGCAATGCGTTCATCAAAACGATGGAGGCGCAGAACTTTTCGATGTCGAAATTCAAATCGCTCGAGCGGGAAAAAATCATCGTGCAAGCGATGCGTTCGAAAAACGTGAAATCGAACCTGATGGTCCCGCCCGCGAAGATCCAGGAATATTACAACCAGCACAAAGATCTCTTCTCGACCAAAGCGCAGGTGAAACTGCGCATGATCATGATCCCGGGGAAACCGGAGGCCGGGAAAAGCGATCCGCAGCGGGCGATGGCTGAGGAAATCCGCGGCAAACTCATCACTGGCGCTGATTTCGACAAGATGGCGCAGATGTATTCCGAGGACAGCACGCGCGACCTCGGCGGCGACTGGGGTTGGGTCGACCAGAAGACGCTCTCCGCGCCGCTCTCGGAAGTCGCCTTTAAGCTCAAGCCGGGCGAGATCAGCAAAATCGTGACGCTCGGCGGCAACTATTACCTGCTTAAAGTCGAGGCCCGCCAAGGCGGCGACGTCAAGCCGCTGAAGGACGTGCGCGCCGATATCGAGCGGGCTTTGCACCAGGAACAGGCGAAGGAATTGCAGGATCACTGGATCGCCGGCCTGCGCTCGAAAGCTTACATCAAGACCTTCTAGCGGAAGGTTGTGCACTAACGATGCGTCCTCGCATCGGCATCACTTCGGGCGATCCCGCGGGCATCGGGCCGGAGATCATTCGCGCCGCGCTGGCTTCGGGAAAGTTGCCTCCCGAGGCGAGCTACGAAGTCATCGGGAACGTTGAGGGCTTTTCGTTAGGCAAGCCGGATCGCGCCAGCGCGGGCGCGGCCCGCGTGGCGCTCGAGGAAGCGGCGCGCCGCGCGCTCGCAGGTGAGCTCGACGCCGTGGTGACGGGACCAATCCACAAGGCGCGCATGTATGAAACCGGCTTCGAGTTCCCCGGGCAAACGGAGTTTTTCGCGGCGCGTTGCGAGGTGGAAGACTTCGCGATGTTGCTCACCGGCGCCGGCCTCACCGTCGCGCTCGTGACGACGCACATTCCGTTAGGCGAGGTGGTGAAAAATCTGCGCACCTCCGAAATCGTCCGCGTCGGCAAGTTGCTCGCAAGTTACCTCGCGCAACGCGGGCAAAACCGAATCGCTGTCGCCGGGCTAAACCCGCACGCCGGCGAATCCGGCGCACTCGGGCGCGAAGAGATCGAGCTCATCTTGCCGGCGATCGAGGATCTCCAACACTCGTCGCTCGTCGCCCATCACTCGTCACTCCTCTTCTCCGGCCCGTTCTCTCCCGACACGATTTTCCATCGCGCGGTCAGTGGCGAGTTCGACGCGGTGCTCTGTATGTATCACGACCAGGGACTAATTCCGCTCAAGCTCCACGCTTTCCACGAAGGCGTGAATGTCACGCTCGGGCTCCCCTTTCCGCGCACGAGCCCCGATCACGGCACTGCGTTTGAGATTGCTGGGCAAGGAATCGCGCGGGCCGACAGCATGATCGCGGCGATTCGCCTTGCGGTGGAGTTGTCGAAAAACCATGACCTGTCATCCTGATCCCGCAGGCGCCGGAGAAGGACCTCGCAGGCGTCGCTCAAGTTGCACCTCGCCTAACAACGCCGAACAACGCCTGCGAGATCCTTCGACTCCGCTGCGCTCCGCTCAGGATGACAACTTGCTGATGTGAACTCGCGCATTTCACCGCTTCATCTTCTGCTCCTGCTCGCGACCGGGCTCGTCTTCGCGTGGTCGGCCTGGCGTCCGCACGATCGGCTCACTTGGTGGCTTGAGACCATTCCCGGCATCATCGGGGCGGCGATCCTGATCGCGACCTACAGCCGGTTTCGGTTCAGCACGCTGGTTTACACGTTGATCGCGCTGCACATCTGCATCCTCTGCGTGGGCGGCCATTACACCTACGCGCACGTCCCGCTCTTCGAATGGCTCAAGCCGGTCTTCGGCTGGCATCGGAACCACTTCGATCGGCTCGGGCACTTCGCGCAGGGCTTCGTGCCGGCGCTGATCGCGCGCGAGCTTTTCGTTAGGCGCGGCGTCATCCGTTCGCGTGGCTGGCTGTTTGCGATCGTGCTCTTCATTTGCCTGGGAATCAGCGCGCTCTACGAGTTGATCGAGTGGTGGACCGCGCTCGCGACCGGCTCCGCCGCGACCGAATTCCTCGCCACGCAAGGCGACATCTGGGACACGCAGGAAGACATGTGCATGGCGTTGATCGGGGCGCTCTGCGCGCTGCTCTTCATGGTGCGCTGGCAGAATCGCCAGATGCGCCGACTCCCCGGCCCGCCCTAACGAGGACCGGCCTCACTTGTCACCGTGATCCCGCAGGCGCGGAAGAAGGATATCACAAGCGACCCTCAAGGCCCGCCGTGCCTAACAACTTCGAGCAATGGACGGCGGGGTGTAGGTGATGGCGGAGGATTCCGACCCCGGCCAACAACGGCTCGTTTTACGCATTGAAGGTGATCAGTCCGACGAAGGTAATCGCCGTCGGCCATGCTAGTGGCCCGCTCACCGAAGCTTGGAATGGGAAGAAGTGGAGAGTCATTCCGACTCCGGGTTTCTCCGTCGACGTCAATCTCTTGACCGTTTCCTACTTTGGCAGATCGGCCGGGGCGGCGGCTCCCAAACGACCAGATTTCCCGATACAGATTCGTTCTTTATCATGTCGACGCGGAATCAGTGAGATCCGATGGAGGCGGCTGGCGTGGCTCTGTAATTGCCGCGCCAGTATTGGGCTCAGCGGGTTTTGACAACCCGCGGATTGCCGCTAGCTTCCACGTTCCTCGCCACCAAGGCGGGACTTATCAGGAGAGCTTCACCGCTCGTTTGGACTGACTTTCTTATGCAAAAAAACCGCAGCAAACGTTACCGCGCCGCCGCCGAACTGGTGGATCGCAACAAGACTTACAGCTTCGCCGACGCCGTCTCGACGTTGAAGAAACTCCCGCCGACGAAGTTTGACCAGACGGTCACGATGTCGTTCCGGCTCGGGGTTGATCCGAAGCAATCCGACCAAATGGTTCGCGGCACCTGCCCGCTCCCCCACGGCAGCGGCAAGCTGGTGCGCGTGCTCGTCTTTGCGCAAGGCGCGGCGGCTACGGCGGCCAAGAATGCCGGCGCGGAGTATGTCGGCTTCGAGGATTTGATCAAGAAATGCCAGGAAGGTTTCCAGGATTTCGATGTCGCGATCGCGACGCCCGGCACGATGAGCGAGGTGCGCAAGCTCGGCAAGGTGCTCGGACCGCGCGGCCTGATGCCGAACCCGAAGATCGGCACGGTGACGGAAGATACGGCGAAAGCGGTCGCGGAAGTGAAGGCCGGCCGCGTCGAGTTTAAGCTTGATAAGAACGGCAACATCGCGGTGCCGCTCGGCAAATTTTCTTTCGATGAGAACCAGCTCGTGGAGAACGGCACGGCGATCATCGAAGCGGTGATCAAGGCACGCCCTTCGACGGCGAAGGGCCGGTTCGTGGAAGGCATGTCGCTCGCCGCCACCATGTCGCCGGGGTTGCCGGTTGATCCTTCACCTTATCTCACCGTTTAACTTTTCTTCCACACCATGAGACCTGAAAAAGCCGATATCGTCGCGGATCTTTCCGAGAAACTGAACAGCTCGCCCTTTCTGCTGGTGACCGATTACCAGCGGATGAAGGTCGATCATTTTAGCGAGCTACGGACTCGCCTCGCACCCACCGGTGCCGAAGTGCATGTGGTGAAAAACAGCTTCCTGAAACGTGCTATGACCGCGAGCGGGTTGCCGGACGTGGCCAAAGACCTGACCGGCCAGACTGCGGTCGTGACCGGCAACAGCGACGTCGCGCCGGTCGCGAAGGTGCTGAAGTCTTTCGCCGCGGAGTTCAAGATCGCAGCGCTGAAACTCGGCGTGGTGGACAAGAGTATTCTCTCGACTGCGGAAGTGGAAACGCTCGCCGATCTCCCGCCGCGCGAACAACTGCTCGCGCAACTACTCGGCGTGCTTCTGGCGCCGGCGACGAAATTGGTCCGCACCTTGAACGAGCCGGGTGCGTCGCTCGCGCGACTCTTGCAGGCAAAAGCAGACAAGGAAGGCAAACCGGCGGAGGCCGCAGCCTAACGAATAATTTGTAGGGCGGGCGCGTCGCCTGTCACGGCAATCCGCCTAGGGCGAATTGCCCTACAACAACCAAGAACAACAACTGTCCGGATCGGCGGCTGCTGATCGTAATTTCTCGGGGGCTTCCGGGAGCGGCAAATGGAGGAAACATAAAATGGCAGATACAGATGCAATCGTGGAGCAACTCAGCGGCTTGACCGTTCTCGAGGTTGCTGGACTGGTGAAGCAGCTCGAAGAAAAATGGGGCGTGAGCGCCGCAGCTCCTGTCGCGATGGTCGCTCCTGGCGGCGGTGGCGGCGCGGCTGCTCCGGCAGCCGAAGAGAAGACGACTTTCGACGTCATCCTTAAGGAAATGGGCACGAACAAAATTGGCGTGATCAAGGAAGTTCGCGCCTCCGTGCCTGGACTCGGCCTGGCGGAAGCCAAGGCTCTCGTCGAGGGCGCGCCCAAGACGATGAAGGAAGGCGTGACCAAGGAAGAAGCCGAAGAGATCAAGAAAAAGGTCGAAGCGGCCGGCGCCAAAGTCGAGATCCAGTAGTTCACTTTCAGCGAGAGGCGCAGCGCTTTTACGAAAAAGCGTTTGCGCCTTTCCGCTGGTTGGTCATAGTAACAACCCCCGTTCCCTCGAAAAGTAGACCGAATTTCTTATTTTTACCCGCTCTCGCCGGATCACTTCAAGATTGGCAACAAAACCACGGAGGTCTCTTTGACCAACCGTGGTTTTGCTGCTACTTTTTTTGTCCGCGATTCCCGGCTGATACCGTGATCCTCAGCCTCCGCGCGACCTCATCCTGGGTCGCGATCGGTAGTTAAACCATTGGAGATTAGTTATGTCTGAACGTCCTGTAGAGCGCATTCACTTCGGCAGCATTAAAGAGGCCATCGAGCCGCCAAACCTCATCGAGGTGCAGCTCAACTCTTATGTTGATTTCCTGCAAAAAGATGTCCCGGCGACCAAGCGGAAGAATACCGGTTTGCAGACCGTCTTTAAAGAAGTTTTCCCCATCGAGAGCTATGACGAGAAGGCGACGCTCGATTTCAGCCACTACGAAATCGGCGAGCCGAAACTGAGCGCGCTCGAAGCGCAGCGCGAAGGCCAGACTTTCAGCGCGCCCCTCCATGTCACTTTCCAGCTCAAGGAAGAGAAGGGCACGAAAGAGGAGAAAGTTTACATGGGCGAAATTCCGCTCATGACGCCGCAGGGCACGTTTGTGATCAACGGCGCCGAACGCGTGGTTGTCTCGCAGCTGCATCGCTCTCCGGGCATCGCGTTTGAATCATCGATCCACTTAAACGGCAAGGTCCTTTACAGCTTCCGCATCATCCCGGATCGCGGTTCGTGGATCGAAGTGCAGTTCGACACCAGCGATCTGCTCTATATCTACCTCGATCGTCGCAAACGTCGCCGGAAGTTCCTCGCAACGACCTTCCTGCGCGCGCTCGGCTACGGGTCCGACGAGGAAGTGATCAAGCTTTTCTACACGATCGAAAACCTGAAACTCAGCGACAAGCTCGATGAAGAGATGCTCGCGACGAAGGTGTTGACCGCCGATATCCTCGACGGCGAAGTGACGGTCGCGCGTGCTTTCGAGCCGCTCACTTTGGCCGCCGTCGGCCAGATCATGGCGCTCGGATTGACCGAGGTGAAAGTGATCGACATCTCGAACGACGACACCGTCGTGAAGGCGTTGAAAAAAGATCCGGCGCACGACCAAGAAGAAGCGCTCAAGGACATCTACCGCAAGCTTCGCCCTGGCGATCCGCCGACGGTCGCGAACGCTCGCGCACTTTTAAAGCGTCTCTTTTTCGACCCGAAGAAATACGATCTCGGCCGCGTCGGTCGCTACAAACTGAATCAGAAGCTCGGGATCGACGTCGATCTCGGCGAACGGATTTTGACTGATAAGGATTTCATCGCGGCGATCAAATACCTGATCAACCTGCGCCGCGGCGAAGGCACGCTCGATGACATCGATCATCTCGGCAGCCGCCGCGTCCGGACCGTTGGGGAGTTGCTCTCCAACCAGTGTCGCGTCGGACTCGCCCGCACAGAGCGTCTGGTGAAAGAGCGTATGACGTTGTTCGACATCAACATCGACGGCATGACGCCTCAGAAGTTGATTAACCCGAAAGCGCTCAGCGCGGTCGTGCGTGACTTCTTTGGTCGCTCACAGCTTTCGCAGTTCATGGATCAGACGAATCCGCTCGCGGAGCTGACCCATAAGCGTCGCCTCAGCGCTCTCGGACCAGGCGGCTTGAGCCGCGATCGCGCGGGCTTCGAAGTGCGTGACGTGCATCCTTCGCACTACGGCCGCATCTGTCCGATCGAAACGCCGGAAGGTCCGAATATCGGTCTCATCAGCTCGATGAGCACCTTCGCGCGAATCAACGAATTCGGTTTCATCGAGACGCCTTACCGCAAGGTCGAGGGCGGCCGCGTGAGCGACCAAGTCGATTACCTCACAGGTGATCGCGAGGAGAACTTCATCGTCGCGCAGGCGAATGCGCCGA
>JBDTIQ010000069.1:0-11728 GCA_039936335.1 Chthoniobacterales bacterium
GTCGAACCGGTGAAGGCGAGCTTGTTCACATCCGGGTGATCGACGAGCGCCTGGCCGGTTACGCGCGCGCCGGTGACGATATTAACGACGCCATCGGGCAGCCCGGCTTCCTGGAAAATCTCCGCCAAGTGCAGCGCGGTGATGCTGGTGGTTTCGGTACACAGGTGTTGCCAGCCGCGAGCGCGGGCGCGAGCTTCCACGCGGCCATGAGGAGCGGGAAATTCCACGGAATAATCTGGCCGGCCACGCCTAACGAGCGCGGCTTTCTCCCCGGAAAGGCATAGGCCAGCTTATCCGCCCAGCTGGCGTAATAGAAAAAATGGGCCGCGACCAGCGGCAGATCGACGTCGCGGCTTTCCTTGATCGTCTTGCCGCCGTCCATCGTCTCGAGGACGGCGAGCTCGCGGGATTTTTCCTGGATGAGGCGCGCGATGCGATAGAGATATTTTCCCCGTTCCCGCCCCGGCATTTTGCTCCAGACTTTGTCGTGGGCGCGGCGCGCGGCTTTGACCGCGAGGTCGATGTCATGCGCATCGCCTTCCGCAATTTCAGCCAGTTTTTCTTCGGTCGCCGGATTGATCGAATCGAAATGTTTTCCCGAGTGCGGCGCGCGCAGCCTGCCATCGATGAAAAGCGAATAACGCGTTTTGATTTTCAGATAATCGCTCTGCTCGGACGCCGGTGCGTAGGCCCAGCGGTTGCCAAACGACAGCTTCCGTTCCTTCGCCGCGAGCGCCGATTGCTCGGCGAGGACAAGAGCAGCGGTCGCGCGCTTTCTTTTTGAAGCCATGCCTTGTTCTAGCGCCGTCGGACAGAGGGCGCACTCAAAAAAGGAGACCGTGTGCGAAGCGTTTATGTGTTTCCAGCGGCATCTGCGATGACAGGCGAGCTTTTTCGCGATTCTGTCCCAAATGTTAGGTTCGGCGGTCGTCGAACGCTTTCGAAAACAAATTCCATTCCTAAACGTCTTGGCGACATGCGGTTGGGACAGACCGAGAACTACAAGGTTTCTTTTTTTTCTTCTTTTCTTCTGATAAGAAGCATTTTCGAAGAAATGATTCTCTGAAAAGTCTTGACGCTTCACTCCGCAACCGCCCTACTCTACGTTATATGAAACACACACTCCTGCAGAAGACAGCGTTGTCTGCTATGGCGTTGGTCGTTTCGCTCGCGCTCAGTGCGCAAGCGGGCAAGCCAACACTATCGTCGTCAAAATCTAGCGGTGTACCCGCTAGGGGCACTGGCCCGACCAGTTCGGCATCGACCTCGTTCCATAGGATATTGTTTCCTGATTCGACATATATGTACGATGACGGGACGTCCGAACAAGGCGTTGGGTTTGGTAACGGGTCACAGAACTTCGAAGGGATCTGGCTTAACCAGTTTGCGGTCATCCCGGGCCAAACTTCAATCACATCGGTACAGGTCGCCTGGGGAAGCCCACTTTTCCCCGGCTTTGCTCCGAATGGCACACCGGTCACCATCGGTGTGTGGAGCGACCCAAATGGCGACGGTGATCCGACCGACTCATTGCTGCTCGGTTCAGTCACCGGAACGGTCCAGAACTCTGATACCGATACCTTCGTGACTTACACCTTCGCGTCAGCGGTGAATCTCCCTGCGGGCGCCACCAGTTTCTTCATCGGTGATATGACACCGATGAACAACGGACCGCAGGAATTCTGGCAAGGGCAAGACACCTCTGACCACGCGCCTAATAAATCCTGGGTCGTGGCGAATAGCGCGGGTACTCCGGTGGACCTCAACACTCTTGGAAACAACGACCTCCGCGAGACGATTGACAGCGCCGGACTTCTGGGCAACTGGTTGATCCGCGGCAACACCGGCAACGGAACCCCGACCCCGACTCCGACGGTGACCCCGACCCCGACTCCGACTCCTCCGGGCAATGCCCTCTGGTATAACGGTGATTTCGACGGCACGAACGGTCTCGCCAACGAACAAGACGACAGCCTCGGTGCTGGCGTCTTTGCGCACACCTACGATGACTTCATCGTGACGGATGCGAATGGCTGGGATGTGACCTCGGTTTTGTCGAATAACCTCGAGGACCTCAACATCACCGGCGCCACTTGGGAAATCCGGCAGGGCATCACTGAAGGCGACGGCGGCACGCTCATCGCCAGCGGCATGACCACGACTCCGATTGTTACGGCGACCGGCCGTAATGCTTTCGGCTTTAACGAATTCTCAATTGAAGTCCCGGGCCTTACCGTCCATCTCGACGCGACTGGACAGAATCCTCATTACTTCCTGAACGTGACCCCGATTGGTGACGGCATCAACGGTCGCTCGTTTGTCTCCACGACGAGTGGCGCGAATGCTGTTGGTCAACCTCCAGGCAACAACCAAAACGCGTTCTTCGATAGCCCATTCTTTGCTGCTGTCTTCACCTCCACCGCGAACGAAGGTCAACCATATGACTTCTCCATGGGTGTCAACGGAACTGTCACGGGCGGCGGCGGACTCACGCTGCAAAGCGCTGCTTCGATCAAAACGCATGGTACTGCTGGCACATTCAGCATCCCGCTCCCGCTCACCGGCAACGAGGGGATCGAGGATCGCGCTGGGGCTGACACGATCGCGATGACGTTCAACAACAATATCACGAATGTCGGAACCGCGACCAGCACCTGTGGCAACGCAACCGTCAGGATGGGTATGGACACCCACACCGTGCTCGTGAAATTGGGCTCGGCGGCACAGTGCAGTGGCCAGAATATCACGGTCACACTGAGCGGCGTGATGGACGATCAAGGCAACACCGGCTCGGCCACGGTCACCTACGGCAAGCTCATCGGCGACGTCAATGCTGACGGCACCGTGAACGGCAAGGATATCAAAATCATCCGCCAGACTGCTCCGGCACAGACCAATAGCAGCAACTTCCGCGACGACGTGAGCGTCGACGGAAAAATCAACCTGAGCGACGTGCTTGTCGTCAGAAGGCACGGCGGCCAGTCCCTGCCGTAACGGTCGGAACCAGAAACAATAACCTTCAACCGTCCGGGAGCCGTCCTAACCGGCTCCCGGATTGCTGATCGACATACTCGGTCGAATCGGCGGAAGAACCATTCAGCCAAATGCTGAATGGTTCTTTTGTTTTCAGCCATAGGTCTTTGGCGTCGGTGCGTTCCCGGGAGATACTCAACAATGCTTTACGTTGTCGGAACGCCGATCGGAAACCTCGACGACATCACGCTCCGCGCGCTCGCCGTCCTAAAATCGGTTGATCTCATCGCCGCGGAAGACACACGGCATTCCGGCAACTTGCTCCGCCACTTCGAAATCAGGAAACCGCTCGTGAGCTATCACGAGCATAACGAGGCGATGCGCACTGCCGAGTTGTCGGACCGACTCGCAGCGGGCGAAAATGTCGCGCTTATCACCGACGCCGGCATGCCAGGTCTTTCGGATCCCGGCATCCGCTTAATTCGCAGGTGCATCGAGATCGAGCTTCCCTTCACGATCGTGCCGGGTGTCTCGGCGATCACCACGGGACTTGTCGGCTCGGGCCTGAAGATGGAACGATTCTGCTATCGTGGGTTTCTGCCGGTGAAAAGCGGTCAGCGTGAACGCGAGCTCACTGCTGCAGCCGAACGCGTCGAAACCACCGTTTTTTTCGAATCTCCCTACCGGATCAATAAAACGCTGAGCGCCTGCGCCGCGTTGCTGCCGGAAAGAAAGCTCTGCGTCGCGCGCGAGCTCACGAAAAAGTTTGAGGAATTCCGGCGCGGCACCGCCGCGGAGTTACTCGCACACTACGAGCCGCATCCCGCGAAAGGCGAGATCACTTTCTTGGTTGCTGGCACGGATGAAAACTAAGGGGCGTCTAAAAAGTCCGCAAACCTGGAAGGCGGAGTTCCTGCGACGCCGGGGAGAGGACGTCTTGATTGTATCGCACGCTGGAGCGACGCTCTGGATTCGCTCATCCCTTGTATCTTGGAGTTGTTCGTTTTGATCCCGCCGGAAGGTGTGAGATGGAAATGGAACCGCCGGCGGGGATGCAACCCCGGCGGCGGTGATGAGCACGGCCGCGTTCATCCCGAGCATCAGGCCTTTTTGCCTGGATGCGTGTTGGAGCGGGCGGCGTGTTCATCCATTGATCTAAACTCGGGAGCGTTGAATGAGCCGGAACGGATGCACCGCGCCGGGCTCGCATTTGCAAGTATGAGTCAGAACAATATCCATCCTATTATCTATGCGGGTCTCGATGTCGCCAAGGATTCCCTGGCGCTCGATTTTCAAGGAGCCGCCTGCTCCTTGGCGAACGACGCCAAGGGCGATGTCCGCTTGCTCCGCATCCTCGGAGCGGCCGCGACTGGGGTCCACGTCGTGCTGGAAGCCAGGGCGGCTACGAACAGGGAGCGGTGTGCGCTCTGCATGGGGCCGGTTGGCCTTGAGCGTGCTGGAGCCCTCGCGGGTGCGCTCTTTTGCCCGGGCCCAAGGGCGCCGCGCGAAAACCGATCCTTTTCGACGCGGCCGTCCTGCGTGCCTTTGGCGAAGCGATCCAGCCGGCGCCCACCCCTCCGCCCAGCGCGCAACAGCGGCACCTGGGCGAGCTGATCCTGCGCCGCCGTCAGTTAGTCGAGTTCGTCGTCGCAGAAGCCAATCGCTCAGCTCACTACGCAGAGGCGCTGCCGCGTCGGCAAGCGGCCGCTCTCCTGCGCACGCTGCGCTGCCAGATCGCGCACTGCAATCGAGCGATCGCGGCGCTCATCGCCCAGGACGAAGCGATGGCGGTGCGGGCCGCGCGTCTCACCCAAGTGCCCGGAGTGGACGCGGTCACGGCCGCGACCTTACTCGCGGAGATGCCCAAGTTGGACGCCCTGAGCGACCAAAAGGCGGCCGCGCTCACCGGGGTCGCGCCTTACAATTGCACGAGCGGTCCTTGGGAAGGCACCCGACGCATCAGTGGCGGCCGCGCCTCGGTTCGCGGCGCCCTCTACATGGCCCGCCTTGAGCGCCGCCCGCTTTGATCCCATCCTCCAAACCTTCTACCAACGCCTCCTCCGCGCCGGAAAGAAGAAAATGGTCGCTCTGACTGCGGTCATGCGAAAGCTCATCCTCCTGCTCAATCGTCTCCTCAAAAATCCCCACTTCCAACTGTCCGCTCTCTCCCCCTCCACTCCCTGACTGTTCCCCTCCAACGCCGGGGTTTGGGGCCGGCCAGGCCCCTGCTAAAAAGAATCCTTCAGACTAGTAAATTGCCCTCGACTTCAACACCGTTGCTCCAACACCCAGGGTGGGCAACTTTTTAGACGCCCTCTAAGTTGTGGGAACCGGCGACGCCCTTCGGACGCGTTGGAGCGAACACGTCCCCGTTTGAGACCACCCGGCGGTCGACACACCCGCCGCTACACCGAAGCGCGTAGCTCATTGTCGGACGAGTGACGGAATCGAGCAGGAGCACGAGCACTATTAGGAGCAAGAAAACGTTTTTCCCAGGCCGCGAGGCGGACAGCCAGTACTCCACTGACGAACTCCTTTCATGAGCGACGCTCCGCAGTCTCTGACCGGCAAAAACATCTTCGCGACCTCCTTTAACCTCTGCAAGGAGACCATCCGCCAATGGCTGGAGGATAAGGCTCCGCAACTCGGCGCCGCGCTCGCGTATTACACCGTTTTCTCACTCGCGCCGCTCATCCTCGTGCTCCTCGCGATCCTCGGTCTCATCTTCCGCAACGATCCCGCCGGGGCGTGGCAGAAAATAACAGAGCAGCTCAGTTATTTTCTCGACCGGAGCGCGATCGACGTCATCCAGGGCATCGCACAGAAAGCCTCGCAACCCGGGAAAAGCGTCATCGCTACTATCATCGGAGTCGCCCTCGCGCTTTTTGGCGCGAGCGGCGTTTTCGGCCAGCTCCAGGACGCGCTCAATACGATCTGGGGGGTGAAAGCGAAGCCCGGCGGGGGCATCTGGGGTTTTCTGCGCACGCGTTTTCTCTCCTTCGCGATGGTCGGCGGCGTCTGTTTTCTCCTCCTCGTCTCGATGACAGTCGAAAGCCTGCTGAAAGGCGTCAGTCATTATCTTCAGGCACATATTCCCGGCGGCTTCGCGCTCGCGATGACGGTTTATCTGCTCTTCGATCTGGGGGTAGTTATCCTTCTCTTCGGCCTGATCTTTAAAATCCTGCCAGACGCGAAAATACGCTGGCGCGACGTCTGGATTGGCGCAACCATCACCGCGCTTCTCTTCGGGCTGGGGAAATGGGCACTCGGGCTTTACCTCGGAAGCGGCTCGGCGGCCTCGGCTTATGGCGCGGCCAGTTCGCTCATCACGCTGCTCTTGTGGGTTTATTATTCTTCGCAGATCCTCCTCCTTGGTGCGGAGTTCACCCAGGTTTACGCCGACTATTTCGGCTCACGGGTGGTGCCGGACGAGCACGCAGTGCGCGTCGAGACACAACGGATCGAGAAGCCCGGCCCGAAGTCGTATCCAGGCTACAGGATCAGCGTGCAGAGCGGCATTTCTGCTTGTCAAAGCGGCCGCACCGTGTGACTGTCACCGACTTTTCCCAAAGGCTATGGCTTACGCAATTATCAAGACAGGCGGCAGACAATACCGCGTCGCAGAGGGTGACACGATCGACGTGGATTTGCTCGAAGGCGACACTGGCGCGAAAACAACTTTCGGCGAAGTGCTCCTGCACGCCGACGGCGAAAACTTGACCCACGGCAGTCCGCTCGTTTCCGGAGCGACCGTCACGGGCGAAGTCGTCGAACAGCGCAAGGACAAGAAGGTGATTGCCTTCAAATATCGCCGCCGCAAAGGTTATCACCGCACCGTCGGTCATCGTCGCAAACTTACCCGCGTGAAAATCACCGGCATCGATCTCGGCGCGAAAGGCAAGAAAGCCGCGGCGTCGACCGAAACCGCCGAATAATTTTCCGACCTCAACCACTTCTCGAAATGGCTCACAAAAAAGGACAAGGCAGCGTTAAGAACGGACGCGATAGCGTCAGCAAACGACTCGGCGTGAAGAAATTTGGCAGCGAAGTAGTCGTGGCGGGCAACATTATCATCCGCCAGCGCGGGACTAAATTTCTCCCCGGCAAAAACGTCGGCCTCGGTCGCGACTACACCATATTCGCGCTCGTCGACGGCCAGGTGCGTTTCGATCGCGCCGGTCGGCGGGTGAATGTCGTGCCGGCCGAAGCCGCTTCGGCGAGCTAAGAGGGCTTCTTAGATCGACCTACTCCGCGTGTCGGAGAGATGAGCTCGGCGCATCGGAAGCTCCAGCGCACCATTCTGATCAACGCGTTTCCCGCCGGCGTCGCGGGAGCTCCGCCCTCCACGTTCGTGAACTTCTCGGACGCCCCCTGAGGCCGAAGGTTGGGTTCGCATTCATTGTTAAGGGCTCGTTAGGCTCGCGTGCTTCCGAGGCGTCCCGGCTTTTCCCGGTTGTCTCGACCTGCGCTTTCGGCTATAACGGCGATTCCATGAAATATCATACCTACGTCCTTTTCGGTGCACCCGGCAGTGGGAAGGGAACGCAAGGACGCTCGCTCGGTTCCATCCCACGCTTCTTTCATTGCGCTTGCGGCGACGTCTTCCGCACGCTCGATACGCGCACCAAAGTGGGCCGCGCTTTCTTGGAGTATTCGAGCAAAGGTCAGCTCGTGCCCGATGAAATTACGGTCGAGCTTTGGCGCGCGCACATCGATGCCGCGGTTGAGGCGCATGAGTTCAAGCCCGACATCGACGTCCTCGTGCTCGACGGCATCCCGCGCAATGTCGGTCAGGCCAAGATCATGGATACGATGATCGACGTGCAGAAGGTTTTTCACCTTTCCTGCCCGAATCGCGACGCCCTTTTTACTCGGTTGAAAAAGCGCGCGCTCAAAGACAACCGTCTCGACGACGCCAACGACGAAGTCATTCAGCGCCGCCTTCAGACCTACGAGACGGAATCCAAGCCGGTGCTCGAACATTATCGCGATCGGGTGCAGGTTATGGACGCGACCGAGTCACCCGCCAAGGTCTTGCTCCATATTCTCGAGACGGTCGCGAACGCGAACAATGAGCCAGCAGCAGTTTGAGAGTTTCACCGCTTCCAGCCTTTATTGCGAGAAATGCAAAGCCGCGATGCCGGTGCGGGAGCGGCTCCTGCTAGTCCTGCCCGATCGCGAGCTTTACGATTATCTTTGCGCCGACTGCGGCTCGTCCGTCGGCCAGCGCGAAGTCACGGCGGGCGATAAGTTGATGGCCGCTGCTGCCGCGCCCCGCCCTCCCCGTCGCGCGGTCGCGCCGCGCGGTCTCGTGCCATAAGAAGCGGCATGCGCATTGTCTTCATCGGCACGGGCGAAATCGGCGTGCCGAGTTTGCGCGCGTTGCTCGATTCGGCGGAACACGAAGTCGTCGGTGCCGTCACGCAGCCGGATAAACCGGTTGGCCGCGCCCAACGAATTCAACCTTCACCGATCAAAGAAGCCCTCGCGGGCAAATCGATTCCGATTTTGCAGCCGCGCAAAATCCGCGAAGAATCCGCCGTCGCGGAGATCCGGGCACTCGCGCCGGATGTGATCGTGGTGATGGCTTACGGCCAAATCCTACCGAAGAGCGTGCTCGGGATTCCGCGCCTCGCCTGTCTCAACCTGCACGCGTCGCTTCTCCCGCGACATCGCGGCGCGGCGCCGATCCAAGCGGCGATCGCGGCGGGCGACGAGGAGACCGGAATCACCGTGATGTATATGGATGAAGGCCTCGACACGGGTGACATTCTCTCGCGCGTTTCCCTCACAATTTCGCCTAACGAGACCGGCGGCTCGCTCCACGACCGCCTGGCGGAGATTGCTCCTCCCGCGCTCCTCGCAGCACTTGAGCAACTTAAAATCGGCACCGCGCCGCGCTTGGCGCAGGACGCGGCACTTGCCACCTATGCGCCAAAACTGGAACGCGGCGACGGCCGAATCGATTGGAGCCAAGACGCCGAAACGATCGAACGCAAAGTTCGCGCCTTCGATCCGTGGCCCGGCGTCTTCACAGAACTCGCCGGCGCGGCCGGCAAAACGCGCAATCTGAAAGTATTCCGTGCCAGCCTGGTGCCGGAAATAGCTGCTGCGCCCGGCGTGATGATCCAGCCTAACGAGACCGTTGTCGTCGCGACCGGTCACGGCGGACTTCGTCTCGAGGAAGTCCAGCTCGAAGGGAAACGACGGATGCCGGCCTCGGAGTTTTTTCGAGGTTTTTCCTCCCCTTCGCTCCGTTTCTGATCGATCATCGCCGGCCATGGAAAATGCCACGCCCGCTTACAAACGAATCGTCTTAAAGTTAAGCGGAGAAGCGTTGCGGGAGAGCGGCGGCCGCGACACCATCTCGCCGCAGATCGTGAAAGAAATCGCGCGCCAGGTGCAGGAGGTTTTTGCGCTGGGCGTGCAGATTTGCATCGTCATCGGCGGCGGAAATATTTGGCGCGGCCTCGCCGCCAGTCATCGCGGGATGGATCGCACGACCGCGGATTACATGGGCATGCTCGCGACCGTCATCAACGGTTTAGCCCTCCAGAATCAACTCGAGCAAAGCGGCCTCGTGACCCGTGTGCAGACGGCGATCGCGATGGAGAACATCGCGGAGCCCTTCATCCTCCGGCGCGCCATCCGCCATCTGGAGCGGGGCCGCGTTGTTATCTTCGTCGCTGGCACGGGCAATCCTTATTTCTCCACTGATACTACCGCTGCGTTGCGCGCGAGTGAGATCGGCGCGGACCTCGTTCTAAAGGCGACAAAAGTCGACGGCATCTACGACCAAGACCCGAATATTTATCCCGATGCGAAACGTTTCGATCGCATCAGCTACACCGATGCCCTAACGAGAAGGCTTCAGGTGATGGATTCGACCGCCTTCAGCCTTTGCATGGATAACAAAATTCCGATCGTTGTTTTCGACATGAACAAGCCCACGAACATTCGCGACGTGGTGCTCGGCCGGCCGGTCGGCACGCTCGTGACGGATTAGCTATTTGCGCATGCGGGCTCTCCCAGCTTTCTTGCATATACATTTATGAGTGCCGAAGACATTCTCCTCGAAGCCGAAATGACAATGGACAAAAGCGTGGATTACATGGTCCACGAATTTTCCAGCGTCCGCACTGGAAAGGCCTCCCCGGCACTGGTCGAGAACGTCGACGTCGAAGCCTATGGCTCGTCGATGAAGCTGAAGCAGCTTGCGCTCATCACCACGCCCGAGCCGCGACTTCTCGTCGTCCAACCTTTCGATGCCGCGACGGTGCGCGACATCGAACGGGCGCTGAAGGAATCGAAGATCGGGATTCAGCCGCTCGTGGATGGTAAGTTAATCAGGCTCCCGATTCCCGAGCTCTCCGAAGAACGTCGTAAAGATCTGGTGAAATCGCTCAAACAGATGGCCGAGGAAGCGCGCGTCCGGGTGCGCGCAAATCGCCGGACCGCGATGGACGAAGCAAAGAAACTAGAGAAGAACGGCGAAGTGACGGAGGACCAGCTGCGCGACACCGAGGCGGAAGTCCAAAAGTTGACCGACCGTTTCGTGAAATCAATCGACGAACACCTCGAGCGCAAAGACGCCGAGGTGATGAAAGTGTAGGAGGGCGTCTAAAAACCCCGCCAACCTGGAGGGCGGAACTCTTGCGACGCCAGGGAGAACGCGCCTTCACCGGATAGCGCGCTGGAGCGACGCGCCGGATTCGCGGAGCTCATCCCTCCAGAAATCCGGCGGGATCTTTCGACTCCACTTCGCTCAGGATGACCGCGGAGCGCGCCACTTCCTCGGCCGTGACCGCTTTCATGCAGCGGAAGTCGAGCGGGCACTCCCGCAGAAAGCAGGGACTGCATTCGACCTGATGCCTAACAACAACGCTCCGGCGTCCGAGCGGCCCGGTCAGCGTCGGCTCGGTCGAGCCAAAAACCGCCACGACCGGCACACTGAGGAGCGTCGCGAGATGCATCGTGCCGGTGTCGTTGGTGAGCAGGAGCGCGCATTTTCGCAGCTCATCGATCAGTTCCTCGAGGGTCGTCTTGCCGATCAAATTGGTGCAGTTCTCACCGAGAGCCGCTGCGATCGGCGCGCCGGCTTCCGCGTCTTTCGCCGTCCCGAAGAGAACCCAATGTCCACCTAACGCGGCGGCCGTTTCCGCGAAGCGTTCCGGCAACCAGCGTTTGGCCGGTCCATACTCCGCGCCGGGACAAAGCCCGAAACGACCGCTCGCCGGGGTCGACCGGGCGAGCGCGATTTCGCCTGGTTCCGCCATCGTGCCTAACGAACGCGCGATATCGAGATAATGCTCCACCTGATGCACTGGCGGACCCGGTCGCTCGACCGGCGCCACCACCTGCTGCAGGAGCCAGCGCCGCTGGTGACCGGCGTAGCCGACGCGCCGCGGCACGCCGCCGAGCCAGAGTTCAAGCGCGCTGCGGAGTGAGTTTGGAAAGATCACACCGACATCAAACCGCGGCTGCTTACGTAATAATCGGCACACCGCCGGCAGCGACATTTCGCCTAACGACAGCACGGCATCCACTTCCGGCAGCAGGCGCCAAACCGCCGCAATCTTTTCCGGCGCGAGAATCGTGACGTGCGCGTCGGGCCGCCCGGCTTTGATCGCACGGACCGCGGGAATGCTGATCACGCTGTCGCCCAGCCAGTTGCTCGCGCGGATCAAGATTCGGAATGGCTGCAGCTCGCCAGTGGACTCGTTAGGCACGAAAACCGCGCGTTTGTAATTGGTCA
>JBDTIQ010000070.1:0-3886 GCA_039936335.1 Chthoniobacterales bacterium
TCGAGATATTTAATCCCGGAGCCGGTGTTGAAAATCACGACGCGCTCATCAGCGGCGATCGTGCCTAACGAATATAGCTGTTTCAGCGCGGCGAAACAGGCGGCGCCTTCCGGGGCGACGAAGAGTCCTTCGGCTGCGCCAACTTCGCGCGTCACGCGGATCATCTCCTCGTCTTCGATCGCGATCGCCCCGCCGTTCGATTCGCGCAGGATGCGGAGCATGAGGAAATCACCGACCGCTTTGGGAACGCGAAGACCTGAAGCCTTGGTGTGCGCGTTGGGAAACTCCGTGGCGACTTCTTCGCCCGCTTCAAAGGCACGAACGATCGGCGCGCAACCAGCCGCCTGCACCGAATACATGCGCGGGCGTTCCTTTCCGATCCAGCCGAGCGTTTCCATCTCGTCGAAGGCTTTCCACATGCCAATAAGGCCGGTGCCGCCACCGGTCGGATAAAGGATCGCGTCGGGGAGTTGCCAGTCGCTTTGTTCAGCGAGTTCATAACCGAGCGTTTTCTTGCCTTCGACGCGGTACGGTTCCTTCAAAGTGGAAACGTCGAACCAACCTTCCGCTTCCTTACGGCGCGCGATCTCGGCGCCGCAATCGGTGATTAGGCCATCAATCAAGGTGACGTGCGCCCCAGTTTCGCGGCACTCGATCACGTTCGCGCTCGGCGTATCCGCGGGCATGAAGATGTGCGCCTCGAGGCCAGCTCGCGCGGCGTAAGCAGCGAGCGCGCCGCCGGCGTTTCCTGCGCTTGGGACGGCGAGCTTTTTCGCGCCGAGATGTTTTGCCATTGAGACGGCGGTCGTCATCCCGCGCGCCTTGAAACTTTGGGTCGGATTTTGCGCCTCGTCTTTGACCCAGACATTCGAAAGCCCAACCGCCTCGCCCCAGCGCTTGGCCCGGAGCAACGGCGTGCCACCTTCGCCTAACGACACCGGCTCCACGTCCGCAGGCAGTGGCAAAACTTCGCGATAGCGCCAGAGCGATTTGCCGCGGTTGGCTAACTTTTCCCGGGTGAAAGTGCGTCCGATCGTGGCCAAATCATATTCGGCAAAGAGCGGTTTCCCGCAGGCGGTGCAGAGATTTTGCAACTGACTCGCAGTGTGCTCGAGCCCGCAGGCGGTGCAGCGAAGATTCGTTAGGGACATGGTCATCAGATTTCGCCTGGAACGCTGCCGAAGGCGAGGCCGGAGTTGCCAATCTCCGCAGATAACAAGAACCGCATTTTGATCTCCTCTCATCTGCGTCAACCTGCCCTACTCCCCCGTTATCGTTGCCGATTCAGCAGTCATACAGTCTCCCCGAGACCGCGTCGAAACCGTTGGGGCGCGAGCCAGTGGAACGCGCGCCTAACGAATGCTTTAGCCTCCTTCTCGACGCACACACCGTGCGCGAGAATCAGTTTATCGAAGTCCCAGGCGAGTAACTTCTCGAGTGAGCGCCGCGCGAGTTGGCGGTTAGTGAACGAAAGCCGGATATCGAATGGGACGCCGCCTCGCGGCCTCGCGACCCCGGCGAGCTGGAAGAGCGCATTGCGCAGCGGCCGACCGCTCGCCGGCGGATGATTCTGAATGAAATCGCCGAAGATGACGGTGCGCGACTTCCGGTGCAGAAAGTAAACTTCTTCGACGAATAAGTTGCCCCGGAAAACCAGTTGATCGAACTCATCCGCCCAACTCGTGGGTGGCACATCTCCCAAGACACCTGCAAAAGGGAGCCCCTTGAATTCGCGCGGGACCTGAGGAGGCGCCCACAGCTCCGCGTCCGGAAACAACGCATGCCACGATTCCAACCGCCAAACATGCAGCTTGGTCGGCGCGACGAGAAATCTCACTGGGCCTTCCGCGGTCATGCCATCGAGCAGTTCGCGCGGCACCGAGACGGGAGAGTTCACCCACCACGATCCGCCTCCGAGCCGGATAACAATCATGCGGGTGGGAAACGAAACGCCGACCGCGCGGACCCTCGGTCCGTTCACGATCCAGACATCTTCGGCAAAAGGCTCAAGCGCGATCATACAATTTCTCTTACACTGTTACGCCATATGACTAGTGCAGTGAGTCATTGAAAAGTGGACAAGCTGCAAGGAGCAATGGAGGACGGAGCGCCTGCGACGCCGCGGTCTCGCAGGCGCTTCATGTCGATGAACCAGAACCCGATGACTCACTGCGGAGCGAGTGGGTCACGAAACTTCCGCGTGCGGTAATTGCTCTCGACGGAAGCAGCCTCGCTTTGCGATCCATGGCGTCGGAGTCGGCGAAGAGAGCGCCCTTTATTGTGCACGCCATTTTGCCTCCTCTAATCCGCATTAATCTGCGTAATCTGCGGACAACTTCTTCCGCATGAGTCCCAACGCCGACACTCCCTCTCCGCCGCGCCGCCCTTGGTATCGGCCGTCACTTACCGTCCAGATCTTCCTCGGTCTCATCATTGGCGGGTTCATCGGCTGGATCCGCCCCGACTGGGGTAACAAGGTTTACTTCCTCCGCGACATTTTCCTTAACCTGATCAAGGCGATCATCGCGCCGCTGGTTTTCTCCACGATCGTCGCGGGCATCGCCGGCGCGGGCAGCCTGAAGAAGGTCGGCCGCATGGGCATCAAGGCGCTCATCTACTTTGAGATCGCCACCAGCGCCGCGCTCGTCATCGGGCTCACGGTCGTGAATCTGACCAAACCCGGAGTGGGCGTCGCGCTTGTCGCCGGGCCTAACGAGATCATCAACACCGTCGCGCACACTCATCCGAAGACGTTGCTCGAAACCATCGTCCACATTTTTCCCGCGAGCGTGATCGACGCGATGGCGCGGGGCGATGTGCTCCAGATCGTTGCTTTCTCAGTTCTCTTCGCGATGGCGGTCTCGGCGATTGGCGAGAAAGGTCGGCCGATCGTGATCGCGATGGAGAGCCTGATGCAGGTGATGTTCAAGTTCACCAACTACGTCATGATGTTCGCGCCGATCGGTGTCGCGGCCGCCATGGCGCACACGATTGCGACGCAGGGCCTCGGCGTTCTGCTGCATCTCGGGAATTTGATCCTCTCGCTTTATCTCGCGCTCATTCTTTTCATCATCCTCGTTTTTGGCAGCGTTCTGCTTTTGCTCCGCATCCCCATCCGGCAATTCGTTAGGGCGGTGCGCGAGCCGGCAACGCTCGCGTTCGCCACCACGAGCAGCGAATCGGCCCTCCCGAAGGCGATGGAATCGATGGAGCGTTTTGGGGTTCCGCCGCACATCGTCGGGCTCGTCATGCCGACGGGTTACTCTTTCAATCTGGATGGCTCGACCTTGTATCTGGCGATGGCTTCCGTCTTCGTCGCGCAGGCGGCCGAAACCACCACCGGGCATCACGTCGGGATCGCGCAGCAGATCACGATCATGCTCGCACTCATGATCACTTCGAAAGGCGTCGCCGCGGTGCCGCGCGCGTCGCTCGTGATTCTGCTCGCGACCCTCAACAGCTTTCTTCCCTCCGGCCTCGGCCCGATCGGGGTGGCGGTGATTTTCGGCGTGGACGAGCTCATGGACATGGGCCGCACCTGCGTGAACCTGATCGGCAACTGTCTCGCCACCGTCGTGGTCGGGCGTTGGGAAGGCGAATTCGACGATGAGCGCGCGCGGGTTTTCGGCACGCCGGAAGAGATTGCGCTCGATCTGCACCAGGGTGACATCGCCTTCGCCGACGCGGCGGCGCGGGGAGACTAAAACTGTAGGGCGAACGCTTCGCCTGCCTGGTTGAATCAGGGCAACCGACGCGATCACCCTACAATTGACTGCGCCCTTTCCGGATCGGCAGATTCAGCTCCAGTTGCCGCACCGATTGATACGAGGGTCGAGTCCATTTGAACCAAAAGCACAGAAGCCGTTTCATACGTTCTAGTGAACAT
>JBDTIQ010000071.1:0-23543 GCA_039936335.1 Chthoniobacterales bacterium
CTCGTCTGCGGCCGACACGGCCGCCGCTACAGCATCCGGCAGCGGACGCACCGCGCCACAGCCGACCGCCTTCCCGCCTAACGACGCCACGAGAAAGAGCGCGCGCTCACCCACGATGTCGCGCGGAGGGAAAGGCGGCGCGGTTTGCTCCGGGTAAATCGTACTCAACTCCGCCCAGAGCGCCGCCGCGAGGCGCAGACTTTCCGGCGCGAGCGGATCGGCCGGCGCGATCTCGATCTCGTCAGGCACCGGCCGAGGCATCCGTCGGCTCGGGCACGGTCAACTTCTCGTAAGTTTCGTGCACGATCAGATCGACGACGTCATGCATGTTATGCGCGCTCTCCCACGCCGCGAGCTGCCGATCGGCGCCGGTCCCTTCGCGCACGATCCGCTCGATGTGCGCGATCTCCTGGTCGCTCCCGAGTTCGTCCACCTCGGGCGAAATAAACTCGAGCAACTCGGCAATGAGCGAGCGGGCATCCACTTCCGCTTCGCGGCCGAAATCGATCAACTTGCCATCGAGCCCGTAGCGCGACGCGCGCCAGCGATTCTCGTCGATCAAACGCCGGCGGTAGATGCGGAAATTCAAATTCTGCGCATGCAACTTGTGCAGCTTCGCCACGAGCGCCTGTATGACCGCGGCGAGCGCGAGCGTGTCGTCGACGCGCGATTGCGCATCGCAAATCCGGATCTCGAGCGTGTCGAAAAACGGGTGCAGTCGGATGTCCCACCAGATCTTTTTTGCATTATCGACGCAGCCGGTCTTGATCAGGAGCTTCAGGAAATCCTCATACTCCGACAAGCTCTCGAACGCGTCCGGCGTGCCGGTTCTCGGGAAACGCTCGAAGACTTTCAGGCGATAGCCTTTCAAGCCGGTGTTGCGGCCGACCCAAAAGGGCGAATTGGTCGAGAGCGCGTAAAGATGCGGCAGAAAATAGCGCACCTGATTCATCACATGGATCGCCGTCGCACGATCCGGAATCCCGACGTGGACGTGCAAGCCGAAGATGAGATTGGCGCGCGCGACCTGCTGCAAATCTTTCACGATCGTGGCGTAGCGCTCGCCTTCCGTGATGTGTTGATCGAACCAATGCGAAAAGGGGTGTGTGCCGGCCGAGGCGATTTTCAGACCGCCTTTCGCCGCCATCGAGGCGAGCTCGCTCCGCAGGCGGATTACTTGTTCCCGTGCGTCGTGGATGTTTCCGCAGACATCCGTCCCGAGTTCGACGACCGACTGGTGCATCTCGGGTTTTATCTGCTCCTTCAGTGTCACTTTTCCTTCACCGAGGATCTGCTGGATGTGGGAACGGAGCTCGCGTGTTTCCGGATCGATGATTTGGAATTCTTCCTCGATCCCGAGGGTGAAGACATGATCGGCTGCGCTCACGCCTAACAATAATCGCTAGTCACCGCCGCACGCAAGCTGGAGAACGCATCCGCTGCGCGTATTGATGGTGATGGAAGAACGCACGGCGCGATTCGTTAGGCTGATGGTGTTGCTCCTGAGCGGACTCTGCGCCTGGAGCGGTTGTGCGGCGGCCCGGCCCGGAAATGCGGGGGCGGTTACGGTCGCGCGGAAGAATTTCGAGAGCGGCGGTGCGAAGATTCTGGTGGATGTTTACACGCCACGCGCAGCGGGACGGCACGTGCCGATTCTCGTGCTCCATGGCGCGGGGGGAATGCTCTTCGACGGTCCGGAAATGACGCGCGTCGCCGAGCGGCTCGCGACGGCCGGCTTTGAGAGTTACCAGGTTCATTACTTCGATCGCACTCACACCTGGTTCGCGCGTCAGGCGGTTTTGCTGAAGCTTTTTCCGACCTGGCTCGGGACGGCGCAGGACGCGGTCAACTGGGTTCACACGCAGCGGCCTGATGCACCAAAAATCGGAATCTTTGGCTACTCGTTAGGCGCGTTTGCGGCGATCGAAACGGCGCGACGCGATCCGTCGATCGGCGCCGTCGTGGAAGAGGCGGGCGGATTTTGGCATGGGCACCCGGAAGGCCAGACGCGGCAGCCGTTGCCGCCGATCTTGGTGATCCACGGCACCGTCGACACGCGCGTGCCTAACGAGAAATATACGCAGCCTTTACTCGAATACCTGCGCACGCACGGCGATCCGTTCGAGAAGAAGTTCTACCCAGGCGAAGGACACGTTTTCTCGGCTGACGCCGCCGCAAAAGTCCGGGAACAGGCGGCGGAATTTTTTGCGCGACACTTACGATAAAAGCGCCGCTGCTACTACTTTTGTCATCCTGAGTCGGCGAAGCGCGGCGAAGGACCTCGCAAGCGTTGTCCAGCGATGATGTCCCCGAACGACGCCGTGAGACGCTTGCGAGGTCCTTCGCTACGCTCAGGATGACAAAGTGCGACGCCGCCGACGCATTCGTTAAGCGATCAAACCGCTAAACGTTAAACGCCTCGCCGATCACACAGGCCTGCTCGCGTTTGTGCAGGGCCAGCGCGCCGACGGCCGGGCTCGCGCTCGCGTTGCGGCCGGCGTATGCGATCTCGCGGCCTAACAGCTTCCGCAGCCGCGGCTCGATGTAGGTCCACGCACCCATGTTTTGCGACTCTTCCTGGCACCAGACGATTTGTTTCACCTGCGTGAAAGGTGCGAGGATCTCGAGCAGCTTATCCTCCGCCAAAGGATAAAGCTGCTCTAGCCTAACGATCGCTGCGTTCGCGATCTTTTGTTCGGTCCGGTGATTCGCGAGGTCGTAATAAATTTTTCCGGAACAAAGAATCACCCGTTCGATTTTCTCCGGCGCGGTCACTTCCTTGTCGCGGAGAATTTCCGAGAAACTTCCCTCGGTAAAATCCTCCGTCCGCGAAGAAGCCGCCTCCGAACGAAGCAGACTCTTCGGCGTCATGATGATGAGCGGCTTGATGAAGTCCCGTTTCATCTGCCGGCGCAGAACGTGGAAGTATTGCGCGGCCGTGGTGAGATTGCAGACCTGGATGTTGTCCTCCGCGCAGGCTTGCAGGAAACGCTCGAGCCGCGCGCTGGAGTGCTCCGGACCCTGGCCTTCGTAGCCGTGCGGCAGGAGCAGAACGATTCCACTCGGTCGCTGCCATTTCGATTCCGCTGAGACGATGAATTGATCGATGATCGTCTGCGCGCCATTCGCGAAATCGCCGAACTGCGCTTCCCAAAGGCAGAGCATGTTCGGGTAATCGAGCGAGTAGCCGTAGTCGAATCCGAGCACCGCAGCTTCGGAGAGCAGGCTGTTATAAATGCAGATGCGCGCCTGGTCCGGGCTGAGATGGAGGAGCGGCAAATACGGCGTTCCTGACTTCGCGTCGTAAAGAAACGCGTGTCGATGGCTGAACGTCCCGCGCCGGCTGTCTTGCCCGGAAAGCCGGACCGGAATCCCCTCGAGCAGGAGTGAACCGAACGCGAGCGCCTCCGCAAAACCCCAGTCGTAAGGACCGCCCGCCGCGAACGCTTCGCG
This sequence comes from Chthoniobacterales bacterium, assembly GCA_039936335.1. Taxonomy (GTDB): domain Bacteria; phylum Verrucomicrobiota; class Verrucomicrobiia; order Chthoniobacterales; family UBA10450; genus Palsa-1392. Next base: position 3,454 of record JBDTIQ010000071.1, read on the forward strand.
CTGCCGATCGATCGTGATCCGCTTCACTTTCGGGAGCAGGTTAAAGTTCTCCGGCACTTGCGTGAGGCCGTCGACGATCTGCTTCAACGTCTCCGGCGTGATCGCGGTCGGACCAGAGTGGCCGGAGTACTGCGGCTGGAAAACCGCGGTCGATTCTTTGAAGCGCTCCTTGCGATCGTTAGGGGAATTCTCGCGCGCCTTCACTTTTTCGAGTGCGGTTTCGAGCCGTTCCTGCAATTCTTTTTCCAACTGCGCCGCCGCTTCTTCGTTCAGCACTTTGCCGTCGATCAGCTCCTTCCGGAAAAGCCGTGCGACCGACGGACGCTTCGCGATTTTCGCATACAGATCAGGCTGCGTGAAGAGCGGCTCGTCGCCTTCGTTGTGCCCGTAGCGACGGTAGCAATACATGTCGATCACGACGTCGCGGCCAAATTTCTGGCGAAAATCAAGCGCTGTCTCCGTCACGAAACGCACGGCCAGCGGATCGTCACCGTTCACGTGGAAAATCGGCACCTCGATCATCTTCGCGATGTCGGTCGCATACATCGACGAGCGGGCGTCTTCCGGCAGCGTGGTGAAACCGATCTGATTATTCACGATGACGTGCACGGTCCCGCCGGTCGAGTAGCCGTGCAGTTGCGACATGTTCAGCACTTCCGAGACGATCCCCTGCCCGGCAAAAGCCGCGTCGCCGTGCACCAGTAGAGGCAAAACTTTGCGGCGATGTTCCGTGTCGTGCCGGATCCGCTGGCGCGCGCGCGCAATCCCTTCCACCACCGGATCGACCGCCTCGAGATGGCTCGGATTTCCCGCCAGCCGGATTTCCACCTGCGCGCCGGAGGCGAGCTTCCGGAGCGTGCGGTAGCCGAGGTGATATTTCACGTCCCCATCGCCCGCGACCAAATCCGGAACGTAATTCGTGCTGAACTCCGTGAAGAGCAGCTTGAGCGATTTCTGCAGAAAATTCGCGAGCACATTCAGCCGGCCGCGATGCGCCATGCCCATGCAGATTTCTTCGATCCCATGGCCGGGGCAGCGATGCAAGATCGTGTCCAATATCACCATGAGCGACTCCGCGCCTTGGAGCGAAAAGCGCTTCTGCCCGACGTAGCGCGTATGCAGAAAAACCTCGAACGCTTCCGATTCCAGCAGCACCCGCAGCAGCGCAATCTCGATTTCCGTCGAGGCGTGATGCTTCGTCGGCCGCGCCTCGAGTCGGTCCCGCACCCAGTTGCGGATGCGCGGATTCTGGATGTGTTGAAACTCCGAGCCGATCACATCCGCATACATCTCTTGGAGCGAGGCGATCATCTGCCGCAGCGTCATGCGCTTGTTCCCGAGGAAGAACTTCGACGACACCTGGAGATCCAGATCCTTCTCGCTGAACCCAAGCTCGCGCAGGCTGAGCAGCGGATTTTTCGGACGCGTCTCGGCGAGCGGATTCACCCGCGCGATCGAATGCCCGAGCGTGCGATACGCGTAAACCAATCCGTCCACGCGCGTCTGGAGCGGGCTCTCGGCCGCGTCCGTCCGCGGGACCGCGGCAGCCGTGGCGGCACCATTGCGATACGGCGTCTCTCCAAGCTCGAAGCCTTCGAAAAACGCGTCCCACGTGCTGTCGACGGAGGCGGGATTCTCCTTCCAACGACGATAATTTTCCTCGAGTAAATCGAGATTTCCGCGGGTGGCGAACGATGGGCGCATGTCCGTTTAACTCTGCAAGCGTTTGGCCGGTGGGCAAGTTGACAGTCCCGGGCACGCTCCGATGTTCGCGAGCAAAAGTGAGCCGACCGAACATGAGAGCAGAGGACGTGACGGAACCGAGAGCGCGCCATCGCCGGCCAAAATTAAGTGTCCGCGCGCTGGCGATTTTGCTCTGCGCGAGTGCCGCCACCGCTTTCGGGCAAACCACGACCCCGACGCCCGATCCCGCCTCCGAGCCCACCGTTCTCGCAGTCGCGAAAGTTCTTCCCGCCGTCGTCAACATCAACACCGAGCGCGTCGTTAGGCGGCAGGTGCGCGATCCTTGGGATGATTTTGCGGCGCAGTTCTTTGGCGTTTACCGAAATCGCCCGCGGGAGATTCGTCAGACGTTGCAGAGCCTCGGGAGCGGTTTCCTGGTCGATCCGTCCGGCTACATCGTGACGAACGAGCACGTCGTCTCGCGCGCCGCCGACCTCAAAATCGAGGTCATCACGAACGACAACAAGCGCTACAAAGCACGCTACATCACCGGCGACGTGAAGAAGGATCTTGCCCTGATCAAGATCGACAGCGACAAGCCGCTTCCCTTCATCGACCTGCACGACATCTCACCAAATTTGCTCGGTCAAACCGTCATCGTCGTCGGCAACGCTCTCGGCTACGGCACCTCGATCAGCCGCGGCGTTCTCAGCGGCGTGAAGCGCGAGATCACGATCGAGAACATCGATTATCACGACCTTCTCCAGACCGACGCGGCGATTAATCCAGGGAACAGCGGCGGCCCGTTGATCGACATCGATGGGCGGCTCGTCGGCATCAGCTCCGCGAAGATGGCTTTCACGCCGCAGGGGGTCCCGACCCAGGGCCTCGGGTTTGCAATCCCGGCGAATATCGTTAGGCAAAATGTCGAGGCGTTTAAGAAGATCGCCGCGACACAGCCACCACCGAAACCGGGCGCGAACGATGAAGAAACCGGCGCGACGGACGCCGATCGGTTGCTTGGTTTGCAACTACAGGATCTCACGTCCGAGCTAGCCGACGCGCTTGGTTATGCCACAGGTCGAGGCGTGCTCGTGAGCGCGGTCGAGCCGGGCAGCCCCGCGGACCAGGTGGGGATCGAGCGTGGTCTCGTGATTTACCGAATCGGAAAATACCCGGTGAACTCCGTGAAGGCAGCCGAGAAAATTCTCTCGCAAGCCGACAGTGGATCGAGCATCGATCTCGCGGTTGGCATCATCAGCCGCGACGGGCGTGGGCGTCGAGTCGAGACGGTAAACCTGCAGGCGCGTTGAACTTTTTTCGAAAAAATGCCAACGCTGCGCGCGTTCGTGCTGTCACTAACTAACTCACCGCCGCGATGATCAAAGTCGAAAACCTTACGAAACGCTATGCTGGTCAGACCGCGATCGACAACCTGAGCTTCGAAGTTGGCAAAGGGGAAATCATGGGATTTCTCGGCCCGAACGGTGCGGGAAAAAGCACCACGATGCGCATTCTTTCCAGCTTCATGCCGCCGACTTCCGGGCGCGCAACGGTGGCTGGTTTCGACATTTTCGAGAAGTCGCTCGAAGCGCGTGCCCACCTTGGTTACATGCCGGAAAACGTGCCGCTTTATAACGATATGCGCGTCACGGAATATCTCGATTACCGCGCCGCCCTCAAAGGAGTTGCGCATCGCCGGATCAAGGAACGCGTTGGGGATGTAAAGGAGTTATGCGGCCTTCAGGACGTCGAGAAGAAACTCATCGGCGCACTCTCCAAGGGCTATCGGCAGCGAGTTGGGCTGGCCGATGCGCTCGTGCACGAGCCTGATCTGCTTATTCTCGACGAACCCACGAGCGGCCTCGATCCCAACCAAATCCGCCAGGTGCGCGACCTGATCAAAAACCTTGGCCGGCAGCACACCATCCTGCTTTCGACGCACATCCTGCCCGAAGTAGAGATGACTTGTAGCCGCGTCATCATCATCAACAAAGGCCGCATCGAAGCCTGCGACACACCGGAGAATTTGCTCCATCAGATGCGGACCGCGACTGGCGTTCTTCTGGAAGCCAAGACCGGCTCAGACGACGGCGTTGAGCAACTTAAAAACGTCGCCGGGGTCAAAGACGTCAGCCTGACGACTGAGGGAGACTGGAAAATTTTCTCCCTGCGCGCCGAAGCCGGCGCCGAGGTGCGCCCGGAGGTCTTCCAACTGGCGAGCGATCGCAAGTGGATCGTGCGCGAGCTTTCACAAAGGAAAGCAACCCTCGAAGACGTCTTCGTAGAAATCACCCACCCCGATGAAGCATAGCGTTAAATCGGATCGACCCATCAAAAGTTGTCATCCCGAGCCGGCGGAGCGCGGCGAGGGATCTCACAAGCGTCTTTCGACGTCATCAGGCAAAGCGCCGTCTAGCAACGCTTGCGAGATCCTTCGCTTCGCTCAGGATGACAAATCTCTTCGTCACCCGTTCCCGTTAAGATGACTAAATTCTTTACCCTTCTCGGCCGCGAAGTGAAGAGCTACTTCTACTCGCCGATCGCCTACATCGTCCTTGTCTTCTTCCTCCTCGTCAGCGGAGTCGATTTTTACTTCCAGATTTCCTTCATGAACCAGCGACCGATTCCCTATTCGGTCGAGGAAGCCTTCTTTAACTCGGTCTTCTTCTGGTTCGCCTTCGTCCTCGTCTTTCCCCTCATCACGATGCGGCTTTTCTCCGAGGAATTTAAGCTCGGCACAATCGAGCCGCTCATGACCGCACCCGTGCGTGACTCGCAAGTGGTCCTTTCGAAGTACTTCGGCGCGCTCGTCTTCTACATCATTCTCTGGATCCCTACGATCCTCTACTTCGCGATCTTTCAGGCGATCACGCACCAGCCCGCCGCCGGCTCGACCGGAGCCTATCTCGGCGGTTATCTCATGCTCCTGCTTCTCGGTATGTTCTATCTCTCGATCGGGTGCTTCGCTTCTGTCCTGACGAAGAATCAGATCGTCGCCGCCGTGATCTCCTTTGCTGTGATCACGCTTCTCTTCTTTCTCGGGCTCGTCTCTTTCATCCTCCTCGATGTCACCTCCGAGACGCGCCAGCTTCTTGGCTATTTTTCGGCGATTGAACAGATGGGCACCCTCTCCCGTGGGGTAATCGATACCCGGCCGATTGTTCTCTACCTCAGTATGACGGTAGTGATGCTGACGTTTACTTATCAGGCCTTCCAGGCGCGGAAGTGGAGAGTGTAGCTCATGGCTGACGACGCAACTCCGGCGCTCAAGCCGAAAAAAATCCACCGTTTCCAGATCGGCCTGAATGTTATCATCCAGGTCGCGATCGTGATCGTCCTCGCGGCGATGGTGAATTATCTCGGCTTCGAGCACTACCGTCGCTGGGATTACTCGCGGGATAAGAAGTATGCGCTTTCGGATCGGACGAAGCACTTTCTTGATGGCATCCAAGGGAAAGTTAGCATCACCGTTTTTTTCGCGTCCCAAAGCCCGATTTACGGAGACGTCCAGAGTCTTCTCACTGAATACCAATACGCGTCCCGCGGAAAGATCGACGTCGAGTATGTTGATCCGGAACGAAGCATGACCCGCGCGAAAGAGTTACTCGCCAAGTATAAGGTCGTCACCGACGAAAGTGTCCTTATCCTTGATTACAAAGGGCGGAATAAAACAGTCAAAGCGTCCGAGATGGCGGAAACAAGCCCGCCTAATCCACTCACCGGCGAAGAGGGGCAGATCACAGCCTTCAAAGGCGAACAGGCGATCACCAGCGCGTTGCTCGATGTCGTGGAAGGAAAGAAGAACATCGTTGGCTACGTCCTTGGTCATAAGGAGCCGCCGCTGACCGAGACGACCGGGACGAGTCCCGTCTCCATTATGAAGACTTTCATCGAGAACGAGAACGTCGAGTTCAGGGAGCTGAACCTCTTCGAGGTCCCATCCATTCCCGCTGAGATCAAGGTCGTGATGATCGACGGTCCGCAATATGATTTCTCCGAGCGCGAGATGAAACTGTTGCGCGACTTCTGGAACAAGGATGGTCGTATTCTCCTCCTGATCGATCCGGCCGCGAAGACGCCGCGGTTATCCGAGTTTTTGAGTGAACTCGGCGTGAAGGTCGACGACGACCGACTCATGGCGATGGTAAAGACCGGCATCCAGGAAATCGCTCGGGTGCGCGATGTCGTCGCACATTTCCTTCCTGATAACCCAGTCACGCAACGCCTCGCCGACGTGCGTGCTCCCTTCATTGGCGCGACCAGTTCTCTCACCTTGCAACCGCCGCAGGTCATGGCGGCTGCCAATATTCACCTCGCCCCACTCGCACAGGCCGAGAAAGGTTACTGGGGCGAAACCGATTATTACTCGGATAACGAATCCCTCCTGCAATACGATCCGGCGAAGGATAAGGGTGATCCACTAACGATCGCTGCCTCAGTCGAGAAAGGTGGGAGTAACGATCAACGAGTGCAGATCAATTCCGCGCGTCTGATCGTCGTCGCGAACTCTACCTTTATCCACGACGACGCCCTGACTCAAGGCCAGCAGGGTCTCGATTTCGTCTCGGCGAGTCTGAACTGGCTCCTGAGTCGCGAGCAACTGATCGGCATCGCGCCGAAGATCCCTCAGGTCCTGACCTTTACCCTCGACGAACGGGAGCTGCGTAACCTTCGCTGGATTATCCTCGTCTTTATCCCCCTCACCCCGGCGCTCGTGGGTCTGTTTGTCTGGTGGCGGCGCCGCGCCTAGCAAGATTAACTAATGCGCACGCGGACAACCGTCATCCTTCTTCTCCTCGCCATCGGTCTGGGAGTCTGGATCAAATTCTTCGAAAGCAAAAAACCAAACACGGTTGAGACAAAGCGGCAGGCGGGCAACGTCCTCAACTTCGATCGCGATAAACTCCAAGGGATCGTTATTCAGAATGGCGACGACCGGATCGAACTCCAGAAGCAAAACGACAAGTGGCGTCTGACTGCACCCGTCAAAGACCAAGCCGATGCCGCGGCGATCGACAACCTGATCGCCGATCTTGAAAGCTGGAAGAAATTTGCCGTCATTCCAGGCAAAGGAAACCCGAAGGTGGATAAGTCGAGTCTCGCGGACTTCGGAGTTGTGCAGCCGAAACTTCGACTCACACTAAAGCTACCCGATGGCCCGCAGGAGATCCGCTTTGGGAAGGATGCGGCGCTCGAAAATCAGGTCTATGTGCGAATCGGTAACTCAAAGGATGTCTTTATTGTCGCGCAAAATGTAAAGACCGATATTTCAAGGAAGCCGAACGACCTCCGCGATCGGAAGTTGACCAGCCTGACCACCGCGCAGGTCGTGCGTGCGGTCTTAAAGAGCAATGCCGGTGAGATAGAACTCGCTAAACAAGGTGAGCACTGGGCGATCATCAAGCCGCTCCAGGCTCGCGGCGATGACCAGAAGATCGGGGACCTTGTTGCACAGATCACGAACGCGCGGATCGGCGAGTTTGTCGGTGAAGGCAACGGGGACTTACATAGTTATGGCCTTTCCGAACCGCGCGGCTCAATCACGCTTTACGGCGCGGATGACAAGCAGGGCGAAACGCTACAAATTGGCGCCGAGACGAAAAAGGATCAGGTTTACGCGCGGTTCCTCCCGCGCAACGGCGTCTATAAGTTAGCGAAGAAAACGGAAGACTTCCTCGCTCTCCAACCTAACGATCTTCGCGATCGGCACCTTGTTCGGATCGACAGTGATAATCTTGACCGCATTCACATTCAAGCCGCCGAACAGCCAGAAGTTGTGCTCGCACGCAAAGGAGAGAAGTGGACGATCGCGAGTGCGGATAACCTCCCGGCGAATGGCGAAGAAGTGCGCCGTCTGATCACTACTTTGAATGATCAATTGGTGACGAAGTTCGTCGCCGACACGGCGTCGGAGCTACCTAAATACGGTCTCGATCACCCTTCGCTCCAACTTGCTTTTAGTTCTTTCGCTTCCGAGAACACGGCCGAGACTGGCGCGGGCGAGCATCCTTTCCTGACTCTCTCCTTCGGCAAAATCGAACAGGGCGATATCTACGCGCGAGTCGGCGAAGAACCCTTTATCGTAGCGGTGAATCACCAGATACTCGCTGACATCTGGACGGAGCCGTCGCAGTGGCAGGAATTAGCCATTTTCAAATTCAAGCCGAGCGAAATCACTCACTTCGCGCGTGTCACAGATCAGGAAGAGACATTCACGAGAACAGGACCTGAGAGCTGGCAAGCCAGCAAAGGAGGTGCCGCGGATAACTCGGACATTCAGTCGTTAATCAACACGTTGTCTTCATTGCGCGCCGTCAGGTGGGTTGGAGCGACCACGCCTGCTCACGGTCTTGACCATGGGCAAATGGTGCTGACATTTGCTACGGCAAGCGATCCTAAGACCTTGCATAAGCTAACCATCGGCGGAAAGACAGACAACTCGATGTGGTACGCCAAGGTCGACGCGCGTGACGGCACCTCCCTGATTAGCAACCCGGATTTCACGGCGTTTAAGCTCCCGTTGACCAAGTCGGTGACGACGCCAAGCCCTGCTCCGACGGCGAGTCCCATTCCTTCCGCCATCAGCCCGCCGGCGGAAGCTTCGTCGCCGCGATAGTTCCGCTTTTGCGCGCGCAGTAGATCGACGCGATTCCACCTGTTAATGGAAGGCCGCTCGCGTCGATAAAACCATGCGCTTCAATCAACTCAACCATCGCGCTACCGCTGGGGAATTTCTCAATCGAGGCGCCGAGATAATCGTAGGCTTCTTTCTCCCCAGTGATCCAGCGCGCGAACAAAGGCAGGCAACGATGTAGATAGAAGCGGTAGAAGGAGCTGAGTGGCCCGCGCGGCAGGGAGAAATCCAGGATCAAGAGGTGGCCGGCGGGTGTCAGAACTCGCGCCATTTCCTCGAGGGCGGCACCCCAGTCCTTCATGTTCCGCAGGCCGAAAGCAACCGTGACTGCCTCAAAACTCTCGTCTGGAAAAGGCAGATGAAGAGCGTCCGCGAGGCTTGTTCGCTTTAGTCCTTTGGCCCGCGCGTGCGCCAGCATTTCCGGGGAAAAATCAGCGCCGTTCACTTCGGCGACCGGTAGCTTTCGTGCGATCGCGAGCGCCAGGTCGCCGCTGCCAGTCGCGAGATCAAGCACACGTCGTGGTCGCCACTGTTTCACGATCTCCGAAGCGCGATGTCGCCACCAGAAGTCGCAGCCGCCACTGAGAAGGTGGTTTGCCAGGTCATATCGGCCTGCGACACGATCGAACATCGCGCGGACAGCTACCGGATCTCGATCGATCGCCTCGGGAGTCACTCGTGGGATCCTTTGTTCGTTAGTCTCCCGTCAGGCGCGCTTCGGCGAGGTCGAGATCACGCTGGATATGGCGGAGCGCTTCATCATTGATCTGATGGGAATTGCGCAGAGCGATGATGGTTTGTCGCTCCACCCCGAGCGCGCCGAACTGCAGGCGCTGATAAGTAGGAGTCGCCACTTCGCCGCCGGGATTGTTCGTTTGGCCGGCGCAGGCTTCGAGCTGCGCGATGCGGTCGCAGTATTCCGCGCGGACCCGGACCATCACTTCTTCCGACATATGTTCCTCGAGCGCGCGCTGTTCGATAAAATCGACCGCAGCCTCGTTGGCGCGGAGACGCGCGTCGCGCTCCTCCCGATCGACCGCGCCATCATCTTTAATGCCGAGTTTCGCAATCAGGATCGGCAAGGTCAGCCCTTGAAAGACGAGAGTGACGAGGATGACACTGAAGGTGAGAAAGAGAATGTAGCTCCGCCCGGGAAAGGCGCGCCCGTCGTCGAGCACGAGCGGGAGAGCGAAGGCGGCGGCCAGTGAGATGACACCACGCATCCCCGACCAGGCAATCAGGAGGCTGTGTTGCCAGGGCGGCGCCGGTTCGCGCGGGTGTTTTTTGCGGCGCAGCCAGGCCGCCAGAGAATTCGCGGGGAAGACCCAGGCAGCGCGAACGAGGACGACGGTGGCGCTCACGATCAATCCGTAACCGATCAGCCGCGCGAATGGCTCATGATTCAACCTTCCAAGGATCTCCGGGAGCTGCAGGCCGATCACGATGAAGATGAAACCGTTAAGCAGAAACGCGACCATTTCCCAGAAAGATGCTGCCTGAAGGCGAGTGCGTGCCGGCAGCGCGGTCGAGTGCCAACCAAGATAAATGCCCGCGGTGACGGTCGAGAGAACCCCGGAGACATGCGCATTTTCGGCGAGGAGATAAGCGGCAAACGGCGTGAGGAGGGATATCGTGATCTGGACCGGCGGATCGTTCAGTTGGCGCTGCACCCAGCGGGCGCCATAGCCGACCACCAACCCAAGCGCGACCCCGCCGAAGCCGACGAAAAGGAACCGCAGGCTCGCCTGACCTAACGAAAAGCGACCGGTCACCATCGCGGCGACCGCAAACTGGTAGGCGACGAGCGCGGTCGCATCGTTCACGAGACTTTCCCCTTCGAGGATCGACTCGATCCGCAGCGGCACCCGCAGCCGTTTCAGGATCGCTTCGGCGGCGACCGCATCGGGCGGCGAAACGATGGCGCCGAGCGCAAAGGCGGCCGCCCAGGGCAAACCCGCGACAAAAGAATGCGCGACCCATGCGACCACCGTCATGGTGAGCAGGACCAGCCCGATCGCGAGAAACAAAATCGGCCGAAGATTCCGCCGAAAATCCCGCCACGAAGTGAAGAGCCCGGCCGGATAAAGCAGCGGCGGAAGAAAAAGAAAGAAAACCACGTCCGGATTGAGCCGAATGACCGGCAACACCGGGATGAAACTCAGAGCGAGCCCGCCGAGCACGAGCAAAACCGGATAGGGAATCGCAAACTTGTTCGCGACGATCACGAGCGCCGCGACCAGCATCAGGAGTAGAACGATCGTCTCGACCTGGACCATGGCGGCGGCGATTACTGATCGCGCGAAGAAAGCGTCCGATTCGATCCGGCCGCCGCGCTCGCGGCCCGCGCGCGGTTTGCCTGCAATTGCGGCAAGTGTTTTTCCGACCAGCTGCAAACCGCGCGTAATGGCTCGATTAAAGTGCGGCCGAGCGGCGTGAGCGAGTACTCCACCTTCGGCGGCACGACCGGGTGCACCTTGCGCGAGACGAGCCCATCGCGCTCCAGGCTGCGGAGCGTTTGCGTGAGCATTTTCTGCGAAATCCCCCCGATTTCACGCCGGAGAACGGCGTAGCGATGGGTGCCACTCGCGAGCACGTAGATGATCAGCGCGGTCCACTTGTCGGCGATGCGATCAAGCACCACACGCGAGAGACAACCGGGATTCATGACGGACGCGGCCTTCGATCGGGTGGACATGAATTGACTTACCGGCAGCCGCGATGGGCGCAACTGGAGAGAAACATCCCAAATGGGAGGTATGACTGCTTTGCAGCTGTTCACAAATTTTTCCGCCGAAAACGGAGGTTTTTTCTTGGCAAACGTTCGCGTACTCTCAATGCTCGGCGCCGACGAGTTCCCCGGAAGCGAAAACTCACGGCGCTCCCGTTCCCATGACCAAACTTTTCCCAGGACGGATTTTCTTATGCGACTTCTCGTAATTGGTGGAGGCGGCCGTGAACACGCGCTCGCCTGGAAACTCAAACAATCGCCGCGCGTCGAGCAGATCTTTTGCGCGCCCGGCAATGCCGGCACGACCGAGCTTGGAGAGAATGTCGGGATTGCGCCTAACGACGTCGCCAGCCTGCGACATTTCGCGCAGGAGAACCGGATTGATCTGACTGTCGTCGGGCCGGATGATCCGCTCGCGGCCGGGATCGTCGATCAATTCCAAGCGGAAAAGCTGCGCATTTTCGGTCCGACCCGAGCCGCCGCGCGGCTCGAATCTTCCAAAGCTTTCGCCAAACAAGTGATGCGCTGCGCCGGCGTACCGACCGCGATGGCGGGAGTGTTCGACGACATCCGGAAGGCCTGCCGTTTCGCCGAAAAACTGCATTATCCGATCGTGGTGAAAGCAGACGGCCTGGCTGCCGGCAAGGGCGTCGTGATCGCACCCGACCCCGAGAGCGCGCTGCAGGCGCTCCACGACATGCTCGAGCGCCGCCGGTTCGGAGAGGCTGGCGCGCGAGTTTTGATCGAGGAATTCCTCGAAGGCTGGGAATGTTCCCTGCACGCGCTCGTCGACGGCGAGCATTATCGATTGCTCGGGACAGCGTGCGATCACAAGCGTCTGCGCGACGGAAACGAGGGGCCGAATACGGGCGGGATGGGGGCATTCAGCCCGGCGGCGGGATGGAATGCGGACCTCGAAAAACAGTTCAACGACAAAATCATGCGCTTGCTCCTGCGCGGTCTGCGCGACGAGAAGCTGCATTTCAACGGCCTGCTTTTTCCTGGGTTGATGATCCATGACGGCGTGGCGCGCGTGCTGGAATTCAACTGCCGTTTTGGCGATCCGGAGGCGCAAGTCATCCTGCCGCGTTTGCGAGGCGATCTCCTGCCCGTGCTCGAGAAAACAATCGATAGCCAGCTCGAAACCGTGCAGATCGAACTCGACGAACGCTCGGCTGTGACTGTCGTGATGGCGTCAGCAGGTTACCCCGACAAGATCGCGACCGGCAAGAAAATCAGCGGTCTCGACGAGGTGACGAAGATGGAAAACGTCCACGTTTTTCACGCTGGCACACGCCGTGAAAAGGGCGACATCGTCACGAACGGCGGCCGCGTGCTCGCCGTCACCGCGCTCGGACCGGACCTCCGCGCGGCGCGCGACCTGGCTTATGCGGCGGTCGCGAAGATCGATTTCGAGGGCGCACAATTTCGGCGCGACATTGCTCTCGCGGCGCTCCCGGATAAGGTCGCCGAGACCGATGTTGCGTCCCGCTCTTAGCGCCTGCCTAACGATTCTCTTTTGCGCGGCGGCGTCCTTTGCTGCGCAACCGGCCGCGACGCCCTCGCCGACGGCTACTGCTACTGCTGCGCCTTCCTCTTCCCCCGCCGATCCGGTCGACGCGCTCGCGCCGGCCGACCTCCAGCGGGCGCTCGAGTTCATCAAGAAAAATTACGTGGCACCCGCCGCGCTCGATCAAGCGGCGCTGGATCGCGCCACGCTCGAAGGTTTGCTCGATCGACTCGGGCGCGGCGTGAGTCTTTCGCCAGCCACCGCGCCTAACGGGTCGCACGCGACCGAGCCTTTCTATCACGAGATCATCGGCGGGCACATCGGCTACCTGCGTCCGGGTGCGTTGCGCAAAAGCGATGTCGCGGGCCTCGAGAGCGCGCTGAAAGAGTTCGCGGCGAAAAAAGTCGACGCGCTCATCCTCGATTTGCGCGCGGCTGGGCCGGCGGCCGATTTCGCTGCGGCCGCGGAATTCGCCAATCGCTTCGTGCCCAAAGGCGAAGAACTCTTCTCGCTGCGCGGACCGGCGCCGGAGAAAGATCGCACCTTCACCTCCGATCGCAGCCCCTCTTACACGGGCTTTCTCACCGTCTTGATCGATGAGGAAACGCTCGGCGCGGCGGAAGCGCTCGCGAGCGTGTTGCGCGCGCGCGACAAAGCGATCCTGATCGGGCAGGCCACGGGCGGCGGCGCGGTCGGGTATGCGGAGCTGCCGCTCGCAGACGGAGTCGTGCTGCAGGTCGCGGCAACGGAAGCGATTCTGCCGGAGCAACGCGGAGCCTTTCCGCACCGGGTGGAACCGGATTTGGCGGTCGCGATGCCACTTGCGAGCAAGCACGAAATCTTCGCGCAAAGCCTAACAAAAGGGATGGCGCCCTTCGTTTTCGAACAGGATCGCCCGCACCTGAACGAAGCTGCGCTCCTCGCCGGCACGAATCCGGAAATCGAAGCGATGCAGGACCGGCAGCAGCGGCGCGCGCGCGGCGAGAAAGCGCCGTTGCACGATGCGGTGACGCAGCGCGCGGTGGACATCATCACCTCGATCGCCGTTTACGCGAAACAGCCGGGGCACAAACCCTAACGAACCTCCGTGCATCCACTGGAAGAGCGCATCGGCCATCCGTTTCACGACCCGCAACTGCTGACGGAGGCGCTCACGCACCCGAGCGTGCGGCACGAGAAACAACGCGCGCATTTCGATAATCAGCGGCTCGAATTCCTCGGCGATGCGGTTCTTCAGCTCGTCATCACCGAGCACTTGTTTAAGTTATTCAGCGCCGCGGGCGAAGGTCGCCTCACGACGCGGCGGGCGCGACTCGTCTCGCGCGGATCACTTAAAATGCACGCCACGAAGGTGGATCTTGGCCGGCATCTTTTCCTCGGCCGCGGGGAGGAGGCCAGTGGCGGCCGCGAGCGCGCTTCGACCCTCGCGGACGCCTTTGAGGCATTGTTAGGCGCGATCTTCCTAGACGGCGGAATCGAGACCGCACGGCGGTTTATTCTCGCGGAAATGCAGGAGGAGCTTGGGCACCTCGAGGAGGAGCCGCTTGAGATCAATCCGAAGGGACAGCTTCAGGAATTGCTCCAGGCGATCTCGCCGCGCAGCCCAATTTACGAGCTGGTCTCGCAGGTGGGACGCGAGCACGAGAAGACGTTTTCCGTGCGTGTCTTGTGGGAAGGGAGGGTGCTCGGCGAAGGGGTCGGCCCGAGCAAAAAGCAGGCGGAAAGCGCGGCCGCACTGGTCGCATTGCAGGAACAGGCCTGGACAACGTAGAATCCGCCGAGCGCCGCCCCCTTTTATTCTGTCATCCTGAAACCGGCGGAGCGCGGAGAAGAACCTCACAGACGCCGCTCAACCTCGTCAGGCAGAGACTGCGTCGAGCAACGCTTGCGAGGTCCTTCGACTCCGCTCCGCTCCGCTCATGATGACAAAACTGAAGTGCGCTCAGCGAAGCGGCGCTCTCGTTAGGCACAAAGACGAACGAGTTGATGCGCTACGAGCGGCGCCAGCGTGGAAGGGTCATCCCGCCATCGAGGATTCGACGCATCGAACAGGTCCAAAGACCGGGAGGGCTGAGCTCCGTGAAGCCGCGGGTGCCGTCTTGGTCCTATGGCACGCTGGAGCGACGCTCCGGCTTCGCGGAGATCATCCCTTCAAGACACAGGCTGGGCCGATTCGTAATGCCCTCTGAAGTCAAAGGTGCGGAAGGCCTGACGCTCGGACGCAACGCCACCTACGGCGTCACAGTGAGAGCGAAACATCTGTCATCCTGATCCGGCGCAGCGGCGAAGGACCTCCCAGGCGTTGCTCGACAGTCGTTAGGCGAGTGAACGCCGGGTGACGCTTGCGAAGATTCCTCTCCCGCGCCTGCGGGATCGGCATGACAAATCCTGGCAGGCGGAGCGCCCGCCCTACAATTGATGATTCAGCGCGTGGATCTCGCCTAACGAATTCGCCCAGGAAAAATGCTCGCGGATCGCGCGGCTCACGAATTCTTTCGCGCGCGCGATCGCTTCCCTGAGCGCGAGCCCTTGCGCGAGACCGGCGGCGATTGCGGCGGAATAGGTGCAACCGGTTCCGTGCGTTGAAACTCCCACGACATAAGGCGCGTAAAACTCCGTCACTTCACCATCGTCGAACAACAAATCGATCGCGCGATCGCCTTCCAGATGACCGCCTTTCACGAGAAAGGGCACGCCAAATTCGCGCCGTAATTTCTCACCGGCTGCGTACATCTCCGCGACATTCCGCACCGGTAGATTCGTGAGCGCGGCGGCTTCCGACATGTTCGGAGTCACGAGCGTAGCGAGCGGGAAAAGACGTGAACGATAGGTTTCCACGGCCGCGCCTTGGAGCAGCGCGTCTCCACTTGTCGCCACCATCACCGGGTCGATCACGAGCGGGATTTTCGGGGCGACGCGCGCTTCGAAAATCTCCGCCACAATCGCGACGTTCTCCGGCGAAAAAAGCAGCCCGCTCTTCACCGCCGCGACCGGAAAATTCGCGAGGGTCAGCTCGATCTGCGCGCGCAAATTTTCCGGCTCGACCGCCTGGATGCGTGAGACTTTTCCCGGCACTTCCGCGACCACGCAGGTGACCGCGGTGAGCCCGTAAACGCCAAGCGCACTGAAAGTTTTCAGGTCGGCCTGGAGGCCCGCGCCGGCGCTGCAATCCGACCCGGCGATTGTGAGCGCGACGGGCTTCATCTCGCCACTTTTAGCTTACTCATACACTTGCACTAACACTTCCCAACCCGGTGTAAGTGCAAGTGCAAGGTGTAAGATAAAAGTCCCGGAAATCAGGCGTCCCCGCCGTCGCTCCCGATCGCCTCGACCGGGCAACCTTCCATCGCTTCTTTGCAGAGCGCTTCTTCCTCGGGGCTTTCCGGCTGTTTATAGACGAAGGAATGGCCGCCGTCGTCGTTCCGCTTGAAGTTCGCGGGCGCGGTTTCGCGGCAGAGATCGCAGTCGATGCACTGGTCATCAACGTAGAATTTCCCCGCTACGTTTTCCTCATATTTGTTCGCCGCATCAGCCATAAATCTTTCCCGCTATTACAGGGTCACGAACCTAGGAAGAATCGTTCCCGACGCAACGGATTTTCGGTTGACGCCTCACCTCGTCGCGGCCAAATGACGCGGGACATTCCCGCCGCGTGATAAAAGCCGGAGCCAAAAAGACGCTCAAATCCTTCGCCATCGAGCTCGTTGTCTACGGGATTCTGGTGGTCGCGTACTTCTTTCTCGTTCTCCACTTTTTAGGCGACTGGCTCGCGCATCTCGATAAGAACAGCATCAAGATCTACGCGATCGTCTCGATCGGATTGATCATCGGCCAGGCGGTCGTCCTTGAGGCGATCACCACCTTCATCTTCAAACTCCTGCGCGGACGCTCGGAATGATTCCGCTCCTCGCCATGCACTTCCCGATTTCCGGGACGGACATCAGTCCGGTTTATCTCGTCGTCATCGGATTTTTGATCGGTGTGATGGGCGGGTTTTTCGGCGTCGGCGGGAGCTTCATCGCGGGGCCGGCGCTGCGCGCGGTCGGGATGCATTGGAACTACGCGGTCGGCACCGATCTCGCGCACATCGTCGGGAAATCGGTCGTCGCGGCGAAGCGCCATCGTGCGCTCGGGAACGTTGATCTGCGGCTCGGATTCATCATGGCGCTCGGCACGATCGCCGGCGCGGAGTGCGGCGCACAGTTGATCCAGTTGCTGAAAAGAGAAGGCGACGTCGACTTCGTCGTCAGCGTCATCTCGATCGTAATCTACTGCAGCATTTCCAGCTTCATGATTTGGGAGAGCTGGAAGACGATGCGGCTGCAAAAAAAGCGGGCTTCGGCCGGCCAAGGGAAGAAGAGTAAAACCAACCACGGACCCGATGTCTCGTCGTTCGATAATGTGACGAAAGCCATCCAGGATTTCCCACTTTGGCCGATGATCTCGCTCCCCACCTCCGGCGTGAAATCCATTTCGCTCTGGGTCATCATCCTCGTCTCGTTCGTCGGCGGGGTTTTTAGCGGCTTCCTCGGCGGTGGCGCGGGTTATATCCGGATGCCGATGATGGTCTACGTGCTCGGGATTCCCACGCACCTCGCGGTCGGAACCGATCTTTTCGAGATCATCATCTCGGCGAGTTACGGCACCTTCAGCCACGCGGTGAAAGGCAACGTCGACATCCTCGTTGCGCTCGTCATGAACACCGGCGCGGCGATCGGCGCGCAGATCGGCGCCACCCTTACCCAATATTTCGCCGGGCCGAAGATCCGGCTTCTTTTCGTGCCGCTGCCGTTGATCGGCGTCGCCATTGTCCTCTACACTTTACTCACCGGTCACAAACTTTAGCCGCCATGCGTCTTCTCATTTGCAGCGACGGAACTGATCCCGCCGATAGCCCGACACGGCTCGGCGGTCTCATCGGCGCTCCCGGAAAATCTCCCACGACGCTCCTCGGCATCGCCGAAGAAGTCGATGACGAGAAAGGCCTCCGCGCCGCGCTCGAGAGCGAGGGGGAGATGCTGCGCAAACACGGCGTGGAACCCGTGATCGTGATCCGTTCCGGCGATCCGATTCGTCAAATTCTGGCCGAGACGACCGCGAACGAATACGACCTCGCGATCATCGGCGCGCGGCGCAAGGGGAGCGGCGGGATGTATTGGCGTCCCGAGAAAACCTATGAAGTCATCAAAGCCGTGCCGCCGCCCGTGCTCGTCGCGATCGGCTCGTGCGAAGGGGTGAAGCGGATTCTCGTCTGCACCGGTGGGCGGCGTTACAGCGATGACGCCGTGAAAATGGCCCGCGAAATCGCGAACTGTGTGGGCGCCACCGTCACGCTGCTCCACGTCATGGCCGAGCCACCTGCCATCTACGCCAACCTCATGCGGCTGGAGGAAGACGTCGACCGTCTCCTCGCCTCCGATTCCGAACTCGGCCGCAACCTGCGTGCCCAAAAGGAGATTCTGGAAAAACGGGGTGTCGCCGTCACGCTCCGGCTCCGCCATGGGTTCGCTCTCGATCAGATCTTCGCCCAGATCCATGAGGGGCGGCACGACCTTGTCGTGACCGGCACGACGCAATCAACCGGCAACTTCCGCCACTACATCATGGGCGACCTGACCCGCGGAATTTTGAACCGGGCGGACATCCCGGTGCTGGTGGCGCGCGCGGGAAGGATCGTCGATTACGAAGATGCGGAAGGCGGATTTTTCCATCGTCTCTTCCACGGGTTCGTGGCGGAGAAAACAGCCTAACGAGAAACGAAAGGCGCATAACGCGCCTGACGGAAGCAGAACGATGGAGTGTCCCACTTTGTCATCCAGGGCGTAGCTAAGGACCTCACAAACGCCCTCGCGGAGCCCGCTTTGCCAATTGCTTGGCTCCACCCGCGCTCTTCAGTTGCACTCTTGAAGGACACCTGCGAGATCCCTCGCTCTGCTCGGGATGACAAATGGTGGCGTCGCTTCTCCGAGCGGGACCGACGCCTAACGAGCGGCCGGTTGCCTAACGGTTTCCCCTAACGAGCCGATGCGACGATTCCCCCGCTGGCTTGCATGGCCGAGCGCTGCCGTTATGCTCGCGCAGCTCTTATGAATCTTCCCTTTCGCCGTTCGCTCGCCCTCTTTTCGTCGATTGCTTTGCTCGCGCTCCTCTCCGGTTGCACCGGGAAAAAAGGCGGGCAGAACGCCGGCAGTACCGGCGATTACGTGAACGGCACGCCGCTGCCCGACCGGCCCGAAGGTGGCACCTCCTTCCTGAGCGGCAATGTCGATCGCAACCAGTTTCGACCGATCTATTTCGCGTTCGACAGCCAGGACATCGGGAGCTCCGAGAACGGCAAAATCCAGCAGGTCGCGGGTTTCCTCCAAAAGGGCGGCGGCCAGATTATCATCGCCGGTTTTACCGATGAACGCGGCACGCCGGAATACAATCGCGGCCTCGGTGAACGCCGCGCCGAATCGGTTCGCGAAGCGCTGATCGCGAGCGGCGCAAACGCACAAAACATCCAGACGGTGAGCTTCGGCGCCGAGATGCCGGCCGATCCCGCTTCGAACGAAGAAGCCTGGGCGAAAAATCGCCGCGCGGAGATCGGCGTCGTGAAGTAGCAAGAGCCCGTACAAGAAATCGAAGGGCGCGCTCCGCCTGCCCTCCAAAAACAGGGCGCGGGTACCGATCGCCTTATCGTCGCCTAACGAGTCAGACGCCGACATCGCTCGGATACTTCCCGTAAATCGAGCGCACACCGCAGAAAAGTCCGTAAGCGACAAAGCCGAGCGCGATGAAGGCGAAAAGCCATTCGCCGAACGGCAGCTTTTGGATCAGGTCGAGGACCGCCTCCATCCCGCGCGCCGAGTTTGGATCGGAAAAGAACCCTGCGTAAATCACGAGCCCGCCGCAGAGGAAGAAGAAAACTCCGCGCGCAAAAATTCCGTAAATTGCGCCGATGGCGATCGTGAGGTCGATCGCTTTTGCGCTGTGGTCGAGCTCGTAACTCTGTCGAAAGCGGCCGCTACAGATGTCGTAGAAATATTTCACGCCGATCCCGACGAGCACCGCGCCGATGCTCGCGAGGAGCGTGTTTCCGAGCGTGTGATGGAGCAAGCGCCCGGCGAAAACCGGCGTCTTCGAATGGCCGCTGCGGTTGCGCGAGAGCATGAATTCCACCGCCAAGACCCCGAAGCCGAAGTAAGTTATACCACCCGCCAAGCGGCCGACACGATGCAGCGTTTCGAGCAGCCGCGACTTCGTTCTGACCGGGCCGACGACCGACTCGAGGCAGCGATGCAGCCCGTAACAAAACATCCCCGCGGCGAGCAAACCGAGCGCGGCCGCGCCAAGCGGTTGCTGCCGCAACAGGTGCATCGCCTGCGTCGGGCTCGAGCGGGTGCTGTGTTTCCAAAATTCCTGGCCCAGCGCGAGCCCGCCGATCAACAGGTAGATCACCGCCTTCGCGCCGTAGCCGATGCGGGCGAGGACGCGCGCCCAGCCGGGGATCACACGCCAGCGACCGAATAATTGCTGCCGTGCGACGTTTT
>JBDTIQ010000072.1:0-8285 GCA_039936335.1 Chthoniobacterales bacterium
CAGCAATAAGGCATCCGCAGGGACGGCAGACCCTCCGAGCCGGTGCGCCCGGCCGGACGGCGCTGGGAGATCCAGTGCGATGATGTTGAGCGAAGCAGAAGCAGCGGCGGCCGTCCTCGCGAAGGTCGCGCCGCTGCCGCGGGTCGAGGCGCAGCTCATCGACTCGTTAGGCCGCTTTGCGGCGCGCGACGTTCACGCGGTGCGGTCGCTTCCGCCGTTCGATAATTCCGCCATGGACGGCTATGCAGTCCAGGCGACCTCCTGCGCCGCCGGGGCGCGTCTGCGCGTCGTGGGCGAGCAACCGGCCGGGCAGGACCGCGGCCTAGCGATCAGCGCGGGAGAAGCACTTCGCATTTTCACCGGCGCACCAATGCCCGCGGGAGCGGACGCCGTCATAATGCAGGAAGATGTGACGCGGGAAGGGGAAACGATCGTCGCCAACTACGGGGTGGAGCCGGGAGAATTCTTCCGCCGCCGTGGCTCCGACCTGGCTGAAGGACAGACGATCCTGAGCGTCGGCGAGATCATCACTCCCGCCGTCGTCGGCCTTCTCTCTTCGCAGGGCATGGCCACGATCGAAGTCGGCGCACGACCGCGGGTGGCGATTGTCTCCACGGGGGACGAACTCGCGCGGCCCGGAGAAACACCGCAGCCGGGCCAGATCTTTGAGAGCAACTCCGTGATGCTCCACGCCCTCGCGCTCGCCGCGGGCGCGGAAATTAACTGGATCACGCATTCGCCCGATGATCTCGATCGACTCGTTGAGATCCTACGGCACGGCCTCGATCATGACGTCCTGATCGTGAGCGGCGGCGTCTCCGTCGGCGACCGCGATTTCGTGAAACCGGCGCTCCGCCAACTCGGCGCGGAGATCGATCTCTGGCGGGTCGCAATCAAACCGGGGAAACCGTTCCTCTTCGGCCGCACCACGCGCTGCGCGATCTTCGGGTTGCCGGGGAATCCGGTTTCCGGTTTCGTGACCTTTTTGAAACTAGTTAGGCCAGCACTCCGCAAGTTGGCCGGCGCGTCGGCGGAACACTCAAGCCTGCGCTACGTGCCGGCACAGCTGCGCGCCGATCTGACTAACGACGGGGATCGCCCCCATTATTTTCACGGGCGGCTCGATGGCGGAGTTTTTTCGCTCAGCGGCCGCCAGGAGTCGCACGCGCTCTTCGGCCTGAGCCGCGCGAATGCTCTGCTCCGCGTCGCTCCGGGCGCGCGCCTAACGACCGGCGCAACCGTCTCGGTCGAACTCTGGGATTAGACAGCTGGCCGAAAGGCTCGACCGACGCCAGGACCACAGGCTCTCTTCTTCCGATGGGTCAGAGTGAATATATTCCCAGCTTCGATGGCGTGCGCGGCCTCGCGATCATCCTGGTCATTTCGATTCAGGGGAGCTACGGCGTCATTCGAGGCGGTTTGATTGGTGTGGACCTGTTTTTGTCGTCAGCGGTTATCTGATTACGTCGTTGTTGCTGGAGGAATTTCGGAGCATCGGGCGAATCGATTTCCGGAGCTTTTATGCCTCGCGGGTGCTGCGCCTGGGGGCGGCGTTGCTGGCGGGCGTCATACTTGCAAACGCACTTTGGAAGTGGTGCAGCCTGGAAGCGGGAGCGAGCCGGTCGTGCGCGAACCTGGGCAGTCTTTTCTATTTCGCTAACCTGATCTCGCCCAAGCTGCTGGGGCCGCTCCTTCACATGTAGTCGCTCTCGGTGGAAGAACATTTTTATCTCTTCTGGCCAGTCTTGGCAGGGGTCATCCTCTTTCGCCTGGGCCGGCGGAAGGTGATCGTGGTGCTGGCTCTGCTCATCGTCCTGTCGGCTGGGCGCGGGCGTGTGCCTACGGGCTGGGCCGGCCGATCGCTTTCGACCATGGGCGGCTGGAGCTGGATCCCTACCGTTTCACCTTTTACCGGATGGGAGCGATTCTGATGGGATGTTTCCTCGCGGTTGATGGATGGCGGGAGGCTGCGAGAGCTGGGCCGGACTTGTCCGTCGTTTACCCTCGGAGCGACACTTATCCTCCTTCGGGCTGTAGCACTGTTCTTCGATGCGTCCGATTTCGTCTGGCGCCGGGGCGGCTTCGTCGCGACGGATCTTCTCTGCACGCCCCTGATGGGACTGGCGGTGCTGAGCCCCAGCCAGCCGCTGCTTTCGCAGGGGGCCTTGCGCTGGGTCGGCCGGCGCTCTTATGGTATCTATGTCTATCACTTGCCGATCTTTCTCGCCTTGGAGCCGTGGAAGAGGAAGCACGACTGGCTGAATCTATTCGCGATCTCGATGCTCAGATTGAGCGTGACCCTCGTGGTGGCAGGTCTCTCCTACCGCTATTTGGAGCGACCGATCCTGCGGCTAAAGAAGTGGTTCGGCGGGCCGCAGGTCCCACTCGCGGAACGGGCCGCGCTCGCATCGGTGCACTGAACCGCACCGTTAGGCTAGAGAGCAGTCCGGCACTTTGCCGCTGGAGGCGTCCTGGAAATTAGCCCGCCTGAAGCGAGTGGGAGCGAAGCGAGAATTGCCGGAACCTCATCCGAAAACGATTGCGCGGCTCGGGCATGATTTCGGGTTGCACACACTTGTCATCCTGATCCCGCAGGCGCGGGAGAAGGACCTCGCAAGCCACCTCAGATAAACCACGCCGAAAAAGAGCTTGCGAGATCCTTCGACTCCGCTGCGCGTCGCTCAGGATGACAACGCTGTGCGCGGACCGGCCTAACGAGTTGTTCCCGCGCGCTGCGCTCGCTTCATCCGCGTCAGGCGGGCCTAATTTCGAGCGCCCCTCCGAGACACGCGGGCTGCCTGTCATTGTCGTGGAGTGCTCCAAGTTCATGACACGCTCGAAGCGACGCCGGATGGCTCAAGACCACCGAGACACTGATCGAGAAAGGCGAGCGCGGTACTTGCGCCAGATGTCCGACTTTCGCAAAAGAAAGACACGCGCGCGTATACGATTGCGGACGTTTCTTAATCACAGCACGCGACTCCCGAAGGATCGCGCCGCTCAAACTCACTTCAACCAAAGGAAATTCATGCCGCTTAATTCACTCCACGATCTCTGGATCGAAGAGATGCGCGATCTTTACAATGCCGAAAACCAACTCCTCAAAGCTCTGCCGAAGATGGCCAAGAAAGCCTCTTCGCCCGAACTGAAAGCGGCCTTCGAGAGCCATCTCGAAGAAACCCAGGGCCACGTTGAACGCCTCGACCAAATCTTCGAACGCCTCGGCAAAAAGCCCGGCGGCAAGACCTGCAAAGCGATGAAAGGCCTGGTCGAGGAAGGCTCCGAGATGATGAAGGAAAAAGGCCCCACATCCGTGATTGACGCTGGCATCATCGCGGCGGCGCAACGCGTCGAACATTACGAGATGGCCGGCTACGGCGCCGCGCGCACCTTTGCCTCGATCCTCGGCGAGGACGAAGCCGAAGATCTCCTCCAGGAGACGCTCGATGAGGAGGGCGCGGCCAACGAGAAGTTGACCGAAATCGCCGAGAGCACGGTAAACGAAGACGCCGAAGAAGAGGAAGACGCGAAACCGGCGGCGAAGAAGAAGTCCGCGGCCAAGAAAAAGATCGCGCGCCGTCGTTAGGCGTATCCAACGACGGTAAGATTCGCCACCGTGATCCGCGCGATCACGATGGCGTTTTCTTTTTTGGGTGGGAACTTTCTGTCGATGGGACTGACCGAATACAAGCGGAAGCGGAACTTTACCGTCACCTCCGAGCCGAGCGGCGGGAAAAAGCCCCGACCGAAAAGCGTTGCCGGTGCCTCGCGTTTCGTGATCCAGAAGCATGACGCGAGCCGGTTGCACTATGATTTCCGGCTCGAGATGGACGGCGTTTTAAAATCCTGGGCCGTGCCGAAAGGTCTGCCGTGGAAACGGGGCGAAAAACATCTCGCCGTCGAGGTGGAGGATCACCCGATCGACTACGAAGATTTCGAAGGTGTCATCCCGGAAGGAAACTACGGCGGCGGCACCGTGATGGTGTGGGATTGCGGTAAATACTATGTGCACGGCGAGAACCCGCTCCAGGCGCTCAGGGAAGGGCGCCTGCACATGGTGATCGAGGGCGAAAAAGCGTGCGGCGATTGGGCGCTCATCCGCACCCGCATCGAAGGCTCGAAGACGCAGTGGCTGCTTTTAAAAAGCGACGCTGATCTGAAACCGATTTCGAAGAAGCGCGACGACGAATCGGTAAAAACCGGGCGCACGATGAAACAGATCGCGAAAGATCGCGACGCTGAATGGCAATCGAACCGCGGCGACGAAAAGAAGAAGCCGATGCAGGCGAGGCGCCGTGAGGTCGCGGCGCCGAAAGTCCCGGGCAAATTGCCAGCAGGGAAACCACGCTTCATCGACCCGATGAAACCGAAGCTGGTCGAGACGCCGCCAGCGCCGGGCGGCTGGGTTTACGAGCTGAAGTTCGACGGTTTCCGAGCGCTCGCGCTCAAGAGCAGCGGCAAAATCAGGTTGCTCTCGCGGAACGAAAATGACCTCACCCAAAAATTCGCCGAAGTGGCGGAAGCGTTGGTGGATTTGCCGGGAAAAGAATGGGTGATCGATGGCGAAGTGGTCTCGCTCGATGAGAAAGGGCGCTCTTCGTTTCAACTCCTGCAGGCGCGCGAGATGGAAGCCGCGAAAGCGCCGCTTTATTACTACGTCTTCGATTTGCTCGAGCTCGATGGGAAAGACCTCACCACGCTTCCCCTAACGATCCGCAAAGAAACGCTCCGGCAACTCTGCGAAAACGCCGGCGACCCGATTCGTTTCTCCGGTGAACTCGGCGACGACCCGCAAAAGCTGTTGAAACAAGTGAAGCGCATCGGGCTCGAAGGCATTGTCGGCAAGCTGGCAGGTTCCAAATACGAAGCCGGCCGCCGGAGCGGCGCGTGGATCAAACTCAAGTGTGTGAACGAACAGGAATTCGTGATTGGTGGCTACACGCCGCCGGGCGGGGCGCGGAAGCATTTTGGCGCGTTGCTCGTGGGCTACTACGAAAAGAAGAAACTGCTTTTCGCGGGTAAGGTCGGAACCGGTTTCAACATGAAGTTGCTCGCGAGCCTGCACAAAAAATTTGAGGAAGAAGCGCGCGAGGATTGCCCGTTTACCGACCTCCCGTCGAAGCAAGGCGGCAAGTGGGTGCAGGGCATCACGCCGTCAATGATGCGCAAGATGCACTGGGTAAATCCGGTCTTCGTCGCGCAGATCAAATTCGCTGAGTGGACCCGCGACGCGAAGCTGCGCCAACCGGTATTCCTCGGCCTGCGCGAAGACAAATCGCCGAAGGAAGTGAAGCGCGAGCAAGCGTAATTGAGCGGCGGCACCTCGCAGGTGCGCGTAAGCCGGCGGCCGGATGCGATTCTATTGCAATGAAACGTAAAGCTTCCGCAGTCTGGCAGGGCGGCCTCAAAGAAGGTCGCGGCACACTTACCACCGAGAGCGGCGTCCTCTCGACCACTCCGTATTCCTTCAGCACCCGCTTTGAAGACGAGAAAGGGACCAATCCCGAAGAGCTGGTCGGCGCTGGTCATGCCGGATGTTTCTCGATGCAACTCGCCGCGCTCCTCGAGAAGGCGGGGATGACCGCGGACAAGATCGAGACCGAAGCCGCCGTCACGCTCGAGAAGGAAGGCGAAGGTTTCGCGATCACTTCCGTGCATCTCGATGTCGCGGTCGCGATTCCGGGCGGCGACAAGGCGAAGTTTGAAGAGATCGCGCAGAAGGCGAAAGAAGGCTGCCCCATCTCGAAGCTCTTCAACACGAAGATCACGATGGACGCGAAGCTGACTTCGTAAGCAGGCGTTGATAGAGCGCGCGCAGCGCAATCGGCGAACCGGCCGCGAGCAGCGTGGCAGCGAGGATTTTGCGCACCTCGCGCCGCGAGACTTTGATCTTCTCCTTCGTTTCTTCTCCGGCGGAACGGAGGAGAGCGATCGTGCTCGACCCGATCAGAGCGGGCAGCGCGGTTGCGAAGCGCATTCGCCAACTCGTTAGGGCAACGGAATAATCGATACCCGCGCCGATCTTTTTCTCGGCTTCGTCTAACCATTTCTCGAACGACTCGCCCGGCGGCAGGTAGTCGCGTCCGGCACGCCGATCCGCCCCGCGGTCGCGCAGGACGTTGATCAGTTGCAGACCTTTCCCATATTCGATCCCGCACGTTGTCATTTCGTTAGGCGGGAGATTTGCGAACGGGTGGAGATGGCGAAAGCCGAGCTTCGTCCAGAATTCGCCGACGCAACCCGCGACGAGATAAGTGTATTCATTCAACTCCGCGACGGATCGGAGCGAGACCGTGGCCGTCGCGTCGCCGAAACGCTCGAGGTCGAGCTCCTGCCCGCGCACGATCGTTTGCAAGACGGCGCGAATGTCGGCGCGATCGGCCGGAGCGCTGTTCCCTAGCTGGTCGAGGATTTTGCGCAGATTTTCGATCAAGCTGCGCTCAGCGGGATTGTGCTGTTGCGCGGCAAAGTTGCGCAGCGGCTCGGCTACTTTCTCAAACTCCTCCTCGCCTGCGATCACTTGTGCGAGTAAACGAAGCGTCGTTAGGCGAGTTGACGCCGGGATTTCCGCGGTGTCCGCGACCGTGTCGGTCGCGCGTGCCAGCAGGTAGGCGAGGCTGATCGGCTCGCGCAGCGGCTTCGGGAGAAAACGGAGCGTGAGATAAAACGACCGCGAGACCGATTTGAGAATCGCCTTCACCGGCCCACGTTCCGGATCTCGATCCGCGATGAGCTGGCGTTGCCGAGGCCCATCTGTGCCGCGACCGCGACGTGCGCGCCGGTTCGGATGATGGACGGAAACTTATGCTGTTTCCGCCACACATCGATCTGGCGTCCCGCGACCGCGTCGAGCGCGACCGGATCTTTGCTTGCGAGGATCGTGTTGTATTGGATCGCGTAATTCGGTTGCGAAAGCGGCCCGCCGGCATATTCCGCGAGCAGGCCGTCCATGATGTTGAGCACCACTTTGCCGCCGATGAGTGGATCGCTGTAGATCTGCGGGATGGCCGTCGCGCCGTAGTCGGGCGGGACGCCGAAGCGCCGATAGTTATCGATATTCGGGATCGTCATGTTGTAGAGGCAGCCGGCGATGCCGTTGCGCTCGCTGTTGCTAAAGACGGGGACGTTCACGATTTTCGTGACTTCCTTCGTCACGATTTTCGCGACGTAACTCACGCTGCTCGTGTTCGTATCGTCGCTCAGGAGCGGCGATTCCCCTTTGCCTCCGACGTAATCGAGATCGCCCCAGATCAGGTTGCCGAGATAGGGCGCGGAGACCGTCACTTTCGGATCGTAGCCGTCGTGCGGTGCGATCGAGCGCAGCTGGTAGCCTTCGTTCCCGCTGTAGCCGGCCTCCTTGATTCCGCCTAACGAGCGATCCCAGACGATGATGTTCTGGCGCGGAACGCCGGCCGCCGCGAGGCCATCGGCGATCGCCTTCACGACATCGCGGTGGGTGGTAAAAAGCTCGCCGCCAGCGGCGGAAATCTTGATCCCCACTTTGTCGTTAGGGGAAACGAGCGTGCGCCAGGCGCTGGCGAGACTGGACTGATGAGTGACCGCGAGGACAAGCTCGTCGACCATCCGCCTAACGACGGTCGGATTGCTCCGGTAGCCATGCATTGCGTCGTTGTCGTGTGCGCGATAAACCACGGAAACGGCCGGCACGGGAGTTGGCGTCGGCGGCGGGACCGGAGTGGGGGAAGCAGCGCGCGCCGAACTGAAAAGAAGCGCGGCGCACCCGGCGCCGGCGGCCAGAAAAGCGATTGAGCGGGAGAGGCGAGCGGCGATGGTGGACTCTATGGACGGCCGCCGCGATGACAACTGCATCGGAGATGGACCTTTGCGGCACATTTACGTTCACATTCCGTTTTGCGCGCGGATTTGTCCTTACTGCGCCTTTTATAAAGAGCGGGCCGATCCGGCGCAGACTGGGCGCTTCTGCGAAGCGGTCTTGGCGGAACTCGCGCAAGAGGCCGGAAGGCTTCCCACCCAACCGACGACGATCTTTTTCGGCGGCGGAACGCCCACCGCCCTAACGACTTCGCAACTCGCCGTGCTCTTTGATGGATTCGAGAAGTCGCTCGATCTGTCGCAGCTGACGGAGTGGACCTTGGAGGCGAATCCCGGGAGCGTCTCAGAACGGAAAGCGCATCTGCTGCGCGATCGTGGGGTCACCCGGATCAGCCTCGGCGTGCAATCATTTGATAACGGGTTGCTCGAGCTCCTCGGGCGCGAGCACTCGGCGGCGCAAGCGGTCGCGTCATTCGAGTTGTTGCGGCGCG
>JBDTIQ010000073.1:0-12283 GCA_039936335.1 Chthoniobacterales bacterium
TGTAGCCGCCGCCTCTGGCTGGAGCCTACCTCAACAGCGCGATCACGAAGGCGATCACAGCGAGAATCACGAGGATGTGAATGAAACCTCCGAGAACATGGAAGCCAAGCCACCCGATGAGCCAAAGCACAAGGAGAATGATAGCGATTGTGTAGAGCATATGAGAAAATCGTGCGGGCGTAGCGCTTCGCGTGCGTAAACCTCTTTCAGAGTGTGAATCGCATTGATCGCGGCCGGGCGATGTCCTGGCTTTCCTTTGCCTGCACTCAGTAAACGCGCCTGCGAGAGCGGGAACGATTCAGAAGCAGCATGTTCTTCGACGGCTGGTACCCGCCTTTCAAAACACTCATCTCCGGCGTCGTCGCCTACGTCCTGTTGATTCTCCTGCTGCGTATCTGCGGGAAGCGCACTCTCTCAAAATGGAACGCCTTCGACTACGTCGTCACGATCGCCCTCGGCTCCACTCTGGCCACGATTCTGCTCTCGAAAGAAACGACCATTGTGCAAGGCGTGACCGCCTTGGTGATCCTTGTCCTGCTCCAGTTTGTGGTCACCTGGCTATCGGTCCGGTCGAAGGGCTTCTCGAGGCTGGTTAAAGCCAGGCCGACTTTGCTCTTGTGGCACGGAGAGTTTCAAAGTGACGCGCTCCGCCGCACGCGGGTGACAGACGAAGAAGTACGCGCTGCGCTCCGCAATCAGGGCTTTGCCTACCTCAGTCAGGCTAAGGCCGTCATCCTGGAAACCGACGGAAGCTTCAGCGTCATCGGGGAAACGGCCGAGAGTGGCCGCTCCACGTTATCCGATGTGGAGGGTTTCAACGAAAACGGGTCACCCTAACGACCCGCTCAGAAACCCGCCCGCGCGCGATTCTTTTATACTTATGCCCGCAAAGAAAAAGAAGATGACCGTCACCGCCAAAGCCCGTACGGCCCTGCCCGATTCCGCTAACCGACCGAAGACCAAAGTCGCCGGCTCGACCAAGAAGAATACCCGGATGCGGCCTGTGCTCAGCGACAAGAAAGCGCAGGCGGTGAAGACGAAGAAAAAATCTCGTTAGGCAAACGAACGCCCTGGGCCTTCGGCGTGTTCTGCTCTGCTGATTGGCGGCTCCAACCCCGCAGCCGCTGTGTCTTTCGACTCCAGCAGCGTCGATCGCTCCGCGCAGCAGGATGCTGAAACCCGATTCATCCTATGGCCGACCGCGCCACGGTCGGCACGCCATCTTATGAAAACCAACTTTTCGCTCCACTTGCTCGCCCTCTTTCTTCTCCTCACCGCGACCGCAGCTGCCGGCTCGCTCGATGGGACCGCCTGGACGGTGCAAGCCGTACCGACAGTCGAGACGGCGAACAAGGGCGCGAAACGCTTCGACGATGTGCTCACGTTTTCCGGCGGGAAAGTTTCATCGAAAGAATTGCAGCGCTTCGGCATCGACGCCGTCGCTTACACCGCCACCGGGACGAAGGATTTCGCGAACTGGGAAACCGCGCCGGTCTTGAAAGCGAAAGGGAAGGCGCAGTGGGACGGAGTGATCAAAGAACAGGACATCAAGGGGAACCTCAAGTGGATCACGAAAAGCGGCGAGACGCGCTACTACTTTATCAACGGTAAGAAACGCTAAACTTTGCGCTGGTCGCAACGTCTCAGCCCACGCTCCGCGCTGCAGAACCGGGACCCTGCCCCAAGAAAGACGGGCCCGCTTGTTAGGCGGACCCGTTTCATTTTTTTGATCAGCGCGAATCGGCTAATCGCCGCCCGCTCGCGGCAGCGTGCGCCGCCGGCGTGCAGGCCTGCAATTTGTTAGATGCGGTACTCGACTCCGTAGTGACGGAAGATCGGCTCCGACATTTCGCGAGGATAGAACTGGTCGAGTTTCTCACGGTCGAAACGCGGCGCTTTCTCGAGCTGTTCGCGGGTGACGTTGAGCAGGTAGGTCATCTCGTTATTGTCTTTGAGATTCCGCTGCTTAAATGCGAGCCAGGGAACGATCACGTCCGTCTCGCCCATGCCGAGAAATCCGCCGATGCCCAAGACTGCAAACCGGAGATGCCCTTTGGTTCCGTCCACGATCAACTCGTTGATCGTCCCAAGCTCTTCGTTCTTGGAGTTATAGACAGTGGTGCCGGTGATATCCGAGCCTAGGCGAAAGTCCATCGTGCCTGTGACTGGAGTAGTAGTTGTGTGATTCATGTTAGTAGCATTCTATCCGAAGGTGGCGGGAACATTGCGCCATCATTACACCCGCGTAATCGCCGTCCTGGAGAGATGAGCTCCTGCAAATCCTCGTAATCGGCACTGCGCGCGCTCGCGGCGTCGCAGAGCTCCGCCCTCCAAGCGGCCGCGCGCGTTCTTTCTCGCCAGGAGACGTGAAGTAAGGAAGTTTCCAACAGCTCATGCGCCTGCTCGTTGGGGAAGTCGATCGCAAAATGGCTCTTTCATCGTCAAGGGTTGCGAAGAGGCCGGTTTCGCGGTGGATCATTGCGATAATGGCGAAGACGGACTCGTCATGGCCGGCGCCAATTCCTACGCCGTCGCGCTGGTCGCTCTCACCCTCCCGCGGCTGAATGGACTCTCCCTCGTGCGCGAGCTGCGGGCGCAGGGGAATCGCGTGCCCGTGGTGATCTTGAGCGCGAAAACGACGGTGGCCGATTGCGTGAAAGGCCTGCAAATGGCGCCGACGATTACCTGACCAAGCCCTTCGCCATCGCCGAGCTCATGGCCCGGGTGCAGGCGCTCGTCCGCCGTTCGTCGCGTGTGGCGGAGCCGGCCTCCCTGAGCGCGGGCGATCTTACTCTCGATCTCCTAAGCCGCAGAGTCACCCGCGCGGGGCGGGAGCTGAAATTGCACGCGCGCGAGTTTTCCCTCCTCGAATATTTGCTCCGCAATCACGGCCGCGTCGTGAGCAAGGCGATGATCCTCGGCCATGTCTGGGATTACAGTTTCGATCCGACAACCAACGTCGTCGATGTCCTCGTCTGCCGCGTGCGTAAAAAGGTCGAGAGAAATTTCCCGACCAAGCTGATCCGCACCGTGCGCGGGATGGGTTACATCCTGGAGGCGCCGTAGTTGGAGCGGCGGGCGTTTTTGCTGTTGCCACGCGCCGCCATTCCCGCTCTCCTCTTCGAATCCAGAAAAAGGAATCGCTATGTCGCAAATCGATCTGAGAAATCCGCCTAACGAGATGCCGAGAATCGACGCCGGGCCAACAACCTAACGAATATGGGCAAGGAACTTACCATCCGCGGGATCATTATCGGGATCCTCATCACGCTCGTCTTCACCGCGGCCAACGTTTACTTCGGGCTCAAGGCCGGCCTCACATTTTCCACCTCGATCCCGGCGGCCGTGATCTCGATGGCGATGCTGCGCAGCTTCAAGGATGCGACGATCCAGGAGAATAATATCGTGCAGACGATCGCCTCAGCCGCGGGCACGTTGTCGGCCATCATCTTCGTCCTGCCCGGTCTGATCATGATCGGCTGGTGGACCGGTTTCCCGTTCTGGATCTCGTTCGCGATCTGCGCGCTCGGCGGCATCCTCGGCGTGATGTACTCCATCCCGCTGCGCCGGGCGCTCGTGACGAACTCCGATCTGCCCTACCCGGAAGGCGTCGCCTGCGCGGAGGTGCTCAAAGTGGGAAGTAGCGGCGGCAGCGAAAACCCGGCAGACATCGAACACGGCCGCTCCGGTCTCCTCGCGGTGCTCTGGGGATCGATCGTGTCGGCGGTTTTTGCGATCGTGGTTTCGACGCATGTCTTCGGGTCCGATGTGGCGCAGACCTTTCGGATTGGCCGGCGCGGCGCGGTAACTGGCTATGATTTTTCGCTCTCGTTCGCGCTGCTGGCGATCGGTAATTTGGTCGGCCTCTCGGTCGGCATCGCCATGCTTATCGGCGCGATCATCGGCTGGGGCTGGGGCGTTCCGTATTACTCTGCTCTGGCCGGCGACCTCACGACCGCGGCCACTCAACTCGCCGCCGGCACGTGGAGTCTGAAAGTGCGTTTCATCGGCGCGGGAACAATCGGCGTCGCGGCGATCTGGACCTTGCTGAAGCTGGTGAAGCCGGTCGGGCAGGGGCTCGCCGGTGCGATGGCTGCGGCGCGCGCGCGCAAGGCCGGGAAGGCAGATACGTTACCGATCACCGAACGCGACATGCCGATCGGCATCGTCGCGGTCGTCACGCTGGTGTGCATGGTCCCGATCGGTTGGCTGCTCGGCTATTTCGGCAACACGAGCGGATTAGGAGGGCATCTGACGACGCTCGTCATCGGCGGCCTCGCTTATGTCGTTCTCATGAGCTTTTTCGTCTCGGCGGTGACCGGTTACATGGCGGGATTGATCGGTTCATCCAATAGCCCGCTCTCCGGCGTCGGTATTCTGGTCGTGATCGGCGCCGCTTTGCTTCTCGTCGTCGGCGTGAAGCCCTATGTCGGGGCGGATGCGAGCAAGGCGCTGATGGCGTTCGCGCTTTTCACTACTGCGGTCATCTTCAACGTCGCTTCGATCGCAAACAATAACCTGCAGGACCTCAAGACCGGTCAGCTGGTCGACGCGACTCCCTGGAAACAACAGGTCGCACTCATCATCGGCGTGCTCGCGGGCTCGCTCGTGATTCCGCCGGTCCTCAATCTGGTGAACCAGGCCTACGGTTTTGTCGGCGCGCCCGGCGCCACCTTAAATTCGCTTCCGGCCCCACAAGCGGGGTTGATCTCGTCCCTCGCCCAGGGCGTGATCGCGGGGAATATCGATTGGAGCCTGATCGGAATCGGGGCGGCCATCGGCGCCGGCATCATCGTGCTGGATGAAATTCTGACGCACACAACGCAGCACCTGCGCATTCCGCCGCTCGCGGTTGGTCTGGGGATTTATCTGCCCACGGCGAGCACGCTCATGATCGTGGTCGGCGCGATCGTCGGATGGATTTTCGAGCGCCGGGCCGATCGCACACCAAAGCCGGAAGCGACCAAACAGCTCGGCGTCTTGCTCGCGTCCGGGTTGATCGTCGGCGAAAGCATCATCGGCGTCGTCATTTCCGCGATCGTCGTTTTCTCCGGTGTGGCCGCACCGCTCGCGCTCGTCGGAGCCAGGTTTGAGACCGCCGCGATCATCATCGGCGGCCTCGCTTTTGCCGTCACCGCGTTCGTGCTCTACCGCTGGGTCCTGCGGATGGGCGCGCGCTCGACGGGGAACGCGTGATTCACTTTAAAGATTCCTGATGCTGTTGCCGGAGATTCCGAATCGGAGTAATCAGGGTGCGTGAAAACGACCGTTGATATTCCAGAAAAGATGCTGCGGGAAGCGATGAAGTTTTCCAAAGCGAAAACGAAACGGGAGGCGATCCTCGCCGCCCTCGATGAATTCAACCGCAAACGGCGCATGGCGGGGCTCGTGAAGCATTTCGGCACGTTCACCTCCCTGATGTCGAATGACGAGATCGAAGCGATGGAAATGGAGCGCCTGAAAGCGTGGCACAAACCGGACGCAGCGCCCAAGTGACTCTGGTTGACACATCATCGTGGGTTCAGGCGCTGCGGCGTAAAGGGAACGAAGAAATCAGGGCACGCGTTCGCCTCCTCGTGGAGAACGGAGAAGCTGCGTGGTGCACCATGGTTCGCCTTGAATTGTGGGCCGGCGTTGGCGCGGACCAGGAGCGCAAGGTGTTGCGCGACTTCGAAGATCACATTCCCGACCTCGGGATCACGGACGAAATCTGGGAAGAAGCCTGCGCGCTGGCGAGTCGTTGCCGCAAAGCCGGCAAAACTGCGCCTGCCTCCGACGTTCTCATCGCCGCCTGCGCGCGGCATCACCGACTCGCACTCGAATGCGCCGACGCGCACTTCGAGTTCCTCATGAAACTCTAATCGGTAGGCGACGGCTTAGGTAATCAGAAGACCGTATGGCAAACATCGATCTGCGCAATCCGCCTAACGAGATGCCCGACATCGTCGGCTACAAGCCGAGAAATCCGCTCGCGGCGAATTTCAAGCCCTACATTTCCGCCGCGACGCGGATGCGGGAGCTGACGCCGGTGCCTCTCATCGTTGGCACTTTGCTCGGCGTCATCTTCGGCGCCTCGTCGCTCTACCTTGTCCTCAAGGTTGGTCTCACCGTCAGTGCGTCGATTCCGGTGGCGGTGATTTCGATCACGCTCTTTCGGTTGTTCTCCAAACTCGGCATGCGCGACGCGACGATTCTGGAGAACAACATCGTGCAAACCGCGGGCTCGGCCGGGGAATCGATCGCCTTCGGTCTCGGCGTGACGATGCCGGCGATCATGATCCTCGGCTTCGATCTCGAGATTACCCGCGTCATGCTCGTCGCCATTCTTGGGGGATTGTTAGGCATTCTCATGATGATCCCGCTCCGGCGCGCGCTCATCGTCGATCAACATGGCTTGCTCAAGTATCCCGAAGGCACGGCCTGCGCCGAGGTTTTGAAAGCGGCCGCGTCGCGCGAAGGAATGGAGCCGCCCGCTGTGTCGTCCGAGGATGATTCGGGAACCGGACGGAGCCCATCCCTCCAGGCGGTGGAGAGCATTCCCGATGAAGCCGGCGGCGGCAAAACGATCTTCAGCGGGTTCGCGCTCGGTTTTCTCTACTACACGGCGATGGAAGCCTTCAAAGCTTGGAAGGAAGTTCCCGAGAAGGTTTTTGGCGCGCCCTTCAAGGCGGGCTCGATCGCGATGGAACTCAATCCGGCATTGTTAGGCGTCGGTTACATCATCGGGCCGCGGATCTCTTCCATTATGTGCGGCGGCGGCGTGCTTGCCTATCTCGTGCTTATTCCCGCGATCAAGTTTTTTGGAGAATCGGCCACGGGGGTCCTCGCGCCGGGCACGATCCCGATCAGCCAAATGGGGCCCGATGATATTCGCGAGGCTTACGTCCTTTACATCGGCGCCGGGGCAGTCGCGGCCGGCGGCATCATCAGCATGGTGCGCTCGCTGCCGCTCATCTGGCACGGGATGAAAAGCGGCTTTGCCGATCTGCGCAGCATGAAGGGAGCTGGCGCCAAACCGGCGCGGACCGATCAGGACTTATCGATGAAGTTCGTGATCGGCGGAGTGATCGCGCTCCTCCTGGTGATCATGATCGCGCCGCAATTGCATCTGCAATGGAACTTGTTAGGCGCGCTCCTCATCGTCGTGATCGGCTTTCTTTTCGTCACGGTCTCCTCGCATCTGACCGGCGAGATCGGCTCTTCCTCCTGTCCGACCTCGGGCATGACCGTGGCCACGCTGCTCCTCACTTGTCTGGTCTTTCTCATCGTCGGCTGGACCGGACCGAAGTATTTCGTCACGGCGCTTTCGATCGGCGCGATCGTTTGCATCGCTTCCTCGAATGGCGGCACGACCTCGCAGGATTTGAAGACCGGTTTTCTGGTCGGCTCAACGCCTAGGTCGCAGCAGATCGCAATTCTTGCCGGCAGCCTCGCTTCTGCTCTGGCCCTCGGCCCAATTCTGCTCGGCCTGAACAATTCCTACACGGTCTATGTGCCGCCGACGACCTTCCAAAAAATCGAAGCAGGCGCGACCCCGCCACGCGTGCAGGCCGCCAACCTCCCGCCATTTCAAGGGAAGGTGAAACCCGACACGACCAGCCATTATCGCGTGCTGCACAATGCAAAAGGCGGCGTGAACTCGATCGTTCCCGGCCTCAATGCGGGCGATTACCTGGTGAACGAAAAGGGCGAGGTCGTTTACAAGCTCGAGCACAACTTCCCGTCCGACCTGCGCGCGCCTAACGATGCCGAACTCGGTCCGCCGGAACACGTCAAAGGCGCGCAGGCCAATCTCGACCCGCAACTTTATCGTTCCTGGCAGCGGTCCGATCCGAGCGGCGGCGCCGCGCAGCGCTTCCTCGTCAACAACCAGCGCGAAGCCATCTACCTGGTCGATCCCGGCATTAACGGCACCCACAAGGTGCGGCCCGATGGCTCGACGGTGACGAAATTCGACGCGCCCAAAGCGACGCTCATGTCCTACATCATCAAGGGCATCCTCGGTCACAAGCTGCCGTGGTCGCTGGTGTTGTTAGGCGTGATGATCTCGGTCGTGCTCGAGATGAGCGGCATTCCTTCGCTCGCCTTCGCGGTCGGCGTTTATCTGCCGCTCTCTTCTTCCACTCCCATCTTTGCCGGCGGGATGATCCGCTGGCTGGTCGATCGCTGGCTCCGTCGTCACAAATTTAAAGAGCACAATTTGACGGAGGACGCGCTGGTCGCGGAAGGCGACAAGAGCTCCGGTGTTCTGCTCGCTTCGGGCTACATCGCGGGCAGCGCGATTACCGGCATCGTCATCGCGCTCATGAACCTCGTCCCCAGTCTCGCGGCGACGAGCGATCGAATGACCGCCTGGGCGACTGCGCACAATCCATTTTTCGCCGGGCCGCACGCCGATCTACTCGCGCTCATTCCCTTCGTGGTGCTTTGCGTGCTGCTTTACCTCGTCGGCCGCGACGTTCTGCTCGCGCCGCCGAGCCAGGCGGTAAGCCTTCCTCCAAGCGGCCGCAGCCGCACCACGGAAGGCCCGCTGTCTCGTTAGGCTGCACGCGCGACGGAACTGACTGCACGTCACCAGACGCAGACACAGCATTCGGTTCCCCCTTTCCCTCGCTTTCACTGTCGCGTTGCAGCAACAAACGGGTCTCGGACGAATATCCACCCGGCAAAGAAGAGGAAGAACAAGAAGGCGCCGAACCGAGACACGGCGAGCCAGCGTTGCGAGCCAGCCACTAAGACAGGAGCCAGCGACGCTCCAGCCAGCGGGGAACATTTCCTGCTTAAAACAGGTAATGGACGCGACGCACTTCGCAGCGCCGAACAGGCTGGCGCATCTTCAACCGCTTCCGACAGCGGATAAGCAACCGATGGCTCATCCACCTTCCGCTGTGCAAGATGTCCTCAAAGGGGTTGCCGGCGAGGCGGCCGAAGATCAGCTCTGGCTCGCACAGCAGGCGCTCGCGCAGATTCGTGAGTCGGTTGTCATTACCGGCACGGAGCTCGACGAACCGGGCCCGGAGATCGTTTACGTCAACGCGGCCTTCACGAAAATGACCGGCTGGTTGCCGGAAGAAGTGGTCGGGAAAAGTCCGCGCTTCCTCCAAGGTCCGAAGACGACCCGGAAGACGCTCGACCGCCTCCGCCGCCAGCTTTCTCGCGGCGAATCTTTCGAAGGCGAGGACATAAACTACCGCAAAGATGGCTCGGAATTCTGGATCGACTGGTACATCGAACCGCTCCGCAGCCCAGACAGCACGATCAATTATTGGGTCGCCGTGCAGCGCGACATGACGGAGAAACGCGAGCTGCAAGCCCAGCTCCTCCAGGCGCAGCGGCTCGAAGGCATCGGCCTGCTCGCCAGCGGCATCGCGCACGATCTGAACAACGTGCTCGCGCCGGTCCTCATGGGTTGCGACTTTCTGCGCGACCAGGTCGTGACCGACGACGCGCGCGAATTCATCCGACTGATCGAGAACTCCACGCGCCGCGGCGCCGGACTCGTCAGGCAGATTCTTTCCTTCGGCCGCGGGCTGACCGGCACGAGCGCTCTGCTCGATCCGCGGCACATTCTCGACGAAGTCGCGCAAATGGCGCAGGCAACTTTCCCGAAACGAATTCGGATCGTGAGCGAAGCGCCAGCCGAACTCTGGCAGGTGCAGGTCGATCCCACGCAGCTCCATCAGGTCGTCCTGAATCTCTCCATCAACGCGCGCGACGCGATCGCGAAGAAAGGTGAGATCACGCTCCGGGCACACAATCTCGAACTGCCGGAATCGTTAGGCACGACCCGCGGCCAGTTGCCTCCCGGCTCCTACGTGCGCATCAGCGTCACCGACACCGCCAGCGGAATGTCGCGCGAGACCGCGGCGAAAATCTTTGAGCCATTTTATTCCACGAAGGCGCCGGGACGCGGCACCGGCCTCGGGCTTTCCACCGTCGCGATGATCATGGCCAACTCCGGCGGTGCGCTTGATCTCGAGACCGCAGAGGGAAAAGGCAGCACTTTCTTCATCTACTTGCCGGCCCTGGCGGCGGAGACGACAGCGAAAGAAGCGTCGCCTCACGAGTTCGAGCACGACGGCGGCGGGCGGCGCATCCTGATCGTCGACGATGAAATCGCCGTCGCCACGATCATGCGCGAAATGCTGGAAGGGGCCGGCTACCGCGCCCGCGTCGTCACGAATGGATTGGAAGCGCTCGCGGCGGCCACCGCGTTTTCCCCGGATCTCGTGGTGTTCGATCTCATGATGCCCGACGCAGATGAGAGAGAACTTTCCACAACTTTGCGCGCCCAGTTTCCCGCCGCGCCGCTCATCGCGATGAGCGGATTCTCGGCGGAAGAGATCGCCGGAGTCGCGCCCGACGCGGCGGCGCGCTTGGAGAAACCGTTCACCCGCGAACAACTTCTCGAGACCATCCACGGGACGCTCGCGCAGATTCCTGCAGCCTAACGAGTCGCGTTTTCTGTTCAACCGCTGGCCGCTCCGCATAAGCTGTGGGCCGCGGTATGGCAACATTGACCGAGTCTCCACCTCCCCGAGTTGTCACGCGCAAGCGCGTGCGGCGGATTTCCGCGCCGGTCCTCTTCGCGGTCGTCGCTTTCCATCTGCTCCTCGGCGGCTTTGCCACGGTCTGGGTCGTCTCGCGCTACCACGCGACGCGGAAGCTGACGTTTCGGGCGGGCCCGAAATCGCCAAATCCGGCCGAGCGCGCGATCGAACACCGCGTCCGGCTCCAGGCCAAACAGCAAATCTTGAGAGCGCCGCCGACCGTACCGCAGCGCGTCCTCACGACCGGTGTCGCGAAAATCACGCTGCCGCCGTTGCCGGAAATGCAGACCGCGCAAGCCGCCCCGGCGTTGATGGCGCGAGCGGCACGAGTCCCGACTTCGGCGCCTCCTCCGCGCCTTCGATGGGCGGCGGCTTCGCGAACGGCAACGGCGTGCCGATTAACTTTTTCGGAATCAAAGACATCAGCAACGCGGTCGTAATCATGATCGACGTCTCGGATTCGATGTTCACGCGGACGGGCGACGTGCACGGGCGCAAACTCGTTAGGCTGGGAAAGGAACAGGCTTTCCGAAACGTGCGCGACGAAGCGATCAAGCTCGTGCAAAGCCTGAAGCCGCAGACGCGCTTCGATATCATCCACTGGGCGGGGAGCGCGCAGGCCTGGAAGCCGCAACTCGTGCCCGCGACCGAAGCGAACAAGGCCGCGGCGATCGCGCACATTCAGGACGCGATTGATTACAAATCGGCCAAACCGGGGCCGGGAAAACCGGGCGGCACGCGGCACGACTATGCACTCAAGCTCGCCTTTTCGCTTAAGCCGGAAACGATCTACATGCTGACCGATGGGAACGCGACCGCCTACCATCCGAAGACCGGCGGATTGAAAAGCATCCCGCCCGAAGAGCTCTACAAAATCGCCGCGGAAGGCCAGACGACGCTCCCGAAAAAGGCGCATCTGCACACGATCTATTACCTGAACGCGAAAGAGAAAAAGGCCGAGCGCGAGATGTTGCTGCAGCTCGCGTCGCGCAACGGCGGGCAATTCAAAACCGTCCCGGCGAAAGTGCCTAACGAGTGAAAGGGAGCTGACGCCGAGGGTTGTCATCCCGAGCAAAGCGAGGGATCTCACAAGCGTTGCTCGACTCCGTCGCGCCTAACGACACCGAGCGCCGCTTGCGAGATCCTGCACCGTCTGCGCGGTTCAGGACGACATCTCAACGCGTGAGCTTTCCTCAACCGCCTTGCACCGGCGGCATGATCGCAACCTCGTCGTTAGGCTGGATTACGTAATCCCGCTCCACAAACTCCCCGCCGGCGCCGAGCAGAAGGTGGCGATCCCATTTCTCCATGCCCGGATGCAGCTCGTAAATCCGCGCGAGCAACCGGTCGATCGTCGCGCCTTCCGGCAACTCGACGCTTTCCTCGGAGCAGCCGGCGATCTCCTTCAGCTGCGAGAAATACTGCACCGCGACGCGCATCGTTAGGCAGCGCCGATCAGCTCCGTTCGGAGCACACCGACGCAGGGCAAATTCCGGTAACGCTCCATGTAATCGAGCCCGTAACCGACCACGAATTCGTCGCTGATCTCGAACCCGACGTAATCGGCTTCCACCGGCCGGAGCCGGATTTTTTGTTTCCGCAGCAGCACGCAGACCTTCACGCTTAAGGGTTGCGTCGCCCGCAATCTTTCGCCGATCGCAGCCAGCGTGACGCCGCTGTCGAGGATGTCGTCGAGGATCAAAATATGTCGCCCCGCCACGTCGGGCAGCGCG
>JBDTIQ010000074.1:0-3028 GCA_039936335.1 Chthoniobacterales bacterium
TCGTTTTCGATGTCGAGTTACTTTCAATCGAACCGCCAACTGCGGCTGCCTCACCGGGCAAACCGGCGACCTACGACTCGAGTCGTCCGGCAGGTGCGCTTGGCGGTCCGAGCAAATTAAAGCCTGCGGCCTCGGCCACACCGGCGGCTACGCCGAAAAAGCCGTAGGTCGATCGCGGCTTCTCGCTGAGCTGGAGGGATGAGCTTCACGAATCAGGGAGCGTGCGGACCGTGTCGTGCGGACGCGAGGCGTCGCGGAACTCCGGGCGACCGCATCGGTAGCCTAATGGATATCCGGGGAAGGCGAAGCGCCCGCCCTACAATCACCTCAGCGCGCGCGTGGACTGCCTGACGAACCCTTTTCGCGTGTAGCGCGAGTAGCGGTCCGGGGAGCGCACGCGCCTCGCGTGCCGATGCCGGCGCCCCCGTCGGCATGAACTTTATCGGTGCCAGGAGAAATGCGTTTCGGCCAGCGCGCCAAAACCAGCACGCGAGGCGCGTGCGCTCCCCGGAAGCTTCCGCTCGCCTTCTTGCGCGCGGCTCATCTGAAATCCGCCCTACGAGGTAACGCTTGGAATCGTGAGTCGCGGAGCGTCGCTCCAAAGATCTTCGAGCGCGTAGAAGTCGCGCTTCTCGACGTGGAAGATGTGCACGATCACCTGCAGGTAATCGAGCACGATCCATTGACTCGTCGGAAAACCATCGACCGCCGCGGGGCGCACGGAATCTTCTTCGCGCAGCCGGACCTCGATTTCGCCGGCGATCGCTTTCAACTGCGGCTCGGACGTGCCCGAGCAGATGACAAAGAAATCGGTGAAGGTGGAAATGTCGCGCAGGTCGAGGACCACGATATCTGCGGCCTTCTTGTCAGCCGCGAGGGTGGCGCATCGTATGGCTAGCTCTTCGGGTTCGATTCCTTTGGTCCTTGGTAAAGTTTGTCGCGGAGGATGATTTGCTCGACCGCATCCGGCACGAGATACCGAACGGAGCGCCCGCTGGCAACCCGTTTTCTGATCGTCGTCGCCGAAATATCGATCAACCGGCGGATGGCCGGGTAAGGAGTCGCGGCCGCGTCGCCCGTCCGATCGAGCACCACGAACTGCACCAGCGGCGCGAGATCTTCGAAGCGATGCCAGGTCGGCAATTTCTCCAGGTTGTCATCGCCGATGAGGAAGTAGAACTGCGTGTCGGGATTTTCCTCGCGTAGTTGCTCGACTGTCTCGACGGAATAGGAAGGCGCCGGCCGATCGAGCTCCAGGCGTGAAGCTGCGAAAGCCGGTTCACGTGCGATTGCGGCTTCGATCATCTCCCAGCGCGCCGCTCCGTCGGCCGGCGTGCTTTCCGGCTTATGCGGCGATTGCGCGGCTGGAATAAAGACGATCTGATCGAGCGCAAACCTCTCAAGCGCCTCGCGCGCGAGAATCAGATGCCCGTGATGAATCGGGTCAAAGCTCCCGCCAAAAATGCCGATTTTTTTCAAAATACAACGAGGACGCGCGACGGATCTCGCTCAAAAGCCGTCGCATAACCAGCGATGTCAGCCTGAGCCGGCGCAGCGCGGCGAAGGACCTCACAAGCCTTTTTCGGTGTCGTTAGGCAAAACGGGCTCGAACGACGCGTGCGAGGTCCTTCACTTCGCTCAGGATGACACGCTCCTTTTCGATCGCCAGCCACCATCCAACCAGCGATGTCATCCTGAGTCGGCGAAGCGCGGCGAAGAATCTCATAAACGCCTCTCGACATCGCATGCCAAAGCGAAGCCGAGCGACGCTTGCGAGATCCTTCTCCCGCGCCGGCGGGATCAGGATGACACGCTACTCTCTTCGTTAAGAGATCGCTTCCATCACGGAGTTTTTCGCTTTCGGCGCTGCTCATTCCACTTAGCTTGCGAGGCTATGGAGAGCGCTGCACCCGGTCAACTGATCCTTACCGGAATTCCCGGCAAACACCTTGACGCCGAGACCGCCGCGCTTTTTCGCAAGGTGCAGCCGGGCGGCTACATCCTCTTCGGGCGCAACATCGAGAGCGCGCCGCAACTGCGAAAGCTCATCGACGACCTGCGCGATCTCAGC
The DNA here is from genome assembly GCA_039936335.1 of Chthoniobacterales bacterium. Taxonomy (GTDB): domain Bacteria; phylum Verrucomicrobiota; class Verrucomicrobiia; order Chthoniobacterales; family UBA10450; genus Palsa-1392. The sequence goes on from JBDTIQ010000074.1 coordinate 2,072, forward strand.
GCGGTGCCGCCGATCATCACGATCGATCAGGAAGGCGGCCGCGTCTCGCGGTTGCGCCTGATCGGCGAGGAGCCGCCGAATGCGCAGCAACTGCGCGAGAAAGGCGACGTCGCACTCGTTAGGCAGCATGGCGACATGACCGGCCGCTTGCTGCGGCTCTTCGGCTTCAATCTCGATCTCTGTCCGGTGCTCGACATTTCTTTCGACGACGACGCCGACAACTCGCTGCGCGGTCGCTGCTACGGGAAGGACGTAGAAGAAGTCGTTAGGCTGGCAGGCGCCTTCAACGAAGGGATGCGCGCGCAAGGCATCGCGAGCTGCGGGAAACACTTTCCCGGTTATTCCGCGGCGACCGTCGATGCGCACCACGATTTACCTGTGATCCGACGCTCCCGCGAAGAGCTGGACGCGAATGAGCTCGCGGTTTTTCGCGCGCTCGCGACGCAAGTGGACAGCATGATGATCTGCCATGGCTGGTATCCGTCGCTGGAGAACGAGAGAGTTGCCGCATCGCTCTCCCGCAAGATCGTGACGGAGCTCCTGCGCGGCGAGCTTGGTTTCCACGGACTTGTAATGACCGACGACCTCGACATGGGTGCAATCCTGGATGAATACGGCTTCGAAGAAACCATCCGACGCGCGATCGGTGCCGGGAACGATCTCGCGATGATTTGCCATCGGGTGCCGATGATCGAAGAGGCACTCGGCTACCTCGAAACACTTCCACGCGGGCAACTCGATCGCGCGTTGGGCAACATCAAGCAGTTCAAGAACAACTTTCCAGCAACGACCGAGTTTTCGGAATCGGCGTTCGCTGGTTTGAACGAAGAGATCTGGAACCTGCGCGTCGCAGTTCTCGGGGCGGAAGAAGCAGCCGCGCGCAGTCCGGAAGACGGGAAGCGGTCGCCGGTCGAGACCTATTAGTTAGAGGCTATCCCAAAACCTGTCATTCTGAGC